>JAGQPY010000043.1 GCA_020426485.1 Planctomycetaceae bacterium
GGCGACGCATCATTCATCTGCCTTTACTTACTAAGAACCGCTCACAGAACCGGGACAGGCACCCTTTCCGATCGGTGTTTCGCAGGGTTTCTGCCGTCGTCGCGGGAGCCAGTCCCGGTTTTGTGAGGGTGCCCAACCAAAAATGGATTTACTTGAGACCAAGGACAGCGCTTATCCAAATGACGCCGCACGTGATCAACTCATCACACGTGTGGAAGCGCCATCCGGTTGTTCTCTGGGACACTTCGAAGTCGAACACTGCCCGGACGGTCTCATCCTGCGAGGGCGTGCGAGGAGATATTACGACAAACAGATGGCGCAGGTTGTGGCAATGCAAATGTTCGGCCTGCGGATATTGGCTAACGACATCGAAGTCGTGTGAGGCCTTGACGCAAGAGAGCCTGTGTTGAAAGGACTGTGATGAATCGATCAGGTATGACAATTGTGGAGCAGGCAGCAACCACGGTAAGCGACTTTCAACTACAGCGAACCGGTCATGCTTCAACATCAGCCGCAGTCGTTCCCGGTGACGGCAGCCGCCCGGACGAATTCCTGGCCATGCTGGGGCACGAAATGAGGAATTCCCTTTCAGCCCTGCGAAATTCTTTGGACGTCTGGTGCATGAGTCACCCGGAATTGATGGATGACCTGCGCCATATCATGGACCGACAGGTGAAGCAACTGACGCGTTTGAGTGACGATCTGCTTGATTCAGCACGCGTTGGACGTGGACATCTGTCCGTTCAATGCGAACGCATTTCGCTTCAGGAAGTCATTGAAGAAGCCTGTGAAGAAATCCGACCTGCCATCGACAACAGAGGGCATACTCTCTCCGTGAGTTTGCCGGATGCCCCAATCATCGTGTTTGGTGATTCAGCTCGTCTGGTTCAGGTCTTTGCAAACCTGCTGCAGAATTCAGCGAAGTTCACTGGTCGGAACGGCAGCCTTTGTATCTCGGTTGAACTCCAGTCAAGAAGTGCAGCCGTACGGGTCAGCGACAATGGTTGTGGAATTGACCAACGTGCGCTGGCATCAGTTTTTGAGGCAGGCTCAATCGCAAACGTGACCGAAGGGCCTGTGAATGACGGTCTGGGTATCGGACTAAAACTGGTGAAAGCCATCGTGCAGTCCCACGGTGGCTCCGTGGCAGCTCAAAGTGGCGGTGTCGGTCATGGCTGCGAAATAACGGTACATCTGCCGACTTGGAATGGGGGCGATTGCGGTAGCGAGAACAAATCTTTGCCGCTCACTGTCCCGACACACTTATTGGAGGGGATCGTCCCCACCTATCGCATCGTGATCGTGGATGACGACTGCGAATTGGGACAATTGCTCGCGCAGCTGCTGCGCAGGATTGGGCAGTCGGTCTCAGTCGCCACGAACGGGCTGACGGCTATCAAACTGATTTTGCAGAATCGTCCACAGGTCGTCTTCCTCGACCTGATGATGGGTGAGCACGACGGATACGAGGTCGCTTACCAACTGCGGAAGCACGCAGAATTGGACGCGGTTGTGCTGATCGCACTGTCGGGCCTGGACGACGAACAACACAAACGCCGTGCTCTGGATGCCGGATGTAACATGTACCTCGTGAAGCCGGTTGGTGTGATGGACTTCGCCAAAGTCCTGCGTGGGGTCGCTTCGATGATGCACGTCCGCACCTCTGGGAACATAATATGACGACGTTCTGGATTCTCCTGATTTTTGCGATCGGCAGCATCGTTCTAATGCTTTCGCTCGCCCAGTACCTGATGTTGTGGCTGCAAGCCTGTGTTTCCGGCACAGATATTGGGCTGTTTTGTCGCTGATTCTCATGCCTTTGCGAAAAGTTGATCCAAAGGCCATCGTCCGGGCGAAAATTATGGCAGTCCAGTCGGGCCTGACTACGATCTCGACGAATGCAATGGAAGCGCAGTACCTCGCGGGAGGTGACGTCCACCGGGTCACACTCGCATTGATCACGGCGAATCGGGCGAACATAAAACTCGATTGGAATACTGCGGCAGCCATCGATCTGGCTGGCCGCGATATCCTGGATGCAGTCCAGGTCAGCGTCAATCCGAAAGTGATTCATTGTCCACTTCAGCAATCCGGAGAGATTCGTACTTTGGACGGCGTCTCCCGGGATGGCATTCAACTTAAGGTTCGGGCACTCGTGACGGTCCGGACCAATCTTTCCCAGCTGATCGGCGGGGCAGCGGAACCAACAGTGATTGCGCGCGTTGGTCAGGGCATTGTTACGGCGATCGGATCCTGCGACAATTACCAGCAGGCACTTCGAGATCCCAAACTCATCGTGCGTCAGGTGATTGCCAAAGGGCTGGACTCTCAGACATCTTATTCCATCATCTCGATCGATATCGCCGACATCGACGTTGGAACGAATATCGGTGCAAGGTTGCGGATCGATCAGGCGAATGCCGATATTCGTGTCGCACGCGCAGCTGCGGAACGACGACGTGCGATGGCTATCGCACGTCAACAGGAAATGGTGGCCCTTACGACCGAACACCTTGCGTCGCTCGTCCTTGCAGAAGCACAGATTCCACCAGCTGTTGCGACAGCATTTCGGAACGGCCAGCTACGAGTCTGGGATGGGGCGGGTTCGCTCTGGAACCAACGAGTTCGAGCGGGCCGGGAGTTCAATCAGGCACATCGCGCTTCGGCCACAGGACGACCGTCGGAAATGGCCGACCAGGTTGCGGTGTGGGAGTCCGAGGGAGGGCATTGCCAGGTCCTTGCCGCGCCAGGTTCAGCGAGCAGGGACGCCCAATCCCTGATCAATTTCCCGGTTCCATGTTGTGCCAGCAAAGGAAAGTCACAATGAACAACAGACGACTTCTGATCGCAGCCATGGCTGAGCAGTGCAAGGCTCATTTAGGGAGCTCCGCGTCGAGTGCTTCAGGCCTCCCCCAACCTCTTCATTCGAAACATTTGTTCTGGATGTGCGAGCAGATCGTAGAGCATTCCGATGAATGGCCCGTCACCAAACTTCACCGCTGGCTAGGATTTGTGCAGTGCGGCATCCTCGCCAATCGAATCCTCGACTTCGAAGGCATTAAGGCGATGTTTGAGGAGTCGAAGAACACTTACGGGACGGAGGAAATTGACAATGATCTTGCAGACCACCTCGACCCACAGAACTCATTCGAAATCGACGTTGGCGGACAAGGGTGACCGCCGCAACACTGTATCTCCACATGAAAGGGCACAGGCACACCATGACGTCTCACATCGTTTCTAACGACTCCGCGAGCCAGTATGCGATGCCGGTTGTCGAAGAGATGCTGCTGCACGTTGTGAAAGTGTGGACCATGGTAGCCGGACGCTGCCTGACAAACGCCACAGGATTCTTCTACCAGCAGGATGGGTACCTGTACCTTGTCACGGCACAGCACGTGGTCCACAATCCGTCCGCCGGGCATCATCCCGATTCGTTGCACGTCTCGCTTCATGTCGACGATCGGAATTTGCAAAACATCAACGAGCTGTCGATACCGCTTTATGTCGGCGGTGTTCGGCAGTGGTATCAGTGCACCGCGTGTGAAGATGCCGACATTGTCGCAGTTGCGATCAACGAGCCCTATGTTCTCAGCAGGCATGTTGTTCGCCCGTTCCTTCGCCAGGATATTCTTTGTCAGAGCACGCCCCTCGCGTTGGGACAAGATGCCCTGATCCTCGGATTTCCTCTGGGGTTTCACGACACGGTTCATCACTTACCCATCGTCCGGCGAGCCAGCATCGCCAGTTCATTTCCTCATCCGTTCAAAGGCCAGCCATATTTTCTGACAGATGGACGCCTGCATCGCGGCATGAGCGGATCCCCGATCATCGCGAGGATTCGCGACGACCTGAAGCCCGAGAATTCCGACAGAAGCGTTTGGCGGTTATTGGGCATTCACACGTCTTCACTGGACGTTTCGGATCGAGATCCCTCTCAGGACGAGCGACTGGCTCTGAATAAGTCCTGGTATGCCACTTTGATTCCGGAGATGTTGCCGAAGCCAATGAATAGTAAATCTCTTTTCGATTCAAAAAAAATCCGTGAATCGTGAATTCCGCAATCAACACTTTTTGAGCTTCCACGATTTCTCCGCCGGTCGCGTTGTTCCTCATATTGTGTTGCCTATCCATCGGGGAATGCTGCATGCGCCCAACGCTCGGCTTTCACCAGGATGGTCGCTGAGGCATGTGCTGGTTTCTTTTCAATGCATCAGAACAAAGCACGGAAACCGGAGCGGCTCACCAACCCGGCATCAGCCGGAGAGACTGTCGGCAGAGTCGAGCATTTTCAAAGCTCATGCCGCTTCACACTCGCTCGCAGTTTAACAGGACTACGTTTCACCTCCCCGTACGGCGCCTCCGTTGTTGACCGTCGGACACGGGAAGCTTCAGCGATTTGCGACGCGTGGCAAGGGGAGTCAGTACTTCAGGAGAACCGCCGTGCAAAAGCTGATTGACGGAATTCATCGCTTTCAGAAAGAGAGTTTTCTGCCACTGCAAACGTTGTTCGAACGATTGTCGGAGGGACAGCATCCCGACACGCTGTTTATCACTTGTTCTGACTCACGCATTGACCCCACTCTGTTGACCAACGCCGAACCCGGCGATCTTTTCATTCTTCGCAATGCCGGAAATATCATCCCACCGCACGGCGCCGGTATCGGGGGAGAAGCAGCGACGATCGAGTTTGCCGTCAGTGCTCTTGGTGTCAAGGACATCATCATCTGTGGTCACTCACACTGTGGAGCCATGCGAGGATTGCTTCACCCGGAATCGGTGGTGTCGCTTCCCGATGTTTCTTCCTGGCTCTCCCACGCGGAAATGACCCGCCGAATCATTTCAGACAATTACACTCACCTTGAAGGAGCGGCTCTGCTGAACGCAACGATCGAGGAAAATGTTCTCGTCCAACTTGAGAACCTGCGGACATTTCCAGCCGTCGGCTCACGTCTTGTGAAAGGCGATCTTCATCTACACGGATGGGTATACGTCATCGAGACAGGCAAGGTGTTCGCCTACGACGTGGAGAGTGGGCAGTTCATGAAATTATCCGAACACCACACTCCGGAAATTGCAAATAGTATTCGGCGAAAGCCGCATCAGACTATCTGACTTCGGGACAGGATATGATGAGAAGTTACCAAACTCGTAAGGGATTCTGGCGGGAGGCAATTGCCCTTCAGGGGTCTGTTACTGTTCATGTTCTGCCGTCAATCATCGTCTTTGGCCTGCTTGGCAGCGTTGTCTGCGTCATTGCACGGCTAATGCAACACATGTTCGGCCTTTCCGTTAATCTCGACATCAGCCCACTGGGATTCGCTGGAGCGGTATTGGGGATTCTCCTCGTTATTCGATTGAATGCAGGATATGACCGTTGGTGGGAAGCTCGAAAAATGTGGGGAGGTATTGTCAATCAATCACGCAATCTCGTCATCAGTGCAATGGCTTACGGACCACATGATTCAGAATGGAGAGAGCATGTGGTTCGGTGGACTTCGGTTTTTTCCCATGTCGCTCACCACAGCCTTCGAGGTGAACCGCCGTCTGCTCATCTTGGAGATCTCATCGGCAATGAGAATGCGAAGGACCTGGCGGCAACGACTCACATGCCAGGTTTTGTGTCATTGCGAATCGGCGAGTTACTGCGGGACGCCACCGAACGGTTTGCGATGGATGGGTACTCCTTCATGCAGATCGACCGGGAGCGAGCTTTGTTGATGGATCATATTGGGGCGTGCGAACGAATCCTGGCGACGCCGCTGCCACGGATCTATTCCATTACCATCAGGCGATTCATCCTGCTATTCCTGCTTTTGTTGCCAATAGCCCTTTTGCGTATAAGTGATACGGTGTGGTCAATACCGGTCATCACCATGTTGGTCGCATATCCTCTGCTCACGCTCGATCAGATTGGTGTGGAACTTGAGAATCCATTCTCAGAAAACAATCTGAGCCATTTGCCGCTTGATGACATCTCGGCCACCATTGAACGGAATCTCTGCGCCATGTTAGAGCTTAAGTCGACGAAGGCCTGATGACTAAAGACAACGAGGTCAGGAATTTTCCGGACCCGATGTTACATACAATCACCACTGACTGATCGTCGCACGCACGACAACATCACCCCTGCTGAACAAGGATGCATGAATGGACCATGGCTGATTTCGCTTTTCCGAGAGATCTGATCGCACCCATCAAAAGCCGCTGGGAAGTGGTTCCTGAACAACAATACGAGTTGCCTGAGGATCATACTCTGCAATGTCTATTGGAAATCTGCTACCACGCATCTTCTCGGACGAGTGAGCAGCGTGCCGTGCAATGCGTCGTCGCCTATGCTTCCTGCTCGAATGTTCCGCAAGGGGCCCTGCGTCTCAGCCATCCCGTCGTGTTGACTGATTCGGAACTCGTCCGCTTAGCACCCGTGACGCAACATCGGCAAACCGTTATCGGTTGCGGTCAGATGGATGGAACGCTTCGCATATGGGGATTCTTCGATTATGGACACGCGTGGGTGCAACACTCCTCCGGTGACCCTCCCGCAGTTCCAATTCAATTATCCGATTTTCCGCCCGACTGCCTGACGATCACCATTGAACGACCGGGAGCCCTCACGATCTCGCAAGGTCGAACCAGACTGGTGCGACTGAGAGATGGGCGAGTGATCTTTCCTCAGGAAGACCCGTTCCAGTCCGATCAGAATCCACTGGGAAGATTCTTTCACCAAATGATCGACGAACTGCCGAAGGCCAATCTCCTTCGAAGCCCGTCCCGTTTGGAAAAATCGACTGTTGAACACCGAACATCGTTAAACATCTACAGGACCTCTATCCTGGCCATTCTGGAACGAATTCGTTTGACACGACATGGGGGAAGTGTCGTGATTTCGCTCGTGCCACTCAACGAACAGCTCGCCCATGTCACCTATACCGTGTCTGAAGATACGGGACTTGCCGGTGAGTTCCTGGCTTACGGACTTCTCAATGATTCGCTTCGTGAGTCAAATTCAGACAGTGAGGCTGCCGAAGTGGAAAGATGCCACACTCAACTTGACCTCTACCGGACCAGTCGGCAGTTGGTTCGTGGCATCAGCCGAATCAGCTTGCTGGCGGCAGCCGACGGAGCTGTTCTTCTGGATGGTCATCTGCGAATTCAGGGCTTTGGAGTCAGATTTCCAGCCCTGCTGTCCCCTGGAGCGACAGTGCTTGATGCTGTGAGCGGGAGCAGGTATCCGTGCGACCAATGGGGATTGCGACACCAGTCGGTGTTTTCGCTTTGCCACAAGTGTGAACACGCGATTGGGTTGATTGTGTCTCAGGACGGCGACGTCAAAGCAGTGAAGGCGGATGACGGACTGCTCATGTTTTGGGATGGAATCCTCGATTAAGTACAGCATTTCTGGCCTCCCTTTCAAAATCTGAATGTCCGTTCTGAATGTCCGTATTGTGACGACAGCAGGAAGTGACTCATGGGGCAGACGGAACAGAGTGCAGTCAGGTACGGACGAAGTCTTTTCCCGGTTCAGGAATTTCTATCAGGAATACCCATCCCGTCGGATGGACTGTCACGAGAACGCAGTCGTTATCACACTGCTCATCCCAGGGCCCGATCCGATAAAACTTGCAGAAACGCTATACCGGTTCTGTCCGGACATGGAGGATTTCCGATTCGTAGTTGAATCGTGAGAGACGGTTTGGCTGAGAGAAGATCACACTGAGAAGAGTTTTGATTGTCACCAGAGAGCTGCATCGGGAACTCTGGCAGCTGGGGAAGATCCCTGAAGCCTCGGATTTTTCGGAAGCCTTCGTCGGCTCGAAGCAGACCTGAAAGGCACCAGCGGTGACGCATGTCGCCGTCTCGACAGCGTTTGACTCGATGAGTGATGTCTCGACAGCGGCTGGACGTCGACTCGATCGGATTCGTCGTCGAGAAGAATCTTCTCAGATCACCGATCAACCCCGGACGGTTTTGGAGGCAACGGAGTCTACAGTGTCACCTGTGGCGACGTCATCGGCGATGATTTCCGGCTGACGACTTCCGATGGGCTGAACAAAGTCGCCCTGCGAAAGTCGTTTGGTCCGAAGGCCGCCGCAGACGTTCGACACAAACTGTTTCTGAAGGCTGTGCAGGACCTTGACGTCTTTTACGACGAAACACTGGCGGAACCGGTCGTCGAACCGACGCCAACACCTCCCGCGGCGGTTTGTTCGTGTACGGAACTCTTGATGCTGCCGACGCCGTGCTGCTGGTGTGGCAGGAACAGATGATTCGGCAATGGCACTGGCTGGCCGGAGCCAGCACGTCGCCCCCGCTGAGATGCTCCGAAGCCGGCAAAGTCCTCTGGAAAAAAGCCGGTTACTGGTCCCGCCTGAAAACCGGCAGCGAACACCCTGACCTGATCGAAGCCGCACCATAATCGGCACCGGTATTTCCCGGCATCTCGTCCGCAGGAACACAAGAACGGTCGTCTCCCTTGCGGATCAGACGCCTGAGACCTGTTTCGAGCTGCAGACGTCCTGTAGTGCCTCACGGATTGTTGGCCAATGGAATTCGAAGGATTCCTGTTCGAGGCGTTTTGAATGGACATATCGTCCGTAAAGTGCGAGTTCCGGATCTGTCCGCAACAACAGATTCGCGCCCAATCGAACCATCCAGGACGACGCCGGAAGACCGAAAGGCATTCCGAGAACGCGACGTAGTTCTCGCATGAATTCAACCTGAGAAACGGGGTTCGGGGCTGAAGCGACGTAGGTGCCCTGCATTTGCGGCATTGTGATTGCTCGCTCGAAGAGTCGGTTCATGTCTGTTTCATGAATCCAGCTCATCCCCTGTTGCCCACGGCCTACGCGTCCACCAAGACCAAATCGTACCAAAGGCATCAGTCGGTTCAACGCTCCCATGCCAGCGCCGCGATTTCGCCCCAGCACAAAACCAGCCCTCAGGATAACCGGACGCTGCGCAGGAAGGACGCTTTCAAGAAACGCCCCTTCCCACTCTCGACCAACGTCCGGAGCAAGACCATATCCCAAAGCCGAATCTTCATCGCACAGTGCCTTCGGTGGGTCTCCATAGATGTGCGCCGTACTCATCTGTACCCAGACCGGCGGAGGCGAATCGATGCTTCGCATCGCTTTTCCAAGAACGAGTGTGGATTCAACGCGTGACCGAAGAATTTCATCCCGATGTTCGGGGGTCTTGATGCAATCCACACTGCGACCTGCAAGATTCACGACGGCGACGGACCCATTGATTTCAGACGTCCATTCGCTGAGAGTTCGTCCGTCCCATTCTCGATGTCTCCACGTACCAGTCGCCCTCGGCACGCCACGTGACAAGATCACAACATCGGCCCCCAGTCCGGAAAGATGCCACGCCAGCGACACACCAACGAAACCGCTGCCTCCGGCAATCACTACCTTTTTCGATTCAAGGATACCGGACATCCACTGCACTCCTGGAAGTTATCTGCGGCAAAGGAAACCGTGAGACACGGCAACAGTTAACATTCCGCCCGGCCGCGTCTCCATTAGAGAAAGGTCTCGTTTGCTGAATGTCTCCGGAATCGGCCGCAAAGCTCATCAACAAGTCCACGAAGAATCGATGGCGATAAACTACCGGGACTGGTTTGGGGCGTGGCGCGCTCGGTAGTCGGTGGGGGACAGGTTGGTGCAGCGTTTGAAGGCAGCGGCCATGTATTCGGGGTATTCGAAACCGGCACGGCGGGAGATTTCCTGAACCGACGCGTCCGTTTCGGTCAGCAGAATTCGAATACGGTCCATGCGAACACGATTGATTTCTTCGTGCGGGGTATGTCCGACACACTTCACGAAGCGATGCTCGAAAGCTCGTCGTGACAGCCTGGTCTGACGCAGCACATCGGCGACTCGAATGTTGTCACAGGCATGACGGCGAATGTAGCTGAGGGCCACCGCGATGTCCGGATCATCAATCGCCATCGTATCGGTCGACTGACGCTGTCGAACTCCCAGTGGCTGAGTAATCAGGGGGCGGTCGATGTCCACCGGTTCGTGATTCATCATGCGTTCCAGAAGTTCAGCAGCCTCGCGGCCGGTGCGGCGAGTATCCGGGATGACGCTGGACAATGTGGGTTCGCTCAATTCGCAGATCAGATGGTCGTCGTCGACGCCCAGCACCGCGATCTCTTCCGGAACCGCAATTCTGTGAGATCGACAGACATCCAGAATCTGCTGAGCCAGAAAGTCATAGCAGGCCATAATGGCCGTCGGTCGCGGCAGAGACATCAGCCATGCGGCCAGAGCTCGCTTGACCTGATCCAGCTGGTAATCGCGGTCGTATCGGTGAGTCACCTGATGTTCAAAAAATCGAAGACCCTGCTCTTCCGTGAAGTGACGAAAATGGTCACGGCGGCTGTTGGACCATGCAAAGCCCGGATCACCACAGTAAGCCAGACTGCGGAACTGTCGATCCAGAAAGTGATCCACGGCCAGCTGCACAATCGCTCGATCTTCTGTATCGGCCCACGGTATGCCCTTCAGATGGCGAGCGGCACTCAGATCGACAATCGGAAGCGGCAACTGCTTCAGCCGCTGGCCGATGGAATCCGTTTCGACGCGAGCAATCACTCCATCGCCCTTCCATGACCACAGCCAGTCCGGCGGCGGAGCACCTCGTTCCTGTTCATTCAGGTGGATGGACCAGTCGGCCTGATGCCGAGCATACTCAATGATGCCTTCCAGCAATCCCCGGCAGTAACCGTTGGACGTTTCAATCAATAAAGCAACGGATCGGCGAGTCATATTGAGAACAGCGGAACAGAACGGCCATCAAACATGTAAAAAAACTCTGACAGTATGCGCGATGTCTACTGGAGATCCCGGCAGGACTTCTCAGAATACGGCTCAGCGCGAAGGCAGACTTCGCCGTTTTTGCCGCAGGCAGTCGCCTGATCAGCTTCAGACCCTCCGATTGAAGTCAGCCGGATTGCTCGGCAAAATCATGTAAAAAAGTATCGCATTTGAAAGGTTGTCCAGCAATGAGCCACTTTCCAGAAGTCTCAAAGATCACGTATGAAGGCCCGGATTCCGACAACCCACTGGCATTTCGCTGGTACAACCCGGACGAAGTCGTCGCCGGCAAAACGATGAAGGATCATCTGCGGTTCACGGTCGTCTACTGGCACACGTTTCGCGGCACCGGCAGCGATCCGTTCGGCGGCGGAACCATGGTGCGCCCATGGGATGACGGTAGTGAATCCGTCGAGAACGCCTGCAACCGTGCTCGCGCGGCCTTCGAATTCTTCGAGAAGCTGGATGCTCCCTTTTATGCATTCCACGACCGTGACGTCGCCCCCGAAGGTGGTTCGCTGAAAGAAACAAATGCCAATCTGGATGCCGTGGCCAAGGTGCTGAAGGAAGAGCAACAGCGAACCGGCGTGAAGTTGCTGTGGGGCACCGCCAACATGTTCAGCAATCCTCGATTCATGCATGGAGCTGCAACGTCCTGCAATGTGGAAGCCTTTGCATTCGCGGCGGCTCAGGTCAAAAAAGCTCTGGAAGTGACCAGGGAACTGGGTGGCGAAAACTACGTTTTCTGGGGCGGTCGAGAAGGCTATCAGTGTTTGTACAACACCGACATGAAGCGGGAACTGGATCACCTGGGACGCTTCTTTCACATGGCAGTCGACTACGCGAAGGAAATTGGTTTCACAGGTCAGTTTCTGATTGAACCCAAGCCCAAAGAACCGACCAAGCATCAGTACGATTCGGATGCCGCCGCCTGTCTGAACTTTCTGCGAACCTACGATCTGCTGGATCACTTCAAGCTGAACATCGAAACCAACCATGCCACTCTGGCCGGTCATGAAATGATGCACGAACTGGAATACGCAGGCATGCAGGGCGCGCTGGGATCGATCGATGCCAACACCGGTGACCTGCTGCTGGGCTGGGACACCGACCAGTTTGCCACCAACTATTACCTGACCACTCAGATCATGCTGGTGCTGCTGAAGTACGGTCTGTCGCCGGGCGGCGTCAATTTCGACGCCAAAGTTCGACGCGAAAGCTTTGAACCCATCGATCTGTTTTACGCTCACATCGGCAGCATGGATGCGTTCGCTCGCGGTCTGAAAATCGCCGCTAAAATGATCGAAGACGGCGCGCTCAGCAAACTTGTGACTCAACGATACAGCAGCTGGGACACGGAGCTGGGCAAGAAGATCGAAGCCGGTCAGTCTTCTCTGGCCGATCTGGAAGCACTGATGCTTCAGAAAGGCGAAGCCGCCACCAACGCCAGTGGACGTCAGGAGCTGATGGAGAACATCTTCAACCGCTACCTGGACCGAGCCTGACAAGGGCTTCGTCCGGCGTTTGAAGAACTTCTCATCGTTTGACCCATGCCACAGGCAAGGTTCAGAGGCTGTCCGAAAAAGGGGGCTGCCCAACGCGGTGAAGAGGTTCTTCGTTTAACCCGATGCCGCGGGCGAGGCCCGTCCCGGCTGCGATCAACCTTGCCTGCGGCATCGGGTTAAGCAAGTTCTTTCCTTGCCGGAAAAGCTGGCTCAACAGCACGACGCCGAGATTGCGACCGGTTCTGTGTCGGTCGCAATCGCGACTGACAGGCCGCTGGTGCCTGTCGTGCTGATCTCCTGTCTGCCGACTCGGCACCGGTCCTCTCCCGAACGTCGCTTCGTTCCATCCGACTCGACTTCCCCCAAGTGATTTGAGGAGGAACTTCTTTTCAGGCTCTTGCCGGGAAACCTGTCCGGATGGCTTACACGCTGGAAGACACCGTAATATGGCGAGCCTGTTCGAGCTTTGTTTCCGGGTAGTCGCTTCTTAAATGAACGCCGCGGCTTTCGCGTCGAGCCAGGGCTGCCGCCGTCATGATGCGGCTGACCAGCATCATGTTCTGAAGTTCCCATCCGGCCGGTTCGGACAAATCACGACGGCAGACATAGCTGGCCCAGAAGTCCAGTTGATGCTGCGCCGCAATCAGTTCCTGTTCGTTGCGACTGATACCCACATTCCGCCACATCAGACTTCGCAGAGAGTTGCGAATGTCCGTCAGGTCCAACGCCTCGTCGGCGGTGTGAGGAATTCCCGGCAGAGAAACCAGCGACGGAGCCGTAAAGCTGTCGTCACTGGCCAGAGCGGCATTCGAAGCATTACGGCCACAGCGAAGACCGAAGACGACGCCTTCCAGCAGACTGTTACTGGCCAGTCGATTGGCCCCGTGGAGTCCGGTCGACGTAACTTCTCCGGCGGCCCAGAGACCGGGCAACGTTGTACGACCTTCGGAATCCGTCGTGACGCCGCCGATCATGTAATGAGCACCGGGACGCACAGGGACACGATCTTTGGTGATGTCCAGACCGAATTCGCTGCAGACCTTTCCAATGTGAGGGAAGCGATTGCGAATGCGGTCGGCCGGAATGTGAGACAGATCCAGATACACACAGGGATGCGACGTTTTGGCCATCTGGCGAGTAATCGCCTGACTGACAACATCGCGTGGAGCCAGTTCCATGGCGGAATCGTAGTCGGCCATAAAACGATAGCCGTTGCAGTCCAGCAAGTGAGCGCCTTCGCCGCGAACCGCTTCGGTAATCAGATGTCGGGAACTTCCGGCGATGTACAACACAGTGGGATGAAACTGCATGAATTCCATGTCGCGCACCTCGCATCCGGCTCGATAGGCCAGAGCGTGTCCGTCGGCTGTGGCAATCGGCGGGTTGGTGGTCTCGCGGTAGATGGCACCCGCGCCGCCGGTACAAAGAATCGTCTGCTTGGCCCAGACAAAGGTTCGTCCGTGGTTCGCATTCCACACCAAAGCACCTCGGCACTGGCCGTCCCGTGTCAGCAGGTCAATGGTGAATGTCTTCTGCCAGACATCAACATGAGCCGCCTCGAACGCTCGCTGATGCATCGCTCTCATCACCTCCTTGCCGGTGGCGTCGCCCAGAGCATGAGCGACACGCGG
Organism: Planctomycetaceae bacterium; assembly: GCA_020426485.1. Taxonomy (GTDB): domain Bacteria; phylum Planctomycetota; class Planctomycetia; order Planctomycetales; family Planctomycetaceae; genus JAGQPY01. Next base: position 13,963 of record JAGQPY010000043.1, read on the forward strand.
ATGGCTGTGGCCGCCTTCCAGCGTCAGAGCCAGTTCGCCTTTGACCTTGTCGAAAGACGCTCCGAAGCCCGCCAGTTCACGAATGCGGTCCGGCGCTTCCCGAATCACCAGTTCAACAATGTCCGGATCACACATGCCTTTGCCGGCGGCGATGGTGTCGGCGATGTGATTGGCGAAGTCGTCCAGAGGATCCAGAACTCCGGCAATGCCACCCTGAGCCCACGCGCTGTTCGATTGTGAAATCTGATCCTTCGTCACCACGATCGTGCGCAACGACGGATCGATTTCCAGAGCGGCTCTGATACCGGCGATGCCGCCCCCGATAATCAGCACGTCAGCAAACAGATGCGGCACGCGTTTGGGATCGAACGGAACCAGATATCGTCGGAGTGTGGGAACGTGGAGATGTTCCGGAAACGGTTGTTCCATTATCTTACAACCCAGGTGGTTTCTGTGCGGCGGCGCTTGCCGGATGGTTTCTGAGCTTACACAGGTTACGACCCTCCTTGCCGTTTCGAAACCATTCCTCGTCCATCTGATGAGGGAATTCGTTATTCCTGCGGATGCACTTTTATCTCCTGAAAAAACTCATGGCGAACTTTCCACTGGTTTACTTCAGCGTCGGGGTACTGGCTTTATTTCCGGGTGTCATGCCATCCGTTTGTTTTGGTCAGGTCGCCGCAGATTCTCCGCGTCTGTCACCGCTGGTCAAGGTGATCCGCAATATGGAATCGTCAGCGGTCGCTCTGTTTGTACCGACCAAAGGTGGACTGGTCAGCGGAACCGGAACACTGATTCATCCATCCGGTTTCGTGCTCACGAACAATCACGTCCTGCCCACCAATGAAGGTCTGGCTCTGATCGGAACCGATCTTCCGGAGCATCAAAAGCCGGAACCGTTTCGAGTGGTGGGGCGACTTCCCGAAAAGGACCTGGCCATCGTGAAGCTGCGTTCACACGGCCCGTTTCCTGCGGTGCCGTTGGGACGCAGTCACGACGTCATGAATGGCGAAACGGTGGTGGTCGCCGGAAACCCGGGCGGTCGAGGTCTGGTGTTTACGTCCGGTATCATCAGTGCGAAGTCGGTGTTAAGCGGAGCACCCAACGCACTGGTCATGACGAACTACCGGGACAGTCGACGGGATACGTACATTCAGTTTGATGCGGCCAGCAATGGCGGCAATTCCGGCGGCGGCCTGATCAACATGGACGGCCAGCTGATTGGTGTCGTCTGGGGAGGCATCCGACAGGAACAGAACGTCGGCTACGCTATTCCCGTAGACGTTGTGCATCAGTTGATTGACGAAATTCTGGAACCCGAAATCCGGTCGGGCAAATGGCTCGGGCTGCAACTAAAGCAGGATGAGTTCTCGGCTGTCGTCAGCCACGTCGTTGCCGATTCTCCGGCTATGGAAGCGGGAATTCTTTCTGGCGACCAGTTGCTTGCCGTGAATGGCCAGACTCTGCGGCATCGAGTGGACTGGTTCCTGGAATTGTCCCGCCTGCTGGCCGCCGGTCGACCGTTCGGAATCTCCCTGAAACGCAATGAGCAGGCCATTGATCTCACAATTCGACCCATCGCACTGAAACCGGAAGCCGCCTCCGTTGATGTGAATGAATCGGAACTCAAACCCGGTCTGAAATTCGACTTCTACCATGGCCACTATTCTTTGGTGCCGAACTTCGACAACGTGAAGCCGGAACGAAGTGGAGTGGTTGCGACGGTTGATCTGAATACGATGCGACAGGATCGCAAAGATGAGTTGGCCATTCGACTGCAGGGGTATCTGAAAGTGCCTCAGGACGCCGTCTATCGACTGATCATTCAGTCCGACGATGGCAGCAAGGTGTCACTGAACGGTCGACTGGTGATCGATCACGACGGCAATCATCATTCACTGCCACGCGGAAAAATGCTGTACCTGGCAAAAGGCCTTCACGCTCTGCAGATTGAATACTTCGAAGGTAACGGGGCGGAAGATCTGCAACTGCTGATCGAATCACCAGCCATCCGTGAATCTCTGGAAAAGCCGATCACTGTACCCGCCGACATGCTGTGGCACAGGGAACAGGCTTTCGAGAAATAGACTGGCTGTCGGCACAACGGTCTGTCGCTGATGCTTCTATCACAACCAGTCTTTTCTCATTCCCACTGGATCAGGTATGGCCGGGGCCGTCATCGTCTCCGTGGCCATCCACGTCATCGTTGCCGTTGCCGCCGTGAACTTCGTTGCCGTCGTCGTTTCCGGTGAACAGGTGATCATCGCCATCGTCGCCGAACAGTTTGTCTCGCCCGCGATGCCCGTAAATCACGTCATCTCCGAGACCACCGTGCAGTTCGTCGTCGCCCGACCCGCCGTAAATGCTGTCATCATCGTCGTCGCCGCTGATGAAGTCATCATCGTTACCGCCATCCAGTCGATCTCGCCCGCGCCCGCCATGAATGATGTCGTCGCCGGAGTCGCCGTAGATGCGGTCGTCGTCATCTTCGCCATCCAGGTCATCGTTCCCCGTACCGCCGCGAATCTGGTCCCTGCCGGAACCGCCACGACCGCGGTCATCGCCGGAGTCGCCCGAGATGCGATCATCACCTGCCCCGCCATCCATGTCGTCATTGCCGTTTCCACCACGAATATCATCGATGCCGTCGTCGCCTCGCAGTGTATCATCACCATCTTCGCCGTAGACACGGTCGCTGTCATCGCCACCACTGATGTCATCATTGCCTCGACCACCTCGTAATTGGTCGCGGCCGGAGTCGCCGGTGATGATGTCGTCGCCGTCTTCGCCATACACGATGTCATTGCCATCGTCGCCACTCAGGTCATCGTTCCCTCGACCTCCATAGACTCGATCATTTCCGGCACCACCATCCGCAGTATCATCGCCGTCTCCACCGTAGAGTAAATCGTTACCGTTGCCACCGTTCAGGTAGTCGTCTCCGTTATCGCCGTATAGTCGGTCACTGCCATCTTCGCCGGAAAGATCATCGTCACCCTCGCCGCCGTACAGGCGGTCGTTGCCGGTTCCTCCGCGAATGACGTCGCGGACTTCGCTGCCATATACAGTGTCGTTGCCGCCATTCCCGTCAATCTCTGTGCTTAGCAGCGACGTAAAGTCGGAGCTTCGAACCTTTCGCAGATCGATCTTGTTGTTTCCATCGCTCCCATTAATCTCAATAGAAACGACATCGCTGGCGTTCACAGGTCCGGAAGTGCCCTGTACCACGACCTTATTCAGCGTCACGTATCCGGAAGAATCCACGTCCAGAACAATTGAGTCTGCACCCGTGCTTTGGATGGTGAGCACCTGGCTGACATCGTCATACGCTGCCGTCGCGGTCAGCAGAACACGATCTTCCAGCTGAACACACGCCGCCGATAAACCTGATGCATGTTGACCGCCGGACCGTAATCGACGTGTCGGACGCTTAAAGAAACCACTCAGCCAGTTACCAGTATTCATGGTCGTACGCTCCGGTGTGCGAGATAAGAGTTCGGCTCAAAAGACGGGAGTAAGTCCCTGTGCTGTTCGGATATTGCACGGAGAAACATCGAAACAGCCGAACTGAGTTTTTTTCCAACGTCAGAATCAAGAATTCGGCCGAGAGCGGACATCAAATCTCAAAATTCCCCCGAAGAATGTACGTTCCGGTCAGGCAATGTGATCGGGTAAGGAAAAGTTCAAGGCCTCGACCACACCTGAAGCGTGCCATTCGTCGTTTCAGGTCACACCCGTTTGTAAGATTCATTGATGAATGATCGACCTACTGCGGACAGATCCGGCATCCCAGCAAACGCTGCGGCGGTTTTCGGCCAACGGAAGGCCTTCTTGAGTCGGACCTTCCGTGAGAATACACGGCTGCTGGCAGCACGATACGGTGCTTGGCAGCAGCGTCTGGCAACGGTACGTGACTGCGTGTTGTCAACGTTGCCCGGGACATCGACCGCCGTGGGGCGCGACCAACAGCTTTCAGAAGGGGAATCGCGAAAGACGTTGAGGAACCCTTGCGTCACTTTCGACGGTCCCAAACACGCGATCCTGCACGTCGCCGCTGTTTTTTCAATACGGTCCTCTCAGCCTGAGTAACGGAAACGGCCCGTAGCCGTGATGGATTGGCCATTCAGATGAATGATGTACTTCAGTTGTGTCGCTCCGACATATTTCTGTCTGGGACGGTGGGCCTATGTGAACGGAACTTTCACTTTTCGCACCACCGCCCCTGGATGTGGCGAACGACGGACGTGAAAACCTACATGGAGGCGATTAAACGAGACCAGAACGACGAAGATGATGTCACTGAAACAGCGTGGCACGTTTTGGAAAACCGATATCTTGGAACACTCCGCGGAGTCGTTAGTCAAATCACGTCTCATGGCTGCGGCGACTGTATACAGAAAGCTAAAACTGGCAGAAGCGAACTCAGTTCGGTCCTTGCGTCCGATCAACGATTGCGGGACCTGGCCATCCGCATTGCTGATGTCGCTCACAGCGTAAATCCCGACCGCCTGTTTGCAGAGTCCCTGGGCGAAAGTCCATACAGCCATCTCAGTATCGTTCTGCAGATTGGGAAGCTGGTTCCTCACGTCGAATTCCCTGTGCTCACGGTTCTTTGCGATGCATATCATGCTGGAATGTTTCCGTATGGCGTGTTCAACGTGCGATTGGATGCTTCCTATGATGGTCCGGAAGTGCTTATGTGCCTCAACCCTGCCGCTCTTCTGTAATCGGATGCCACACCGGCAGAATCAGAAAACCATTGCACCTGACTCTGGCGAAGCCTGTGCTGAATGTCACTCGGCCGACGCAGGGAAACGTTATTCGATGAATCAGGGTCCCCATACTTCATCGATCCGCAGTCGTCTACTTCGGACGGCTGTCGCGCTGGTGATTGGTTTTTTCTTCAGCGTTCCGGTCCTGTTTCTGCTCTACGGAGGACTCGCCGCTGCAGTTGGGGGACTAACGACACTCTGCCTGTCGACTTTGATCTCGCTGCCGCTCTTGCTGTTGCTGAAATCGCGAGGAATCCTGCCAGCCGTCAGCTTTGGAATGCCAGAACCTGATTCACACGCACCGCCGGAAGACTGAAGGCTTGCGGTGCGGAGAGGTCCTGTTTACATCGATCGGCGGCGGGTCCACGGCCAGAAGCCGCGACGAACCGGCTGAGCCTGCAGTGGCGCTGCCGTCGGAGTGTTTCTCGGTTGGCTGTACGAGATCGGTTGATCCCAGTCGGGTTCTTCGATCGCTGCATCTGTGGTGGCAGGACCATCAAACGCGCTACTGGTCGACGGCGACATCGCACTTTGCACCGGCGGGTCAAATTGTGGTGCCTGCAGGCGAACGCGTGTGGCATTCGGTGAGTTACCGGCAACACTCATCCGATGCCGAATCACTTCGCCCAGGTCGACCACCTGAACATTGTTGTCCGGAAGTCTCCACAGTTCGTCCGGCAGGTTAGGATTCGTTTGAGGCCCATCGAACTTCAACACCATTTCCGAATCCATCTGAGGGAACAGCAGGCGAACGTGGTGAGGAATCAGATGTCCCTGGCAGGCGCGATGCTGGCTGAGTTCTGCTCGAACAAGAGGATTGGCTTCGCTGTCGTACAGAGCGTGTTCCCGAATCACGCCGCGAACGGTATCCACCTTGATCACGCGCCGCATCGATCGGCCTTCCGGAGCGTCTTCAATGGCCGTCAGCCACAGCTCCTGCGAGCTGCCGGGTGCGCGACTGAGAGTGTAGTCGGACGTATCCAGAGGCTTCACGCCCAGAACCAGCATCAGCCAGTTGGGATCAATGTAGGGAACGCCTTCGGGCAGCTTCGTCAGCAGCGGTGTGTCTTCATGCTTCCACGTCAGCACCGCAGGTTCGCCCGGTCGAGTATAGAACCAGCACCGCGAAGCATTTGAACCAATGTCGGCCGTCGCGATGACATTGTGAGCCGTCAGGCGAAAGTACTGCGGTGCCTGACAGGCGATGTTGCCCGTGAGTCTCTGAGAAAGTCCATTGGGCAACCGCACATGCATCGACGTGGACGTGCAGCACCAGCCTACCAGTCCGTGGTTCTGGCTGTTCAGATAATCCACCAGTTCCGCGCACGTCAGCGTCATCGGCAAAGCAGGATCACATTGCCGGGCGGCCTGATGATTCAGCGTGGACTGGCAACCCGTCAGCGCTACCAGAACCAACAGCATCATCTGTGGTGCACGTGGCAGCCCTGTCCCGTTCCCGCGGCGCGGAGGGTCAGATGCTTCCAGCTGCTGATGTATGTCCTGTGCGATCATTCCCTGATCTTTGTTTGCCCCGGTCGCCGCCCCATTCAGGCCGCTGACTCCGAAGATCCGCCAAACAGCTGTTGTTGAAGTTCAACGATCTGGTCGTCGGAGAGTTCTCGTTCCATCACCTGAAAAGGACCTTCTCCCCCGCTGCCGATCAATGTCATCGTGGGAATATCATCCGTATCCGTTGTCTCTTCCAGAATCAACCTGCGTTTTCGCAATAACAACAAAGCCAGAACATATTGATAATCCTGTTCTGCCAGATTGGGTGAATCGTTCAGCTGTACGAAGTAGTCGAACAGCCCGTCGACGTCCAGTTTCTTCTGTTGTCCGCCGTTGTCTTTGGGAACTTCGCACTGCCAGAACCCCAAAACATTTTCCGGTGGCCCGGCCCACGCCTCACTCGAATAGTCCTGCCGCACCAGTTTCCCATTCTGTTCGACCAGCACAGACCAGCACTGACTGCCAGGAGCCAACGGCTCACCGGTGGCCGCGCAGTTTTTTCCTAATGGTCGAACGTCAAAATCCATGAACCAGAATCACCGGAACAGCGCGCTGCATGACGGACGTAGAATCGATGGGTACCGAGTCAGGATGCTACGGAAATCGGTGAATTCCGCCAATACGACTTCCGAAGCGGCTGACCGTTTCAGCGGGGCGACCGGCTTGGAAAAACCATGTGTCTGATCGGTAACGAGCGATTCCGTCGGTCCATTCCAGTCTCCTATGACCCTGATGCAGCATCCGCGACACAGTCTCCGAAAAGCCCCTATTCCCCCCTGCCTCTGTTTTCACCAGATGTGGCAGAAGCGGGCTGCAGGATGTGCGAACGAGTGGTCCCGGCAATGAAGATCCAAAGAATTTCTTGACCTGAGCGGTGCAGAGGGCAAGCTGAAGTGATGTCAGGCGGTTTTTGCATGAACAGGAGCCGTTGAAAACCAATCCTTCCGGGCGACCGACATCACGGGCACGTCGTCGCCTCAACTACTCCGTGAAAGTCGAGACACCATTATGAACAAACCAACCCTGCTGTCGTTCTTCCTTGGACTGTTGATCTCTGCGCCGGCGCTGGGCATTGATCTGACTCCGGTTCCGGAAATTCCCGGATTTGCTCACGCCCCGCCGATGGGTGAGTATGTAGACAGCGGCCCGGTCTACGTCGACGTGGCACCTCAGCCGCTGTTCACACGGGTTAAGTACGTTGACCTTCGCGAAAAGCACCCCTGTGCTGTGACGAAGATCATTCGTGTCAATGATCCCTGCGCCTGCGGGACAGAGTGCTGTCCAAGGTACGTGTACATTGAAATCTGCGTGCCACCATGCGGCTGCGAACATGTGACGTGCCGTCGAGCGGGCGATCGAGTTCGTTACGACTATGGAAAATACGCGGTTGATGTGCGAATCAAGAAAGGCTATATCGTCGTCGACTACCAGAAGTAGCCCGGTCTTTGTGAACAAAGACGGAAACACCAGACGGGAAGCTTTTGAGCTTCCCGTTTTTCGTTGGATTGGTATTCTGTTCTCGCTGCGGTTGCAAAGCGCTGCGCAGCCGATGTTCGCGATACCGCAGCAGACTGATCATGCGAACTTTCCTGAGCCAGCGGTCGTCGGCAATTCAACTACCTGTTACTGAGCTGACAATCGCCGCAAAGGACATCAGAGACGGGGTCGGCACACCATGAAACAGTTTCTGCGAAAGCTGCTGGGCAACCATGGTGAGCGAGAAGCTGTTCGCTTTCTGAAGAAGCAGGGGTTTCGCATCCTGCAGAAGCAATACACGAATCACGTCGGTGAATTGGACATCGTGGCGTCTGAGCACGACACCATTGTTTTTGTGGAAGTCAAGACACGGCAGTCGACCAATTCAGGCCAACCCTTCGAAGCCGTGGATCTCCGAAAGCAACACAAACTGACACAGGTCGCTCTGGAATGGCTTAAACGATACCGTCGCCTGGATCAGCCTGCTCGATTTGACGTGGTGTCGATTGTTTGGCCGGCGGACGCTCAGACCCCTGAAATCCAGCACTTTCGAAATGCGTTCGAAGCCAGCGGACGTGGCCAGTTCTTCAGCTGAAACAGCAAAAACTGAACGAGGCCGCCCGCTCGTGGTTGATTTAATGGGGTCAGACCCCTGATCGATGCTGCATCGTTCTGACACTGCCGCCGACTTCACCGAGAAACCGCCTGTGAGTTCGATCGTGATTCCAAAGGAATCGACGAACCCAC
>JAGQPY010000440.1 GCA_020426485.1 Planctomycetaceae bacterium
TGGGAACATCACGGCGAACCCGATGAAACTCTGCAGGATCTGGAAGTCGTGGCGGCTGGTTCCATCTGGTCCGGCGGAACTCGCGAAGGACGCTATGAAGCGGTCACGTTTTCCGGACCGAAAAACAACTTCGCGTTCAACGCCAGTACAATCTTCTGGTCGCAGGGCCTGTCATCGCCGCCGGGACACATTTTGCCATGGTCGCACTTCAGTCGACCTCACGGCCCTGACGTTCGAGTCCAGCGCATGATGTTGAATCTGATGAACCAAGGGCTTCGCCCAAGGCCGTGAAAAGATTCACATCGTTTAACCCGATGCCGCAGGCGAGGCTCGCCCCGGCTGCGATGAACCTCGCCTGCGGCATCGGGTTAAACAAATCAGTTCTTCGGCCTGAAACAACAACACGATCTGTTGCGAACCTCAGCATTTTCCCAACTCAATTCTCTTCACGGCGTTGGCCCGTGCCCTTCACTTCTCGGCGTGACAGACGAGCGAAAACGACCGATCGCAATTGTTCGCTGCTTCGACGAAGACAGGTTCGTTCGACTGCAACGCAGAACGTCAGACAATGACTGACCATGTCAGACGTTGAGCTGCGGAGAGTGTATCCGCATCACGGGAGACTCAACAGGCCCCTTCGGAAAGTCGGTTTGCTGAGAATCCGTTCAATCTGCATTTCACACTGAGCGAACACTCTTCCGAAATCACTTCCACTGCCTGATCCGGCAGTGAAACGGCCGCGCAGACGCTTTCGTGTGATGAATGCAGGGATTCGGCACACACTTTCGGACACCGTCAGATCGCCGTTTTTCGGCAGGCCGAATCGTGGGCGGATTGGATGGCTGCAGTGTCGGTGTCGAGAATCAAGGGAAGCTGTGATTCGTAAGTTCCGGGCAGAAAGGTGACAGGAACCACGCAATGACTCGGCGACATCTTTCCCACCTTCCAGTTGAACCAATCCCACCACCCCAACGTCTTGCTCCACTGCCGGATCGCTTCATGCAGTTGAATCACCAGAGGAGAATCCGGGGCATGAACGGAAGCAAGAATTTCGAGGCAACCTTCCGGCCGTCCCGACAACAGCAGAGCGGTTGCAAAGTTGGTGATGTGGATATCGGGAACTCCGGCATGCACCATGGATGTCCGTGAGTCGAGTACCAGCGGTCGGTAATTCTGAACGGCCGATTCAAAGGCACCCATTCGCAGCTGGCAGACACCCTTCAAATTGCGAGCATCTCCGAAGGACAGAATGGAATTCAAAAGGTCAATGGATTCCGCATATCGTCCTTCCAGCAAAAGTCGCTCGGCCTTTTGCCGAACCTTCAGCAGCTTTTGATGTTCCGGATGCGGATTTTCGCTTTGGACAGGATTGTTTTTGGATGAATTCTTCATAGATGTGGTTCACTTTGTCAGTGGCAATCGAATTCACATCAATCGTCACGATCAGACGGATGAGAATTCGTAAAAAAGAAGCAGGGGACGCTGGCGATCACCAGTTGAGTTCCACGGGAACTCGAATACGGCAGGGGGCCGATCAAGATTGCAGTCCCCCTTTTTCAGATCGCCTCGACATGGACAGCGCGACTTTGGAGTGCGGCGACTTGTCGTCGCTTTGGATTTCTCTGACGGATGATCACCGAAACGCGCCATTGATTTTCCGGACGCATTCGCGACGACTCAGGAGGGCCCGATTGTTCGTTGAAGAAGGCGATCGGCAGGAGCGAAGATCCACGCAGGCAGCCACAGAATCCGCAAGAATCCCATGCTCGGCCTGTAGCGGAATTCGTAAGAATTCCTTGCGATCCAGAACTGTCACCAATTCTGCGACCAGCCAATTTTTATCCGTCGTTCGCGGAAACTCGACGCGTTGAATCAACGCCAAAGCGGTGACAAGTTGTCGCACTCCAAACGGCAACCGGGCGCTGTCCGGCTAAATGCGAAGGCTGTCGGTCACAGATCGTCGAGCACATGCAAGGCTCCAGGCGATCTGCGGTGACTGCGATGCAGTGGAATGCATCTGCTGACCGGAGGTCACATCAATGACGACGATGGTTGCACCGGGATGACAGCGAAGCGGCCGAAGTTGCTTCAAGGCCGCGGACCAGCCCGACGATGGCTGGTTCGGAAGCATGATCGCATGGGAATCATCGACCATGGTTCGGGTGTTGAACATGGTTCGACTGTTGGCGTTGTCGACAGCCGGATGCATCCGATCGACCTGATTTCCTGCCAACGACACGGCGCTGAGCCACATCGCAAGCAGGAGATTGATGGACGAATGTCGCATAAAACACATCGCTGAATACTCGCCGAACCACGCTGCACCAAATCGACGGTCATCGCCAAGACATGCAGCCACTCGTTCTTTCATCGTGCAATTCGTGTACCCAGACCATCAACAGAATTTCGCCGCAAGTTTCCGTCCTCCACAACCATGGTTGGCGGCGATGTGAGCAGAAAATGCTCAGGTTGGCATAGCACAGACCAGTCAAACCTCCTGCTGCGGACACGAATCCGACATCCGGAGGAGGTGGGTCGCGCGGAGGAGATTCTTCGACAAAACTGAGTTCCGGTTCAATCACCGAAATCCACGAATTTCCTGGCCATGATCGTGGCGGGTTGCGTCCGGAGTTCACGATGACCAGCGTGAAATAAATGGACAGGTGATCACTGCTGTCGGCCGGACACGCCGCCGGACAGACGTGGTGTCCTGCCGCCGGGGGTGATTGACGGGCGTTCCGGTCGGCGAACGATCTCACCGACAGGTGAACACATGTTCCGTGATTTTGCCGCAGCTCAGGAACCATCGGAGAACCGGATATTTGAAACGCTGAACTTTCCAAAACCAGAGGAGGAAATGGTCCGATTGCCAGGTTGTCGGCTTTACGGGAGTAGTAGCATTCCCTGCCGGGGCATATGATGGGTCGCGTACAAACACCGGACAAGTGCCGTTGACTAAATGATGTCAGATCTCTTCCTGAGCCTGACCGGAGCAAGCCTACCAGTGTTTTCAGATTCCGCATCTGTAAGTATGGGCTGGTTCCGTCACTCATTGGTTTCATCGGATGGAAGGCGACTTTCCATCCTTGTGACAAGTCTGTATCAGTGATCGCCCGTGGTCCCCTGTCGAGTTCCCAATGGATCCTTCACAACTGAACAGTGAATCGACCTATGGCATGGGAGAGCATGCTCACGCCATCCTGCGTTCGTTCCGTGCCTGCTGGAATGACGGACGGAAGGTGCGAGCCGAAGGTTTCGCAGACCAGTGCCCGGATGAAGAACGCAATGGCCTGATCATTGCGCTGCTGCAGGTGGAAATCGAAGCTCGCCAGCAGCGAGGCGAAGTTGTTGAACTGCAGGAACTGGATTCTCGCTTTCCGCATCTGAAGGCGGAGATCCATCGCTGGCTGACACAGTTCATCGGTTCCAAAGATCGGGCCAATAGTTCCACCATGATGGGTGACGGCGTTCCGGAGGGACAGGCCTCGGAACTGACTGGTTTCGACACCGGCATCACTTCCGGTGTGACTCAACTGGGCCGCTACATCCTGAAGGAAGCCATTGGTCGGGGAGCATTCGGGGAAGTCTGGCTGGCCGAAGATCCCAAACTGCACCGCGATGTGGCCGTCAAAGTTCCGCGGCTGGGCATGGCTTTGAGCCCGCAGATTCGTCAGCAGTTTGTGGCCGAAGGTCGCAAAGCCGCTCAACTGCATCATCCCAACATCGTTTCCGTTTACGATGCCGGTGAAGCGGATGGTCGCTGTTATATCGTTTCGCAGTACGTGTCCGGTGGCAATCTGCGAGACATCATTCGGCAGGGACCGCTGGATGTCGAAAAGGCTCTGGACATCGCAGTGAAGGTCTCGGAGGCACTGCACTACGCTCACGAAAAACGAATCGTTCATCGCGACATCAAGCCCGCCAATATTCTGCTGACGGACCGAGATCAGCCGCTGATTACCGATTTCGGTCTGGCAAAATTTGAGGCGGCGGATCAATCCATTTTGGTTCCCGGCGAACTGGCCGGAACGCCCGCGTACATGGCTCCCGAGCAGGCGTTGCAGGGGGCTCACAATGTGGACTGTCGAGCCGACATTTTTTCGCTGGGAATCATCATCAGCGAAATGCTGACCGGCGTTCGTCCGCAGGTCGGTTCTTCGCCGCAGGAATGGCAGGCTCAGCATCAGCGAGGCCTGCAGATCATCGCACCGTCCACAGTTCGAAACGACGTGCCTGCCGAAGTGGACCACGTGATTTCGCGAGCCACCTCGCGCGATCTGGCGACTCGATACACCAGTGCTCAGGAACTGGCGGATGACCTGAAAATCATTCAGCGGCGGCTGAGCGGCGAATCCATCGAATTGTCGACCGTGCTGGCTCCCGCAATCCCCGTCGTGCCTCGTCGCTGGGTACTGAGCGGAGGCCTGATTCTGGGGATCGCGGTGATGGTCGGAATGGTCAGCCATTCGGTGTCACAGGTTCCGGAACCGGACGACGGCCGCATCACGGTCAAAATCCTGACCAGCCCGGAAGGTGCCGAAGTGACCTTCATTCCTCTGGAAACAGACACAGGCTATCCACGACCGGACGAAGCCGTCAAATCACAGATTCTGGAAGAACCGGCCGGTTCTGAAACACGTGATCTTGCCGATCTGTCATCCGCCAATCGCGAGATCACCAATCAACAGGCCGACGAAATCGCTCAGCAAAATGGAACACAGAAAGTCTCCACCGCCCGACTGTTTCCGGGGCGTTACCTGGTGGTCACTGTCTGGGACAAAGATAGTTTTCACGAAGTCTATCGCACCGTTCCGGCCAGGGATCAAACGTCAACCGGCGGACCCTATTCTCACATGTTCTTCCGAAAGCAGCTGGACGGTGTGGTGAGATTGCCGGAGATTGTCCTTGCTCAAC
>JAGQPY010000441.1 GCA_020426485.1 Planctomycetaceae bacterium
AGGAATGCGTTCCGATGTGGATGACGGATCAGTGATCGGACGACTGTCAACCTGTTGCGGTCCAGGTAAAATTTCCGGAGTGTCTGTCACTGCTTTCCTGGATGACTCGACATTGGTGACGTCGACGGTTTGTTCACGCGAAGAATTCGGAATCGACGATACATCGTGAAAGAGTTCCTTCGGAGATATCTCGTCGTGATGTGATGGAGAGGACACCGGTCCGCTGACAGAATGCGGCGCTTCGACCGGCGTCGTTTCGATACTGCTCTGGAACTCCGGAATCGGTTCGTCTCGACGGACGGCGGGCTGCAATGCCACGACATTCGAATGGGCGTCGGGCGGCGACGAATCTACAACATCCCCTGGTTCGGGACTGATGTCTGCGACTTTCAAGGGCGCAGTCGACGCGGCAATGAAATCGGGCCGCGGGGTGACGTTCTGTTTGGCTGCAACGACCGGCTCGTCACGAATTCCAAGGACCAGACTTCGCAGATGAATGAACGCCTGGTCGTCCAGCCGAATCGGCGTGTATTCCTGAACGACGTCAGAGCGATCTGCTGACGCGATTGAGGCCACAGAGAAATCCGGGGCGATGACATTGAAAGCAGCTGGTTTCCCAGCCGTAGTGACGGACGAGACCTCGGGCAATGGCGGCAATCGGCTGTCCTGAGGTGCGGAAACCGTCCGAACGGCCGAACGATTCAAAATCGTCACCGGCAGCGCGCTCACGACCAACGCAGATTGTGGGTCCGAATTCTCCAAGCGACTGATGGGCCCCGTCGTCGTATCAGTGATGAATGTTGATGGTACGGAAGACCCGACCACTGCCGTCAGCGTGCTGATCACTGATACTGGACTTTGTGGTGTAATCGAAGTCCGTTCCGTGTCGACCACGTTGTTGAGCGCCAGATTTGGAGCGACTGTGATGTCCGGTTGTGGTTCACCTGTGGCTGTCTCAGAATCCGCGAAATTCCGCTGACGGAGATTGCCTCGCTTTGCATCAGGCAGTGATGTCGCAGTCGAAGGAACTGTCTTCGCCGGAGCAACCACCTGGTGCAGGACGGTCAGTTGCGTAAACTGCAGTTGACTGGTGCGAGCCTCGGTCGCATCACCGCCTTCCACGCGATCAGCATCAACCGTCGCAAACAATGCGGGGATCGAAGAATGTCCCAACGACGCTTTTGGATGTGATTCGCTCTCTGCGTTCGTCGAAGCCGCCTGAGATACGACGGACAGAACAGACGTATCGACATTTGCTGGTTCGCTGTCACCAAAAAGACTGCCCTGCTGGCTGACGTGAAAGGTGCCTGTTTCGGCAGCGAAATCAGACAACGTATCAATCGTGCGTGAAGCGGGCAGTTCCGGACCGAATGGGATCTGATTCGCAGCGCTGTGTGAAGCCAGCAGTTGAGCGAACAGCCGATTCTGATTCAGTACGGGCCGCTCGATGGCCTTGAGAACCGTGCCGCTCTCTTTGGTGTATTGCCTCGTACTGTCTGCCACCGAGCGTGCGAGGCCGGGTTTGTCGGATGTGCCTGCGATCACCTGCAGCGTCCGGAAGAAGCTGCTCGCATCTGTTGAGCCGAATTCGCCACTCGTCGACAGTTGCGATCGGTCGACGTTGATCGGACCTTCCTGTCCGGCGCTCGGGATTAACAGCGAAAACACATCCATGACATTTTCGACGAGTCTGTAACGAGGATTTCCTGCACGGAGACCGGATTCCACCGCTCTGCCCGTTCAGGGTATGAAGGCTGTCTGAAAAAGGTGCTGCCCTTTCAGAGGACAGCAAAAACGACACTTCTCGGTGATCGCCACCGACCTTGCGTCGATGCTTAGGTTTCCAGTCTGTTCACCACCGAGGCAAGCTCGGTGCAGTCTGCCTTGGTGGCGATCAGTAAGAAGTGACGCAAAACCACGGTGAATACGGCGATTTCGAGAGAGTCAGCCCTCCCCAACGCCGTTAAGGAATTTCAGCCGAAAAAACGCTGACGTTCGAATCGGTTCGTGCTGTGGTATCAGTTGGTTCTCAACCAGGAAAGAATGACTGTTTAACCCGATGCCGCAGGCAAGGCCCGTCCTGCCTGCGATCAACCTCGTCTGCGGCATCGGGTTACATGAAAGAGATATCGACCGTACAAGGTGGCATACTGACGGCGTGAAAAATCAATGTGGAGTTTCCGGCTCTGCCACCATTCTCGCCGGGTGTTGGCTGGGCAGTTTCACCCATGAAAACTTTGAACTCAACGGGCATCAACGTCGTCGTCACCTGCCCGTTTTCACTCGCCGATCACAAGCCTGCGCGATTGAGTAAATCGTGGTGAGTATTCGTGCAGCAGGGCAAAACTTCTTAACTGCTCTCTGAACGATGTCTCACCGGATCAGCACAAAGCGGGCAAGGCCTGCCCGGTGGCACAAAGTGTCATTCGTTCCGGGGAACCTGGCCTCTAACTCTCGACGTGTTCACCGATCAGCTGATTGAAGGTTGTTTTGAGTCTGGTGATCCCAAGGTAGGCTGCGGCATGAGTTGGATCGTGAATATGAGAATCCTTCCGATGCGAGGCCCAGTTGGCGTAGGCCATCAGATAACGGCTCAGTCCGTTGTATCGAGCGATCTTTTCACCAAACTCGCTGAGCGTGACATCTTCATGGTCAAGCCACAGAGAAAGTCTTCGCAGGTCGCTTTGATCGGGCAGTGAGAACATGTGGGGGGACGGCGGTTCGCGATGAGCCGCATCGAGTCGAAACTTCGGGGTTGCCTTGCCGTCTTCTGCGTCTGCAGATTCGACGTCAACATCGTTTGCACGGAGGTCTTCGGGGTTCATGGTCTGGTCTCCCATTCGATTTCTCAAATCAACTTCTGTCGTACTCGGACCTTCACGAGCGTCGCCACAACCCAAATGATTTTCTTGAGGATCAGTTCAAATCCACTGTCTTTGTTGTTCCCGGCTGCGTGTGACGGTGTTTTTCCTGACGTTGGTCATTGCAGATATTGCAGCAGATTTTGTGAAAGAACCCTCGACACGGCCGCCATCGTAAACTGTTGCTGGTTCAGAAGTTCCTGCATCTTCACGGCCGCCGCCGCCAGATCAGCGCTGGTGGTTTCGCCGTAGCGAATCTTTTGTTCCAGCGACTGATCCTCAGTTCGAATCTGAAGTTTGTCTAACTGCTCCAACGCGACGGATTGAACGCCAACCTGGTCAAGAAGATGGTTTTCGATGCGGTCGATGTTGGCAATGTGGCGGTCGAAGGCGGCCAGTCGGTTCTGAGTGTTCAGCCCCCGTTCGTTCAACACGTCATCTCGAAGAGCAACAAGAGTGTCGAACACGTCGGTTGTTCCGGGGAACTCAATCACACCCTGTCCGGCGTAGAGTCTTCCGGACGTATCCAGATAAACGACACTGTTGTCACGTGAATCCACCACCGATTCGTTGGCATCAAACGTAAGCGGAGTTAAGGTTGCTCCCTCGTCGATGGAAATCGTTCCGTCAGCAGTGATATCGACACTGCCGCTGAAGCCGGCGGTCAGAGCTGACGTGTCGACATAAACAACTTCGCCGGAAGGCCCGGTGACCTTCAGGTCGGTCGTCGTGCTTGTGAAATTGACCGGCGCGCCGCCGTTGAGTGAAACCGTTCCGAAGGCTCCGGTTCCGCTGGTGTCTTCGATCTGAAGTTTGTGAACTCCTGTGGCCCCCACGATTGTGTCGCCGGCAGCCGACGACGCTCCGGCGGCAATGCCCGAACCGGCAGCGAATGTCGTCAGTGTGTGTGTGAGCGTGAGCTTACGATAACCGATCGCCGTGGTGCTGCTTTGTCCGCCTGCAACTCCGGTCGATCCGATGATCAGACTGGGCTCACGAACGGTGCCGCCAAAGATAGAGTCACCGGCGATCAACAGTTCGCGGGAAACGTCTCCGGTGACGTGCAGTTCTGAATTCGCAGAGGTCCCGCTGTAGCTGGCAACCCCGTAGGGACGCGTTGGGTCGAATGTAAACGGCTGACTTTGCGTTGCCGTCCCGGCAAACAGAAATCCGGTTTCGTCAGACGAATTGGCAATGCTGAAGAGTTGATTCAGAATGCCGTCGAGTTCCTTTGCCAGCACAGAGTATTCAGCGGGTTCCGTCGCCTGAGCGGCACTCAGGGCAACCTCCCGGGCCTGAATCAGCAACTCCTGTGCGTTCCGCAGCTGTACGTGGGCCTGGCTGAGCCGTGACTGAGCCTGCTGAACCGAAGCAACATTGGTCTCAAGACGAGTCAGCTGGTCCTTCTGAATGATGCTGCGGCGCACGGCCGACGGATCGTCCGATGGTCGCTGCAGTCGAATGCCTGTGGAAATCTGCTGCTGCGTTCTTTGCAGCTCCGCCGCCTGACGTGCCAGCGCGGACGTGGCAAACTCAATCCCCAGTCGCGGTGTCACTCGAAAATCCATGCCTCAAACCTTAACCCGTGCGTTGCTTTCAGCGAGGCAATGCCTCAAACCTTGCGAACGAACGCTCTGAAAAATTCTTAGCTCCGCAGGTCAGGGGCCTGCCTGACAAATTCCAATTACTACCGACCACTGACATTTCTGAACACGGAAATCACATTCCCCAACGCACCGTCAGGCGGGAGCCTGACCTACCGACTCTGATGACATCACTGATCGCCTCTGTCGTGGTTTACGGAATGATTCGCATGATTTCATTGAATGAATCATCCACGGAAGATATGAAACGTGACGCTGCCTGCAGCGCGCGTTCGACCTGCAGCATGTTCAGAAGCTCTTCGTCGGTGCTGACTCCGGAAACCGATTCTCGGTCGGCCTGCAGGCGTTGAGCGTACGCTTCAAGTTGAGACCTCTGGCCATCAAGCTGCTGAACATCCAGTCCTGCGTCGGCCGTAAAATCCGCCAGTTCTT
>JAGQPY010000442.1 GCA_020426485.1 Planctomycetaceae bacterium
AACAAATGATTGGTTCGATGTTTCAGGCGGCTCGCGTTCGAACCATCGATCAGAATTCCAATCTGTTTGTGCGCTTTGGCCGCTTCACCAATGAGAATGATTTCCTGAAAGAATACGGCGATGCGGACGACGACGAACTTCTGCAGCAGAGCGGCACCATTCCGCAGGCCCTGCTGCGAATGAATGGTCGGTTTACTCGAGAACTCACGAAGACAGAACTGTTTTCATCGGCCGGACAGATCATGAGACATTCCGATGACGATCTCACGGTCATTCAGAACTGCTTTCTGGCTTGCCTGACTCGCCTGCCCGACGCAGAAGAACGCGACTTCTTTCTTGCTCAGCTTTCCGGTACGCGCCGCGAACGGGAAGGCGGCGGCAAAAGCCGCATTGAACAATCGCCGACGGAAGTCGCTCTGGATACAGTGAAGGCGGATTCTTCTGAAACAGATACGTCGGGCGATGATTCCGTCGATGCCCATGACAGTTCCCCGAACGACGGCGCGCCAACCAGCGCAGTGGAGTCCGTGTCTCGCCAGGAAGCCGTTCGGGACCTGTTCTGGATATTGTTCAACAGTCCCGGGTTTTCGTGGAACCGGTAGAGCCGTCAGCGGTGTATCCGGAATGTTTCAATGGTGGTTGTGTTTGGGAATGCGGGCCGCTGAGGACTCCGTCAGATCTCGCGGTACGACTCAGCCGACCTTGTTGAAGTGATCAAAGAACGCGGACGGTCGACAATGACGTTCCGGACGCGTTCCTCCCGTACGCCCAGACGGGGCCGGGTGAAGTTTTTTTCAGGAGCATCGAATGGCCGTCCGCTCTGACAATTTGGCGTTTCGTCGTCGTGAGATACTGGGAATGCTTTCGGCATTCGGTCTGTCGTTTTCTCTGCCGGCGATGTCGCACGCGGCCGCGCGGCGACGTCGTGACGAACGTCCCAAAACACTGATCACGCTGTGGATGAATGGTGGCATGAGCCAGCTGGAATCGTGGGACCCGCATCCGGGCTCAGCGACCGGAGGCGAAGTGAAGTCGATCGCCACGAGTGTCCCGGATCTGCAGATTTCCGAGTTCCTGCCTCAAATGGCGGAGCAGATGCACAATGTGACTTTGATTCGCTCGCTGACGTCGCTGGAAGGTGATCACGCTCGAGGAGCTTCCTTTGTGAAGACGGGATACCGTCCCGATCCGACGCTGGTCTATCCGTCGCTCGGCGCGATCCTTGCGAGTGAGCTTCCGGATGACAGCGTCGAGATTCCTCAGCATGTGTCACTGGGCAGCGATCAGTTCTTTCCGCGAGGCGGTTATCTGGGCAATCAGTGGGATGCGTTTCGGGTCTTTGATCCGGGACGATCGCTGACCAATCTTTCGGCGGGCGTTTCGGAAACTCGGCTTCAGCGTCGAGCGGACGGCCTGAGCGTGATGTCGAAACAATTTGCCGCCGGTCGCCCCACTGCGGACCGTGATACTCAGCACGCCGATACCGTTCGACGAGCACTCAGAATGATGTCTTCCGAACAGTTGAAAGCATTCGAACTGGATGATGAACCTGCGGCGGTGCGAGCTGCCTACGGTGACAGTCGTTTCGGGCGAGGCTGCCTGGTTGCTCGGCGACTGGTGGAAGTCGGGGTGCGTGCCATCGAAGTGTCCCTGAACGGTTTTGACACTCATGCCAACAATCACGACGGTCAGAAGGTTCAGTGTGATGTTCTGGATCCGGCGTTTGCCACGCTGCTGACGGAACTGCAGGATCGAGACCTGCTGGATTCCACCATTGTGCTGTGCATCACGGAATTTGGTCGCACGCCGCGAATCAATCCGGCGGGTGGTCGAGATCACTGGCCGCACTGGTTTTCGTGTGTCGTTGCCGGCGGAGGTTTTCGGAAAGGACTGGTGATCGGTGCCACAGATCCGAACTCCGATGGCGATGGAAAAAACAAGCCTCGACCGGACGATCCCGTCACGGTTCCGGAACTCTACGCCACGATCATGGACGTCATGGGCGTCGATTGGGATGAGGAACGAATCACTCCGATCGGTCGCCCGATGAGGTTTGCCGATGGCAGTCCGCTTCCACATCTGCTGGAACCTGCAACCGGCCACAGCGCACGTTCCTGACACTCGCTTCGCCGTGAACCGCAACATCTTCGCGGAAGCCGAAAAGCATCGGAGACATCAAACGATGCTGACTTTTGCCTTCGATTTCACGCAGATCTCAAAAACTCCTCGGCCCCACCTCTGATCGCGTCGCGCTTCCCGCGCCGAAACACCACACTCCCGCCGGAAGAGAACAACGCCAAGGAAGACATTGTTCTTATCGTATAAGGTAGAATGTCCCCCTGTTGCTCTTCGAAATAACCGCCCCGAAATACGTTTGCGGTCAAGTAACATTAAATGGCCCCGACATGCCGCTCATTCCCAATTACCGCCGGGCCCTATGCCCGAAATTCGTTCCTTACTCATCTTCGTCTCTGTACAACATTTTCACAAAGTCTCGAAACGTTGGTGCCACGTATTGAAAGACCGGATCATCTTCCTGTGATTCTTCGTGCAGCCAGAGCACCACTGGAGCCGGACCGCCGGGCTTTTCGCGATGATCAAAGCAAAGGAGATCACCAAAGGAAAGTTGTCCAAAGGGGATGCAGTTGTAGTGGAAGGCTTCGGAGTTGCAGGCGAGCGACCAAATTCGCCCGACTGACGCGTTATCTGAAGTGGGGCCGAGCCGTTTGAAGTAGTACATATATTCTAACAAATGTCTTTCGCCGTCCTGTCCCGGCATATTGAAAAAATATCCTTCGGGCACACCTCCATTCGTACGACGTAGGTGCGCAATCCAGTCACGGTCGAATTCAAACTCAGGGGTTTCCCTCCGCATGTACTGCAGGAACTTCTGAAGGTCATCTTCGTCGAAAGGGTACTTTGTGGACCCCGGTCGATACTCCAACTCGATCTCGTAACTCTTATTCATGAGCATAGCCTATCTACGTTTGACTTTACCTGGAGAGTCCGCCCAAGCGCCCGAAACAAATGCTCCGTCGTGGCCATTTGCGACGTGAATAGAGCGTTCAACGAGCTGCATTTTGCCGAGGAACAACAAACGGTGTCAGCGAACCGTTTTCGTCACTTCCGCTCAAGACGGTTCCTGACACGGTTTGTTGTTTCGTGCCGCCCGCTCGGCCTCAACAATGGCTCTCAGGTCGTAAACCTTGATCACGTTTACGTCATCGTGGCCCTCAACTGCGAAATTGTATTCTCCCTCTGGCAGGAAGATGAGGTCCGGGGCAACCGCAGTCGTCTCAACATCTGTGCGATAGGTACAACTTCCCGACAGCACGAATATGATCGCAGCGCGACCGCACCCGGCAAACGGTGTGGTGGTCGCTTCGTACGAGTTAGGCGAAACGCGGTATCCATCCGCCTTGTCAAAGACAGACCTGATGTTCTCCTCCGTAATCGGAAGGCCACTCTCAATCCAAATTTTTTTCAAATCACGCATTCGAAAGGCAATAAAGGGGACATTCTACTTTAATGAATAAGTCCAATGTCTCCTTTTGCCTCTCCGACCACGTGCCGCAACCGACGCGGCTGCCCGCGGCCGAAACCAAACCGAAATTCAAATCTGCCCCGGCGGCCACGTCGAAGTGGCAAACACAAGGACAGGCAAACGTGTCCGTGTGTTTCCTTGTTTTTCCTCGTTTCCTTACTTGTGTTTCCTTGCGTTCTGCGAAAATGAACGCGGTAATGCCTCGTGATTTGTTGAATTCTCTTTGTCCGTTGATTTCACCGCATTCACAAGCAGTCTGATGATGGAACACTCAGGTTTTACACGGCAACAACGTTCCCGACATCTGCTTTCCCGGCGCAGTTTTGTGCAGGCCGGCGCGCTGGGCATTGGCGGTCTGACGCTGGGCGACGTTTCGAAGCTGAAAGCAGACGGTGCTGTGCGAGCATCGGCGTCTGAGAACAGCGTGATCCTGCTTTGGCTGAGCGGCGGGCCGGGGCATATGGAGACGTGGGATCCGAAGCCCCAGGCGCCGAAGGAATATCGTGGTCCGTTTGGAGCCATTGAAACCAGCGTGGCGGGCATCCAGTTTGGTGAGCTGATGCCGGAGCAGGCAAAGATTGCCGACAAGCTGGCAATCGTGCGAACCGTGAATCATGGATCGGGCGACCATACCAAGGGCAATCACTGGATGCTGACCGGTTACGAAGGCCCGGCCTTCAACGCCTCCGACAATCGCAAGCA
The DNA here is from genome assembly GCA_020426485.1 of Planctomycetaceae bacterium. Lineage (GTDB taxonomy): Bacteria > Planctomycetota > Planctomycetia > Planctomycetales > Planctomycetaceae > JAGQPY01. Next base: position 4,247 of record JAGQPY010000442.1, read on the forward strand.
ACGAAGACCTGCGATGGGATCGGCGGTGGCTCGATTGCGTTCTGAAAGCCATGCCGGAATGTTGCCGTACGTCGGAGTTCCGCATCTGCGAGGCGGCACCGATAACCTGTTTCATTATGCAGCGTATCTGGGCGGCGGCTGGAATCCTTTTGTTGTCAATTCTGATCCCAACGAAAAGAACTACAGCGTTCGCAATCTGACTCTGGCGGACAATCTGAATCCTCAACGTATCTCGGATCGGCGCGATCTGACGAGGTCACTTGATCTGCTTCGAGCCGGAAGCGATTCGGTGCTGAGTGATTTCGACGAACATCAACAGGCGGCGTTTGACCTGGTCAACAGCAGCCGTGCGCGTGACGCTTTTGATGTCACACGTGACCCCGATGCACTTCGCGATCGCTATGGTCGGCACACATTCGGCCAAAGCGCGCTGGTGGCTCGGCGACTGGTGGAGCATGGAGTTTCGTTCGTCACCGTCAACTGTGTCCCGTGGGACCATCATGGTTCGCCGGGTCAATACAAAACCGAAGAAGGTGCGAAGCTGTTGATTCCGCCTCTGGATCGAGCAATTGCGGCTCTGGTGGACGACCTGATCGAGCGAGGCTTGTACGAAAAGACGCTGATCGTGGCGATGGGCGAATTCGGTCGAAC
>JAGQPY010000443.1 GCA_020426485.1 Planctomycetaceae bacterium
CTGAAACCCGCGAAGGACTCTCTGGTGGCTCCGCGAGCCGCCATCCTTCGGGATATCCACGGTACGGGCTGGGTCTATGTGAAAACTGCCGAACAGGAGTATCGTCGCGAACGCGTGTCCGTCGTTTACAACACGGAAGATCTGGCCGTTCTGGACCTTGGTCCGAAGGCCGGAACACCGGTTGTGGTCGATGGCGCAGCGGAACTGTTTGGGACTGAATTCGGAGCCGGCAAATGAACTGGCTGGTCCAAACGGCTCTCCGCTTTCGCATCCTTGTCATCGCCGCCGCCACCGCACTGATCGTGATTGGTGTCCGCACGGCGGATGATATTCCGCTGGATGTCTTTCCGGAATTCGCTCCTCCACGCGTGGAGATTCAGACGGAAGCCCCGGGACTGTCCACGGAAGAAGTTGACAGTCTGGTCACGGTTCCCATTGAAACATCACTCAACGGCATCCCCTTTCTGGACCATGTGCGTTCCAAGTCGGTTCTGGGCCTGTCATCGGTCCAGCTGTACTTCGATCGCGGCACCGACCTGCTGACGGCAAGGCAACTTGTTCAGGAACGCCTGACTCTGAGCGCTTCACGGCTGCCGAAGACCGCCAATCAGCCGGTGATCCTGCCACCGCTGTCGTCACTCAGTCGAGCCATGAAGATCGGCCTGTGGTCGCAGACGCATTCGCAGATGGACATGACGGTGCTGTGCAAGTGGACGATTCGACCGCGTCTGATGGCCGTGGCGGGTGTCGCCAACGTTGCCATCTGGGGCGACTATGACAAGCAGTTTCAGGTTCTGGTCAATCCGGAACGACTGCAGGCCAACAATATCACGTTGCAGAATGTGATGCAGTCCGTGACCAGTTCTGTTGATGCCACATCGGGCGGATTCATTGACACACCCAATCAGCGGCTTGCCGTTCGGCACGCGCTGACGGTGAACACTCCGGAGAAACTGGCCGACACGATCGTTGCCTTTCGTGGCAATGTTCCGTTGATGCTGGGTGATGTCGCGGACGTTCGCGTCGGATCACCGCCACCGATCGGAGACGCCATCATCAACGATGTGCCCGGCATTCTGTTAATCGTGGAAAAGCAGCCGTGGGCCAACACTCTGGAAGTCACCCGCAACGTCGAAGCGGCCATGGCCGAACTGGCTCCGGCTCTGGAAGGAATCGAAGTCGACACAAAGATTTTTCGCCCGGCGACGTTCATCGAACGAGCACTGGAGAATCTCACACATTCACTGCTCATCGGCTGTGGGTTGGTGATTCTGGTACTGGCCTTCTTTCTGTTCAACTGGCGAGCTGCTCTGATCAGTTCCGTTGCCATTCCGCTGTCATTGGTGACAGCGGTTCTGGTGCTGTACTGGCGAGGCGGAACGATCAACACAATGGTGCTGGCCGGATTGATCATCGCACTGGGCGAAGTCGTGGATGATGCCATCATTGATGTGGAAAACATCCTTCGACGATTACGACTGAACCGTGATGCGGCCAATCCGAAATCAGCGTTTCGAGTCGTCTACGAAGCATCCATCGAAGTCCGAAGCGCTGTGGTGTATGCGACACTGATCGTCGTGCTGACTCTGGTGCCCGTCTTTTTTCTGGAAGGTCTGGCAGGGTCATTCTTTCGCCCGCTGGCCGCTTCGTACATCCTTGCCATTCTGGCTTCGCTGGTCGTTGCACTGACCGTAACGCCGGCGTTGTCGCTGATCCTTTTGCCTCGTCATGGAGCAACACCGGAACGCGAATCTCCCATCACAGCTCTGCTGAAGCGAATGTATGGAATGTTTCTGCCGCCATTGGTGCGACATCCCTGGCCCGTTCTGCTGCTTGTCGTGGCGGTGTTTGTCGGCGCGGCGATTGCTGTGCCGCGGCTGGGTGAAGAATTAATGCCAAAGTTCAAGGAGACGGACTTTCTGATGCACTGGGTGGAAAAACCGGGCATCGGTGTCGAGGCAATGAATCGCATCACGATCGCGGCCAGCAAAGAACTGCGATCCATCGAAGGCGTGAACAACTTTGGTTCTCACATTGGCCGAGCCGAAGTGGCTGATGAAGTTTATGGCCCCCACTTCACAGAATTGTGGATCAGCATCGATCCGGATGTGGACTACGACAAAACGGTTGCCAAAGTTCAGGAAGCGGTGGATGGATATCCCGGTCTTTATCGCGACCTGCTGACCTATCTGACGGAACGCATCAAGGAAGTGCTGACGGGGTCCAGCGGTTCAATCGTCGTCCGCATTTACGGACCGGATCTGGAACAGCTTCAACAGCACGCTCTGCAGGCTTCGAACATCATGAAGGAGGTGGATGGCGTCACCAATCTGAAGATCGAACCTCAGGTTCTGATTCCGCAGATCGTTGTTCGTCTCCGCCCCGAGGCAGCCGCCACGTTCGGGCTGACTCCGGGAGACGTCCGATCGGCGACGACAACCCTGATTCGCGGGACTCAGGTTGGCGAAATCTTTGAAGACCAGAAAATCTTTCGAGTCGTCGTCTGGGGTGAAGAATCCATTCGTCGTGATATTGATTCCATCAGTCGCCTGATGATCGATACTCCGTCCGGCGCTCAGGTGCCGTTATGTGACGTCGCGGACGTTGTCGTTGAACCGGCTCCCAACGAAATCAAACGCATCGGGTCCTCCAGAAAGCTGGATGTCATCTGCAACGTCGACGGGCGTGACCTGGGAAGTGTGGCCAACGAAATTCAAAACCGAGTTCTGGCCAATGTCGAATTCCGGCAGGGATACCATCCGGAGTTTCTGGGCGAATACGCCGAAGCCAGGGCGTCTCGCCAGCGACTGCTGGGACTGACGGTATTTTCATTGTTGGGCATACTGCTGCTGTTGCAGTCTGACTTTCAGAACATCAGAACCGTGCTGCTGATCTTTCTGACGCTGCCGTTTGCTCTGATCGGAGGTGTCGCCGGTGCCTTCCTTAGCGGCGGCGTGATTTCGCTGGGAGCGCTGATCGGATTTGTCACGGTTCTGGGTGTTGCTGCTCGCAACGGCATCATGCTGATGGACCACTATCGACACCTGCAACGCGAAGAAGGTGTTCCGTTTGGCTTCGACCTGATCATCCGTGGCGCGCAGGAACGACTGGCACCGATCCTGATGACCGCACTCACAACCGGATTGGCACTCGTGCCGCTGCTGGTCACCGGCAACAAGCCCGGACAGGAAATCGAATACCCCATGGCCTTTGTGATTCTGGGAGGCCTGGTGACCTCAACATTGCTTAACCTGCTGGTCCTGCCATCCTTGTTTGCCTGCTTCGGAACAGCAGAAGCCCGTAACTCAACAGAATCCACGTGATTCGAGAAGCTCGGACAGCGCCACCTTTGAGTGCGGCGACCTGTCGCCGCTTTGGATTTTGCTGACAAATGATCGCCGAAACGCGTCTGTTCTTTTCCGGAAGCATTCACGACAACTCCCGAGGCGCCGATTCTTCGTTGAATCAGGCGATCGGCAGGAGCCACGGGGCCGAAGGACTGTCGCGAAATTGGAAAGAGTCCGGTGCCGGATCTGTCGCGTAATTGTTATGAATTCCGAGCGGTTCAGAATTCTTACTAATTCTGCTTCGAGTGAATTCTTGCGTGCCGTTCGCTGAAACTCGACGCGGTGAATGAAGCCAAAGCGGCGACAAGTCGCCGGACTTCAAAAGGCAACCGGACGCTGCCCCGCTAAGGCACGTTTGGTTGCATTGCCCGATAGGTTTTGCCCAGCGTCTCGACCTTGTCCCACTGCCGCGAAACTCCGCTCCAGTGGAAGACCATCACTCCGGTGGCAGGCAGTCGGGTGCCGTAATCCAGGATCTGCGGAACGAGCTTCGCGTCGACCGTTGGTCCCCAGTCCGCCAGTTGCACGATTGGCCAGATCTTTTGCTTCTCGTCGGGTGCTCCCTTGAGATTCAACAGTTGGCCGAGGCTTTGAGTCTGCCGAGCAATCCACTCCGGATCGTCCTGGTGCCCGAACCTGGCGTGGTATGGCATGATGCTGAAGATGTCGATGAACTTCGCCTGCGCTGGAAGATCAATCGCCAGTTTGTGACGAATCGCTCCATCAAATTCCTCGGAGGACCAAGGGCAGTGAAAAGTTCCCAAAAAAGCCTGCGGGCGAACGGCGTCAACGATCGCCCGGTACTCCCGAACCCAGTCCGTGAACACATCGCAGCGGAACTGCGTCCAGGCATCACGATGCGGGCCGAGCAACAGCTTCGCTGCCTCGGAGACATCGGTGGGAAGTGAGACGCCCGTCTTCTCCGCGAACTGTTGCAGTGCGACCGGAGAAAAATCTGTATCCGGAAGTGCGGGCTCATCCCGTTCCCAACTTGCGTGAGCATAGTGGTAATCGAGCCAGATGCCGTCGATGTCAAACGTCTCCAGAACTCTGCGAAACTCGTCCATCCGGTTTTTGCGATAGCCCTCATGAAAGGGGCTCACACCCTGCCAGCCATGCGGTGGCGGACAGGGTTGGCCGTCGGTCCCGATGGGAGCGGCGTCAGGATGCTCCTTCAGAAACCCGGCAACGTGCATCGAGTTGAACTCGGCGAAGACCTTCAGTCCCAACTGGTGACAGCGGTCAATCTCATCCTGATTCAGTCCCCCCGATCCGACCCAGATGGCGTTGATCCCGTATTCGGCCGGTGTACGGCCTTTGTCGAAGATGGCGCTCGGAAATCCGCCGTAAATTCCACGAATCTTGACCCAGGGACGCGCTCCAATCGGCAGCATCTCGGGAGATTCCTCCGCCGCAATCTGCACTGACGGGGATGTCAGCCCGCTCACCGACATCGCTGCAGCGGTTCCCCACTGGAGAGCCGTTCGGCGAGAACACCGTGCTACTGAACT
>JAGQPY010000444.1 GCA_020426485.1 Planctomycetaceae bacterium
CGAAAGGTTCTTCCTCTGCAGTGCCGAATCCATGGGCGGGGACGCGCCGGAAGTTCCTGCGTCAGGGAACCGTGAGTGAGCGATTTCTGTCTCTGGATTCGTCGCAAACTTCCTTTTCCGTGCAGGACATCTCCAACATTCACCTTTGAGGTGCCTGCAGTCCGCTGGTGAATCCTGAGTTGCGGACAGCCCCGCGTCCGGAATGTGGAGGTTATGCCGGAGGCATGGCAAACATGCGGCGCCAGGCGCTGAGTTGTCCCAGATGCAGCATCATGTGGCCGCCGACATAAAAGTTGTGCATGGAGCCCATGGTCGGAAACTTTTCGGCCATGGGACCGCCCAGCGGATTTGGCTGTTCCAGAATTTCGTTGGAGACTTCCGGCAGGACTTCGAGCACAGCACGGTAACCTCCGAAAAAGTAGGACGTGATGGCCTCTGCGCCGGGGTAGATTTTCCCTTCGGGATCGTCGACGCACTTTGCGTCTTTGGAGAAGACGCTCATGAAATTCTCGGGAGCGGGCTGCGGTGCTTTGCCGAGTTCTTTCAGAATTCTGGCCGGATACAGGCTGAGATGTCCGAAGACAAAGGCCGCGTGATTGGACTCCACCAACCCATCGCGTCCCAGCGCGAAGCGAGCAAACCGGTCGTCCGGGATATCCTTGCGAAGGCGTTCCGCATAAGAGAGGCTGAGTTTCAATGAGTCTGCGATAATAAGTCCCAGAGTTCTGGTCATGTCTGACGTTCCGGAAGAAAAAGAGGGATGTAAAGTTGAATCAACCGTAGCGGTTCCAGGGCGTTTGGCCAAGTGATTGGAACCGCCATGTCGTGGACTCGTCCACGACGAAATCCTTGAAGTGGCCAGTCGCCTTTGTGGTTCTGAGAGACTGGCTGTCAGCGGCTGTGAGCCGCCATTACAGCAATCCCGAACTTTTCCTCAGAAACCATTCGATGGTCAACATCAGAATCATGGCGTTGAACCACCAATAACTCTGCCACAACGGCGTTTCTGTTTCGACAATCCGTCCACTGGAGTACGGCCGAAGCAGATCCGGCAGACGCCGCAGATCACCTTCCCGCAGAAAAGCGCCCCCGGACGCGTCGGCGATCTGCGTCAGAAGTTCGTCGTTGCAGTTGGTGAATTTCTTTTCCGGAGTCTCAAGCGGTCGCACAACAAACTCACCGCGCAGTTGCAGAGCTTCGTCGCTGAAACCTGAGGCTCGAATCTGAACATCATAACTGCCGGCCGGCATGGGGTCGGTCGAACCACGATAGATTCCGGGCTGATCGGCGTCGGCCTGAAGCTGAACGATGCCTGCTTCGCGGCCGTCTTTGTGCAGAATGGCATCGACGGTGCTGTTTGCGGCCGGAGTGCCGTCGGGAGTTCGCAGTTGAACGCGAATTTCCGCCTGCCGGCCTTCGTCGTAGCTGATGGCTCCTGTATCGATGGACACGTAGTCGTTGCTGATGTTGAACGGTCGAGGCATCACGAAGCGCAGTAACTGATTCCAGATCCGCTGGTGGTACGTGTCGGCGGTCTTGTATCGCCAACGCCACGATTCATCACTGGCCAGGTACAACGTCTGCCCGGCACCGTAACGCCGCTGGATCAGCAGAGGCCAGGAATTCTGTCCGACTTTGGTATCGATCAGGGTTGTGGACCCCGGCAGCGCTTCCACGGAGATCGGTGTGCGCGGCGGCGGGAGCTGTGACCAGAGGCCTGCGGATTCGGACGGATCGGCGACCAGTTGCAGAGCGGCCATGCTTCGACCGGCTTCTGTCAGCTGCATGGGCTGAGGAAGTTCGGTCAACGGCTGTTCCAGCCAGTTGACGGGGAACAGTTTGGTCGAAAAACGGTCCACGAAACGTTTGAGCTGTCCCTGATGGCCATCAATCATCACCAGACCACCGCCGCGTATGCTGACGAATTCCTCCAGCCAGCGGACTTCTGTTTCCGTCAGCAGCTCCGGCGGCAGTTCACCCAGAATAACGGCATCGTACGCCAGCAGTTGCTCTTTGGTTCGCGGGAACATATCCGACCCATCACCGCGCGGCAGGGTTTTGTGATGCGTGCCCGGACCTGCGATGACCGTGTCGACCTTCCACTGGTCGTCTCGTTCGAATGCGTTTCGCAGATAGCGAGTTTCCCAGCGAGAACGACCATCCAGAATCAGAAGCTGATGTCGCTGAGTCACCACCGCCAGTCTCACTGGCTGGGTGTTGTTTTCCGGTTCGGATTCTCCGGTTACGGAAACGATTTCGGCCTGAAGCTCCAGCGGTAAGGTGTGGTGAATCGCATCGCCGTTCAGGGACTGTTGCAATTGATTCGCCGGTTCCTCCACTGAGAACTCAAAGTCCACTCGTCGTTCCGCTCCTGTTCCCGTTTGAAACGTTTCGTGCCACAAAACGTCGTTGCCGGAAATAATGCGGACGGTAAATGGCAGTCCCGACGGCATACTGTCACGCAGCAACAGCGAACCGCGCACGTTGTCCTTCTGAAAAACCATGTCCGGATATTCGGCTCGAACCAATATCAGATCCGGAGCCGTCACCGGGGAACCGTACGCTACTGCGAAACACGGAGTCTGCTGCTGTCCCAGAATCTGCGCGGCAGGCAGGGGGGACGGGCCGCTGTTGTGTTGGCCGTCTGTCAGCAGCACGTGAACCTGTTGTCGTGACGACGTCGTCGCGGCCGTACTCTGGGAATCTGTGGGGCCATCGACGTGACCAGCGGTCGAAGACATTGTTCCACTGTCCGCAGCTGTCAGTCCCGGCGTGAGGTTTGTCAGCGAACCGGTTTGTTCCGAAGCCATGTTCGTGGGGAATTCGGTATCAGCGGATGATTGCCAGATCCTGCGGACGTCTGATTCGGTGAGCACAAAGACTTCGACTTCGTGCTCCTCTCGGAGAGCCGTCAGAACGGAAGACTCCGATTTTTCCAATGCGGCGACGGCTCGTTGCAGGCGGGTGCTTTCGTCGAACAATTGCAGTGCCGATCGGATGGAGGGATCGTTTTCTTTCAGAAGTTTGTCGTCGTGAAGTTCGGCGACTGTTTGAACTGCCAGGGCAACTATGTTGAGAGCGTCGATCCTGTGATGCAGGGCCTGAATTCTGCGTTCTGCCGACGACGACGCTGAGTCGGAATCGGTCTTCGCAGCATCCGGAACGGGTTGTGCGTCAAGTACCAGATTCTGAAACAGTTCCGGCAGCCGAAGCGAACCCGGAACCGCCGCCGGGTCCTCACCGCCAGCGGAAAGCTGCGATGTGTCGACGGCCACATCGGGCAGTCTGGCATGAAAATCCACAGCCCAGTTTTGAAAGGCCGCTGCCAGATCATCAATGTCGGTCGATGCCTGTGTTTTGGTGATATCGGCAGACGGCGGTTCCGAAGACTGTCGTTCGGGAGATGCCGATGACATGTCGTTGATCTGCTTCTGAAACTGCGAAGCAGCAGCGATGAGTTCATCCTGAAGACTCTGCAGAGACAGGTCCACGCTGCTCACGGAGATCCAGCCCAGCTGTTCGGCAATCCTGAGCTTCCGTCCGACGGAAAGATGTTTGTCGGACATCTCCATACTTTGCGACGCATCGACGAATATCTTCACCAGCCCCGGGTCGCCGATGGTCGCTCGATGTCGCAGAACCGGGCCGGTCAGGATCATCATTCCCAGGAAGAACGCCGAGGATCGCAGAAGCGGCAGCAGCCACGGCGCCATGGATCGACCAGACAGCCAGCGAGGCCACGGTCGCGATTCGTTACGTGACCGACCGGAAGAAAACGGGTCAGGAAAGGGCAAGTCCATCTGATCCCGGCTTTCTCGCCGGTAATATCGCCATGCAACCACGGCGACTGCGAAAGACAGCAGCAGTCCTGCCCAGAGTGGAACGTCACCCGTGAAGCGAAGGCTGTTCATGTTCGCACCTTCGCAAAACGCTGTTGCAGAATGAGTTCCAGAAACATCAACGCCAGCAGTGCAGCCAGAACAGGCTTCCAGATTTCGCGACCGTGTCTTTTCAGGCGATCCTGTTCGATGTAGTCGGCGGCACTGTGAACCGTGACTGCTCGACAGTTTTCAACAACGGATTGAATCTCTTCTTCGTTCAGAAATCGCAGGTCCGATTCTGTGCGAGTGGTATCCGCCACGTAGTGAGTTACGGATGCATCCGGAGCTGTCAGACTGTAGACGCCCAGATGTTCGGTGGCATCATAACGTGCTGTTTGGAATCGTCCGCTGGAGGAGGTGTAAACCGTTGTCTGGCGACCATCAGGCAGCTTCAGCGCAACAGGCAGATCAGTTTCTTCTGTCGGAAACGCGGCCAGCAATGGCTCACCGGCTCGAATGTTGGTCGGGGGCAGGGCCTGTGAAGCCAGAGTCGTCACGATCTGCTGCATCAGCGGTACAAAGACAGGCTGCATCGGCAGGTTTGACCAGTCGGAATCGCACGGAATAGCGGACAGCAGCACAACTCCACTGCCAAATTCATGCTGAACCAACAAAGGGTCGCCGTTGTTCAGTGAGGCCGCTGTCATCGATTTCTGTCCTGGTGATGTCGACACGCGAAACCACTGTCGGATCTCAGCAGACGACAGATTGCCGTTCGATGGTTCGTTAAACAGTTGCAGGGCCGGGTGTTCGAACCGCTGACTGACAATCCGGGCGGGAACATCCGTTTCCTTGGAACGGTCCTGAATCTCGTTCAGCTGTCCGGGAAGCAGTCCGCGTCCATCGCTGTACAGCCTCTGATTGTACCAGTCGACGTCGATTCGATTTCCCGGAAAGACAATCAGCGCGCCGCCGCTGCGGACGAATTCCGTCAGCGAGTCGACAGCCTT
>JAGQPY010000445.1 GCA_020426485.1 Planctomycetaceae bacterium
TGTCAAAAACTCCGCCGGGACCTCGCCGGAAAGAATCCGCTGCTGGTCGCCGCTGTCCACGATTTCGATGGCACGAGCAACATTGTTGGTTGTTTCGTCACAGACGATGGCGTCGAAGGTGCGAAAAATTCGAGGTGGCTGATCGCTGGTCTTCAGCCACGACGCTTTGGGAATGGAAGCCTGTGACGACGTAGCGGCGAAGGGATCTTTGCCGGAAGAATCGCCATCTGCCAGCCCAATCGACGATGCTGATCCGGATGTTGTGAGCCGAAGTTCGGCCTGATGAGGCGGCACCATATGAGCCAGCTGTGTCGTGGCATTCTGCAGTCCACCTGTCTGAGAAATCGCCAGCGGCAGCATAATGATGACTCCAATCACCATCACGAAGCCCTGCATGACATCGGTCCAGACGACCGCGTGAAAGCCGCCCCAGGTCGTGTAAATAATGACGGCCACTCCAAACACAATCAGACACAGGACATATCCCGGATCCAGACCCGCCATCTGCGGAATGGCCGACATCAGTCCCGCCATCCCACCTGCAGCCGAAAGGTAAAGCGGATTTTCACCCAGCAGTGACTGCAGAATCTTGCTTCCGGCTTTGAACTGTCCCACCAGATTGACGCACGTGAAAAAAATGATCAGCGATGTCGCCAGCAGACTGAATCCTGCACTGTGAAATCGGTCACGCAGAATATCGGGAACGGTGATGGCACCTGTTCGTCGAGCCACCTGATTGATTCGTTTGCCCAGCAGGCCCATCGTGCAGATGGGAAATACCATGTAACTTCCGATCCACAGCGCCAGCACCCAGCCGTGGGTGTAAATCAGCGACGGAAACCCCGTGAAGGTGCCTCCTGATGCACTGGTCGCCGCAAAGGTCAGGGCCAGCGCCCAGACGCCAAGGCTGCGGCTTCCCAGAAAGTATTCACTCAGGAAGTTTTTGTCCTGCAGCAATCGATTCGACAACGCCGCAATGCCGAACACGGCCAGCGTGTAAATCAGAAACGTCACCAAAGCCGACGAATCGGAAGCGGCCAGCGTGACCACAAGGGGCAGACTATTCATCGTCGCCTCCCTTCATGGCAGGATGTCGATGGTCTGTTTCCACAAAATCGCCGCCGCTGTCAAAGCTGTCGCCTTCCGGTTCTTCACCCAGATCTCCATCGGCCATGCGGAACAAACAGAACCAGATGGTCAGAGCGTTGGAGATCAACCACGGAAACACAATACCCCACGCGACCCACGCCGGAAGTCCCAGCACGGTGGGAAAACGATCCGGATCGACGGTTTTGGGATAACCCAGCGAAAGACAAACGCTCAAAGTCCAGACAAAGCAGCCCAGCCACAGCCAGAGAATCCAGCGGGCTTCCCGAAGGCTGGATGTCAGAATCGGGTCGAGTTCGTAGCCTTCGAATTCAACGGGAGAACGATCATGTCGTTGGCTGGAGACCGTATCCAGCGCTGATGTCGCGTCGACAGGGTGGTCGGACGGACCATCGGAGGTGGGCTTCATGGGGGAGGGAACCTTCCGAAAATGAGCGTTCGCTGATCTGACTGCCTCAGCGGACCAGAAGTGCTCAGATTGCACCGAGTTCTCCCGCCCGCGTCAACCGAGTCCCCTCAAGGGCTTCGTCCTTGACCTGATGGCGTGGAATGCGGTTTGACGTGGAATGCATCAGGCGCCGAACCGCTTCCGCTGGTCGCTTTGACCGTTCATGACAAGTGGGGAGTGTGCAGCGCGGTGAAACACATCACACAGGGGCATTCAGCGTGGGGTTGTGTATTTGTTTCAACGGTGTGCGGCAGGCCAGGCTGTGTCCGACAGAGGTCCCGGGACAGCCTGACCAGGACTTGCGTCGCACGCATGTTGGAAATCCGCTGAAGAAAATGGCCACCGATGCCCTTTGTATTGACCTTGTGACGCCAATTTCTGTTCCATCTGCTCCATTTCCACTTGGCACTCTTTTTCTTACACTCCCGGCTTCGCTGTGACCGCGAATGAATCGGTTGGTGGCCCGCTTCGTTGTGTTGCAGCAAATTGAATACACCCACTATTTCTCCGGGATTCCCTGGAGCTGACACACTTGTTTTCAACTCATTGAGGTTTAATGCTCATGGCTGATTCGACGTCAATTCTCGCGGAAAAACTGCACGAGTACCCTCAACAGGATGTGATCGATGGAAGCGGCGGAGGAACGGCGGCGGTTCTGGATGATTGCCTGAACCAAAATGACGGTGTGTTGCAGCTGTTGCATCGCTATGCCGGCCGGACTTTTTGTACTCCCGGTAAACGTCTTCGCCTGGATGCGGCTTCGTATTATCCGGACTACATGAACGGGACGGGGCTGGATGAAATCTGGATGTGCTGTACCGTTCCCATCGTGACGGGCGTTATCGATACGCGCACGAAGAAGGCGCCGTTTCGCGAAGGCGAAGCGCATGTTCTGGCGTCAAATGGGCAGGTCATTTCGCTGCAGGACTTGATCACCGCCAATCCGGAAGCCGTGATGGGTGAGAAGGTGACGGCCTTTTCAAGAGAGCTGTTCGGTAACCCGACGTGGCCAATTGTGTCGAAGAAGTTCGACAACCTGAATCCGATTCCGCACCATCTTCACTGGTCGAAGTGGGAAGTGTATGACATCAATTCCTTCGACAATCCCGGAGTCAGTCCGTCACACTATCACACCACAGCCATGGGACTGTACCCGTTCGTGACGAAGGATCAGTTTCTTGCCTGCATGAAAAGTTTCGGCAAGGGTGAATACAACGGGGTACGGCATTTGTCGCCGCACACGATGATGTGGATTGATAATGGCTTCGTGATGCCAAACGGTGTGCTGCATTCGCCGACAAACCTGTGTACTCACGAACTGCACGTCACGATGGACGAGCACTTCCTGGCCGAAGATCTGACGCTGGACGGACGGATCGGAGCGGCGGATGCGTTTTACGCCTGCCGGGAAGAGGACTATCCGAAGGACAAGCACGAAAACTGGGAGTTCCTTGTTGAAAAGTTCGACTTTGCGGCAAATCAGGACCCGGACTTCGTCCGGAAGAATTCGCGTCCGGCCATCACTGCCAAAGAATTTGCGGGCACCGGTGTTGATGCCCGTTGGATCGTCTACGGCGATTTCCTCGGGGACCAGAAGTGTTCGATTCTTCGACTCACCGTGCAGCCGGGTGCGAAGACGAAGTTCGCACCGGAAAGCCCCGCGCTGTTCCACACGAACGGAGGAAGCGGCCGCGTTGGAAAGCTCAACGTGCGTTATCACCAGAACATGAAGCTCGGCGAACTCTATCCCGAAATCGGCTTCATTACTCAGTCCGCGCTGAATAACGGCGGAGTGGAAATCGAGAACACGGGAACAGAACCTCTGGTGTTGACCTTCGACTTCCCACAAAACGCGCATTCCAAAACGCCGGGTGTTGCCGCCGCGAATTAGTTGCAGGGCTGGAATGATATTGATCTGAATGGAAGCCTTCGGCAAAAATTCCCGGAAAGATCGGGTCGAAACTCGACGTTCAGTGATCACGGAAGATGAAGGAGATTCATTCCATGACGACAGCATGGCAAACAATCGGTGTGGATTCTCATACCGGAATCGCGGCGGTCAAGACTGGATTTCCGGTTGAACACGTGAACGGCGTTCTAAGCCGAACGAATCTTTCGGCAGAAGCTGTGTATGCGGTGTTGGGAGTCACGCAGAAAGATATGGCAACACGTGATCAACTTACTCAAGCTGAATCAGAACGGTTGTGGCGAGTAGCAGAAGTCTACAGCGTTGCCCTGGCGTATTTCGACGGCGACGGACGGAAGGCGGTCGCCTGGCTGCAATCGCCTCTACCAGCCTTTGGTCACGTCTCGCCACTCAGCCACGCTGAAACAGAACCCGGAGCCAATGAGGTCAAAGCGTTAATCTGGCAGATGGAACACGGAGTCGCTGCGTGACCGGCGTGTCGGTGTGGCGCATCTTCAAGGCAAACCGCGTTTCAACGGCGATGAATGGAGAAGGTGCCGCTCGGGCAGGCGGTCGATGGAACTTTCCTGGCACGCCGGTCGTTTACAGCTCTTCGTCGTTGGCTTTGGCACAGCTTGAAGTGCTGGTGCATCTGTCAGGCATCTCGCCCCCTGCAACATATCAGTTCGTACAGCTGACCATCCCAACGCGTTGTGCCATCCGGGAAATCGACTTGCCGTTTCTGGAGTCCCTGTTATTCGATTGGCGATCACATCCGCCGCATGGACTACTTCAACAAATGGGAGACGAGTGGATTCGTCAGGGGCAGACTCCCGTATTGAAAGTCCCCAGCGCCGTATCACCATTTGAGTTCAATTATCTGCTGAACCCGAATCATTCCGATTTCGCAGGTGTTGTGACGTCCGCACCGGTAAATCTTGAGTGGGACCGGCGACTACTTCAGCGTTTTTCCGGATCGTAGCAAGGCCGCTGCAGCGATCATACGTCTCGGTGTAGCCAGGATGCTTGCGGACGTCTGACTGCAGGAATTGCCTTCGGCGGCGGATGAAACGGTGTGGGTGCTGCCTTCAAGATCGCGAAACTGTCTGATTCATTTCCATGTTTGCACTTTCTTCACTTCGTTCGCGGAGTTATTCATCACACAGGCGAAGGCATTTTCGTGCTACCGATCGGGTTGCTTGCAAAGGGACGGGAATCTTTTGGGGATGACACTTTGCGAATGAATTCCGGCCACTGAGGCGAAAAAGGCTCCCGAAGCTCTTCGATGACGCGATACCAACCACCCAGTCCAACGTCAGGAAAGCGTGATCTGCGGTTGCTGATAGAACCTGTTTGAC
>JAGQPY010000446.1 GCA_020426485.1 Planctomycetaceae bacterium
TAGGTCTCGGTTTTGAGGGGGCTGAGACTCTCACAGGAAGTCTGGTTCCTCAGAGC
The DNA here is from genome assembly GCA_020426485.1 of Planctomycetaceae bacterium. GTDB lineage: Bacteria > Planctomycetota > Planctomycetia > Planctomycetales > Planctomycetaceae > JAGQPY01. The sequence goes on from JAGQPY010000446.1 coordinate 57, forward strand.
AGCAGCAGGTCATCGGGACGCTGAATCAGGGAAGTCGTGGCACAATGAATTCCAGCGATGTCGGTCTGAGACAACAGAGTTCTGCGGAACAGCAGCGGAATACAGCGGGGCAGGTCGATGTGGCTCGGTTTCCGATTCTGAAAGCACTTGTCGGCAGTGGCTTTCTCGAAGTGATGCACAAGGTGATGTCTCCGGGTCTGATGATTACAGATGCGGAGACTCGCATCGTGTGGGTCAATCGAGCGTTTGAAGTGCTCTCTGGCTGGACGCTTGAGGAAATTCAGGGGAAACATCCCAGCGAGTTTCTGCATGGACGCGGCACGGATTCGGAAGCAGCCCGTCGCTTTGAGCACAATTCCCGTCTTGAGGTGCTGACTTCGGAGAAGATTCTGAACTACCGTCGAGACGGCACACCTTTCTGGGTTTCCGTGGAAGCACAGGCTGTCGTTGACAGCAACGGCAAGCTGGTCGGTCACGTGTCGACTCAGACTGATGTCACTCGCGAAAAGGAGCTGGAGGAACGCTGGAATACCAAGAGAGCGGTGCTGGCGGCAGTGGGTGAGATTCAGTCGTGTTTCATTCAGTCTCGCAGTGACGACGCAATCCAGCAAATCTTTCTGAGGCATCTGACCTCAATTACAAATTGCGCTTTCGCTTTGTTCGCCGATGTCTCAGTGGAGGATCCGCGGCAACTGCAGATTCAGGTGCGACAGTCATTTCCTGGTGGCTTGGAATCAGTGGCCCACGGCCCGTTGGGGCTCACGACGGAACAGCGGCCATCGGAAAGCGGCGTCAGCGATCACCTGATGAGAAAACTGCAGGCTCAGCTGGCTGCTTTTGTTGAACATGATCCATTGACGGGGCTGATTCCCTGGGATCTGCCGTATCGGGATGAGCTGCTGTCGCTTCCGATTCGGAACGGCGGAAAGATCGTGGCTGTTGCTGTCATTTTAACGGCAGACGTTGTTGCGACGGATGATCTGGTGTTGCAGCTGGAACCGCTGATTCGGACGTTCGAACATCTGATCAGAGCTCAGGAGCGACAACGGGAACGAAAACAGATGGAGCGGTCACTGAAGGAAGCTCAGGAACTGCTGGAGGAAACCGGACGAGTTTCCGGGGTGGGTGGCTGGGAGGTCAGGCTTCCGGATCGGACATCAACGTGGACGACAGAAACGAAACGTCTGCACGAGGTTCCTCTGGACTACGAACCGCGACTGGAAGAGGCCATCAACTTTTACGCTCCGGAGGCTCGTTCATTAGTGGTCGACGCTGTGAACAAAGGAATGGAGACCGGGCAGCCGTGGGATCTGGAGCTTCCGTTCATCACCGCGAAGGGGAAACGGATCTGGGTGCGTGCCAAGGGCCGTGCAGACTTCGAAAACGGCAGGCCCACTCGACTCTTCGGCACGTTTCAGGACGTTACAGCCCGAGTCAATCGGGATCGGGCCGCCGCAAACCATCGGCGAATTCTGGAATTGATCGCTTCGAAAGCTTCGCTCAATCAGGTCGCCCGGGCCATCTGTCTGGCCGTGGAATCGCTGATTCCGGATCTTCAGGTGGTGCTCCTTTTCTGCGGTCCTGATTTGCGAGTTCAAAGCGGTGTCGCAGGCAGCATGAGTGGCGAAACGGTTTCGCGGTTTTTCGGAGTGATGTTTCATGATGTACCAAAATGCGCTCCAGGTATTCTGGAAGGCAGTCTGACGGCCGCGGCCTCAGCAGACACGAACGAATCCGCCGATGAAGCCATTCCGGTCGCTCGGCGAATTGATTTTCATTCCATTCGAAACGCCGATCAGAATGTCCGAGGCGGTTTGCTGTTGATTGGAGATCCCAGACTTCCAATGAACCCTGAGACGGAGCGAACGATCGGTCAGGCCGTCAACATGGTGCAGGTGGCGATTAACAGCAATCAGAAAGACGAAGAACTTCGTCGCAGTGAAGCTCGGCTGCGTGAAGCCCAGCGACGAGCGAGGCTTGGATATTTTACGATTGATGTGACAGAAGGACGTGTCGAATGGTCCGAAGAAGTGCTTGCCGTGATGCGAATTCTCCCGGACGAAATGCCGTCTTCAGCGGAAGAGTTCATTGAGAAATTCGTGCATCCTGACGACGCTCATCTCGCACATCAGTTTCTGCAGCAGGTCATTGAAAGCCCCGGTGAGATCGTGGCAACGGAACTTCGTTGTGTGGTCGGCGACGGAACCGTGCGATGGGTGTCCTGTGAGGCAACCGCCCGGCGGACCGAGGATGGCCGAATCTTTCTGGACGGAACGACTCAGGATATCAATGATCGCAAACTGGCCGATCTGGAGCGATTGAAGCTTCAGGAACATCTGCTGCAGGGACAGAAGATCGAGTCGATCGGGCGCCTCGCGGGAGGCATCGCACACGATTTCAACAACATGCTGGCCGTCATTCTGGGGCATTCCGATGTTGCCCTGTCCGATGAATCGCTCCCCGATAACATCCTGAAACACTTTCAGGCCATTCAGCGTGCCGCAGAAAGATCGGCCGATCTGACCCGGCAGCTCCTGACGTTCGCTCGACGCCAGATGGCGCCGCCGCAACTGGTCAACCTGAATGTGACCATTCCCGCGATGCTCCGAATGCTGGAACGTCTGATTGGAAAGCACATTCACCTGGAATGGGCTCCGGCGGAACAGAACTGTACCGTCTACATCGACCCGTCTCAGGCAGACCAGATTGTGGCCAACCTGGTCGTCAATGCTCGGGATGCGATTCAGGATCACGGTCAGATTCGAATTTCCACTTCCGTTCAGCATATCACCGGGCCACGTGTGTTCGCCGGGGTCCCCGTTCGACCGGGGCGCTTCGTGTGCCTGGAAGTCCATGACGACGGAATGGGAATGACGACGGACGTTCAGCAGCACCTGTTTGAACCCTTTTTCACGACGAAGCCGGTTGGGGAAGGAACCGGGCTGGGACTGGCAACAGTCTTCGGGATTGTCCAGCAGGCAGGAGGCTTCATTTCCGTCGACAGCAAATTGGCTCGCGGCACGGCGATGCAGATCTTTCTCCCCCTGCACGCCAACACCGCCCCACCAATGCCGGTCGGTAACCCTGCTCGAAGCCAGATGCTTCAGGCCATCGTACTTCTGGTTGAAAATAACATCGCCGAAGCTCGGAGAACGAAGGCCCTTTTCGATCAACTCAGCATCTCCAGCATTGTCTGCGACGACGTTCCAACCGCCGTCAGTGCGCTTCAGCAACAGCACGGAATCGAACTGGTTGTGTTCGGTGATGGAATCGCTCTCGCCGACGTTCAAAGAATGATGAACGAACAGAGAGTGGTTCGTCCTGACCTGGGCTGCATTGTGGTGTGCGACGAAAATGATCGAGAAGACCTCAATACCGGTGGTGCTGTCGAATTCTGTCACTGCCTGCCAAGCCACTTTTCGATTCAGGATCTGACTCAGGCCATTCAACGTCTCCGAATGGTGAAGGATTCGGTCGAGACCGCCATGAAAACCGTGAACTCGCATGAAGCCGACACTCCGGCTTCGAAATCCCCCGAGGTTCCGGAATACTGGATCTGATCAGGAACCACTCACCAAACCTGAGAGGATCGCGATGGTTTTCTGCGGAGTTCGAAAAAGAAGCTCTTCGCTGATCGCCCCGACAGGAAAACTCCGCCGAGCCCGGACAGAAGCGTCATAAAACTTCCCTTTGAGGTACACAGGGGGATTGTGGTAGTCTTCTGCGTCGGCCGGGCTGTCGAGTCTTCGATTGTGCTGAGAACGATCAGAGATCGATGTTTCCAAAGGATAAGTTTCCAATGAAACAGTTTTTGTTGTGCTTTATGGCGGGTGCCGCGGGCGCAGTGTGCGGAACGTGCTTCCTGAATTCGCATTCGTCACTGCCTCTGGCGGCAGGACAACAGCTGAACATTCCGTCTGCGACCGATGCAGGAGAGGGGACGCCCCGAATTTCTCCTCCTCCGGCACCGCGAGCCTACATCGCAGACGGATTGACCCCCGACGAAGCGGCTGCCGCATTCGTCTATGAAATGAACAATCGCAGTGTGGCCAACATCGCGACTCGCATTGGAGGCGAACGAGGCCTGTTTCGCGAAAACCCCACGGAAGACGCCGGGTCGGGCTTCGTTCTGGATATGAAAGGTCACGTCCTGACAAACTTCCACGTCATCGAAGACGCTCAACGGATCTCCGTCACGCTGTTCAATGGCGAAACGTTTGAAGCTCAGCCCGTTGGTGTCGATCCACTGAACGACCTGGCCATCATCCGCATCGACGCACCCGCCGAACATCTGTATCCCGTGGTGCTGGGCGATTCCGGCAACCTGAAGGTGGGAATGAAGGTCTTTGCCATCGGGAATCCTTTCGGACTGGAACGCACGATGACGACCGGCATCATCTCCAGCCTGAATCGTTCCCTGCCGATTACTCGAGCACGATCGATCAAATCCGTGATTCAGATTGATGCCGCCATCAATCCGGGCAACTCCGGCGGACCGTTGCTGGACTCTCACGGCCGCCTGATCGGAATGAACACCGCCATCGCCAGTGCAACCGGACAGAGTGCGGGCATCGGATTTGCCATTCCCTCGAATCTGATCGCTCGTGCCATCCCGGAACTGATCGAACACGGACGCGTCATTCGACCTGATATCGGCATCACCGAAGTCCTTCGTACGGAAGAAGGATTGCGCATTCTGCACATGGATGCCAACGGTCCGGCCGCGACGGCGGGACTGCGAGGTCCGGAACTTCAGCGAAAGA
>JAGQPY010000447.1 GCA_020426485.1 Planctomycetaceae bacterium
GGTCCCAACCCGCTACGAATTTCTTACTCGCCCCAGTGTGCACAGTGTAACCAGTCATCGCCTGAACATTTTCTCCATTCGAAATCAGACCCTGATTGCTTCAGAACGTCGCTGCAATCATTCTCATCGGGCGTCGGTTGAACAAAAAGAAGCCGCCGCACCATCGGATGACGGAATTGTAGCAGGTCGTGAACGCGGGCAAAACCACTTCTCCGGCAGGAACCTGCAGCCGTTGATTCGTGACAGGTCGGAAAAGCAGTTGACCGTGACCTGCACCACTTCGCCCAGAGGTCAGGCGGCAGCCAACGGCATCGACCGACTCCCATCAGCTCCACGAACCTGAAAAATTCGCGCATCAAAAAACCGCTGCGGGGATAAGTTTGCCCGGCAGCGGCTGGATGAGTCCCGCCAAAGCTGGTGACGTCCGAAACTTCGTTAACCGCCGCATCCGCAACAATCACCGGAACCACAGGGAGCAGACATCGCAGATCCGCAGACGGTTTCCGGAACGAGGTAGGTTCGAACGTAGGGAACCTGTCGAGTCACCTGTTTTGCAACCATCCGCGTGCATGTGGTTTCGACCTGTTTGGGTACCAGCCTGGAAACGGTGCGAGTTGAAGTATACGGCACCTGTTTCTGAACGCAGTATGGAATTCTGCGGACATGCTGTTCCGTTACGTTGCGACAGACGGTGTATGGAATACTGCGGGTTTTTTGTTCTGTCTCAAATCGACAAACCCGGTACGGAATCTGTTGAGTCCGAGTTTCCGTCACCATACGGCAGGTTCGATAGGGAATTCTCTGAACGACTTCCCGAGGCACCATTCGAGTGACCTGAACAGGAACTTTGGTGACGACGGTTTCCGGTACGCAGCGAGTGACGGTATACGGACAGGTCTGACGCACCACCTGTGGAACCATGACGGTGTAAGGCACCTGCTGTTCAACAACTCGCGGGCACCAGACACGGCGACAGACCGTTCTTGGGGGAGCCTGCGTCATGCAGAATGACGGGCCCAGCGGCCCACAAACAATCCGAGGAATCACCGGTCCGGGAATACATTGCTGCTGAGTAACCCATTGTCCCGTCATCCGACGTACACAGCGAGTCCGGGTTTCGGGCCGCATCACGGTGTAGCATCTTTCCTGCTGGCGAGTTTCTGTCACCTGGCGCATTACGACTCGACGACATTCCTGTTCCACGGTTTCGCAGACCGGCTGCATAATGGTGTAACGATTCTCCCGAACGTGATCTTCCCAAACCGGATTCTGGACGGTGTAATTGCAGCTGCGGTACTGTGTTTCAAATACCGGCCGCTGCACACAATAAGTCTCTTCACGATAGGCGGTCTCTGTCACGGGACGGCAGACAGTGTAGGGCTCTTCTCGGTAGGCCGTTTCTGTCACGGTTCGGTAGCAGGTCTGCTCGACTTCCTCGCAGACATTTTCGTAAACCGTCCGACTTGCAACGTACTGCTCGGGCTCGTAGACCGTATCGCAGACAGTGCGATAACAGGTTTCAGTGGCAACTCGAGCCGTTGTGTAGCAACATGTTGGATTACAGGCTGCCGTGGGGCAACATGAATAACTCGGAACTCCACACAGCCCGGCCTGACTTTGGGCCGACAGGACTGACATACACAGAAATGCGAATGCTGTTTTGAGATTTGACATGTCCGATCTCCAGTGAATCGAGAACTGCAAATCCATTCGCAGAACACATTCCGATGAGGCTCTGCCTCAGATCATGCGACCAATTGTTCGGAAAACCTCATGTCGGCCGTTGTGAAAACTGTTTTTCATCAGGAAGACGCTCTGACGGAAAGACGTCGCAACAGCTGAGGATGCAACATTCGAATCCGTACCAGTGAGATCATCCACCTGACATCAATTCATGGCCGCTTGCGTAGAGAATAACCTCCCGGAAAGCGGCACCCTGAGCCGGATCGCATTTGAGGGACCAGAATCTTCCATTCCGTCTCTACGGTTGTCCGGTTATGTAAACAGCCTAGAACAGGAAGTTCGGGCGGGCTGGGGCAGCTTGTGGATCTTCACAGGTTTTGCCATTGCAAGAATGCAACACATGGTTACGACCTTCACTCGCAAAGCCTGTGGCAGATCTTTCGCCGATGGGGACCGTCTGTAAATACGACAATTCTCAATTGAAGAAATTGGCGTGAGGAACGTCTTAGGAATCGCCTTCACACTTGGTTCCGGACTGCCGGTTGGGCATGAGAGTGGGCTGTCTGAGTCGCACAATTGGCTCAAATTGCCGGGAAAACGCATGGAAGCCGCGTCGGAGTCGATCGAAACTTCAAGTGGGCAGACGTCTCGGTTGTGGATGATTGGCATTCCGTTTGCTAGACTCAGATTCCGGAACGCCACGGCAGTTGGGTGAACAGACGGTGGGTCCGGATCATCAAAGTGGGCTGAGACAGCCAACCACGAGACCTGGATTCACGGACAGTGAATATGTCGATACTTAAGTCGATTCTGCGACTGTCGGAAGCGATTCCTGAACTTCCGGTGCACAACTGGTGGTTCTTCGGGGTTGTTCTGTTTCTGCTCATCATTTTCATTTGGGTGATTGCTCGTCTGACCGCAGCCATGACGGATCATAGTGATCCTGCTGAAATCGATCGGCAGATGTTGTCCGCAGTGCGGGATTTGCACAGCCAGGGTGAGTTGAGTTCGGAAGAATTCCGATCGATCAAAAGTCGTTTAGTGCAGCGGATGTCTGACGAGAATCGTGCGACCGATTCTGACGATTCTGCATTGAAAGGCACCCATCGCGAGGATTGCGATGGAAACAATTCTCAAACAGCCGAAATCATCACATCAGAAGGGACAGGTTCATCCACTTCAACTTCAGAAGATCCAGCGTCTGAAAATGCTCCCCATGTTGCGGGTACTGATCAGGACCGTTCGGGCTCAACAGGGATGAACTGACGACATTGCTGCTGACTGAAACTGTATCGAGAAACCAAAGTTATTCATTGTTCGTTTTAGACACGTCCGATCACAAGCCTCTCTTTGTTGCCGCCTCGGAAATCCTTTCCAGGCAGCGCCGTCGTTCAAAACGGTTGGCAGGGACGCCGACAACCCGGAGAAAGCTCCCTGAAAACCAATCGTTTGCAGTGTCCTTCGTGGCAGGCTCATCACTCCTGGGCCAGGATAACCACCGACGACGCTGCTGCGGATGATCAAAGGAATCACAATGCCGTCTGGTAAGGATTTTGGGACCGGTAAGAAGCCCTCGCAGGGCAAACGCAACGCCAACTGTTCCTTCTGCCGCAAGAACTACCGGGAAGTCGGTCCGCTGGTGGAAGGTCCGGAAGATGTTTACATCTGCGGGGAATGCATTGAACTTTGTCAGTCGATTCTGGATCAGGAGCGCCGTCGGCGCGGAACCAGTGGCAAACTGTTCAACAAAGTGCCGACTCCGCGAGAACTTGTGGCTGAGCTTGATGCCTATGTGATTGGGCAGGAGCACGCCAAGAAGCTGCTGTCTGTTGCCGTCCACAGCCACTACAAGCGACTGATGCACATCCATGAAGGCATGGATGACGAAGTTGAAATTGAAAAATCCAACATCCTGCTGGTGGGGCCCACCGGATGCGGAAAGACACTTCTGGCAAAGACGCTGGCTCGAGTTCTTCAGGTTCCCTTCGCCATCGGTGACGCCACAACTCTGACCGAAGCGGGCTACGTTGGTGAAGACGTTGAAAATCTGTTGCTGAAACTGCTGCATGCGGCGGATTTTGATATCGAAGCCGCTCAGCGAGGCATCATCTTCATTGATGAAATTGACAAGATTGGAAAGACCAGCCAGAACGTCTCGATCACTCGCGACGTTTCGGGCGAAGGTGTTCAGCAGGCTCTGCTGAAAATGCTGGAAGGGACCGTGGCCAATGTTCCGCCACAGGGCGGACGCAAGCATCCGGAGCAGCAGTACATCCAGATCGATACCACCAACATTCTGTTCATCTGCGGTGGAACGTTTGTTGGTCTGGAAGACATCATCGCCAAGCGACTTGGTAAAAAGGTGATCGGTTTCGGTAATAACTCATCCACTTCGGAAGAACGCGTCCGTGCAGAACTGCTGCACAACGCTGACGTCGACGACATTCTGGAGTTCGGCCTGATCCCCGAACTCATCGGTCGACTTCCGGTGATGGGAACGCTGGCACCACTCAGCGAAGAAGCGCTGGTTCAGGTTCTGACCGAACCTCGCAACGCTCTTGTTCGCCAATACAAAAAGCTGTTTGAGATGGAAGAGTGCAATCTGGAATTCACACCCGGAGCACTGCGGGAAATCGCTCGCCAGGCCCGCGAACGTGACACCGGGGCACGAGGCCTTCGCAGCATTCTTGAACGCACGATGTTTGACATCATGTACGAACTTCCGGAAAAGGAACGCGGATCAACCTTTGTCATCACCGAAGAAATGGCTCGGGGCGAAAAGACCATGATTTCGAAGGATTCGGCCGCCGCCTGAAGGACAGCGAGCAGATCGGAACCCCGACTGCGACTGTTTGATGAGCGTCGAATTACGACGCAGCAGAAGATATGATTCTGAGCCCCGATGCCGAAGGTATCGGGGCTCGTTTTATTTTCGGCAGCGACGGGGACTGTTAATCTCATGGGGGCAGCCCCCTGCTCACAAAGACCGAAGTCAAAGACTGTTGCTTTGTGACAGCTTAAAACTGGGGTCGTGTTGAGTTGTACGACGGACTTCCAGTCCGTCGGGGACAGGCACGA
>JAGQPY010000448.1 GCA_020426485.1 Planctomycetaceae bacterium
AAGTAAACGCTCCGACGATCCATGTTCTGGTCCAGCGTTCCGGGACCATACATCGTGCGGTTCAATCGCCCGCTGACGGCCAGCATCGAATCGCGAATGGCTTCGGCTTCCAGTCGCCGTGGAGCCCACCGCCACAGAAAACGGTTCTCACGATCTGTCATGGCTCGGGATTCGTCATGTTCAGCGGATTGAAGATAGACGCTGCTGGTCATGATCATTTTGTGCAGAGGCTTCAGGTGCCATTGGTTGTTCACCAGTTCCTGAGCGAGCCATTCGATCAGTTCCGGATGACTGGGCCGGTCACCGGAAACACCGAAATCGTTCGGCGTTGCCACAATTCCTCGACCAAAGTGATGCTGCCACAGGCGATTCACGATGACTCGTGCGACCAGCGAACCCGCGCCGTGATCTGTGTCCGTTATCCAGCGTGCCAGAGTTGCTCGACGAAAACTGGTTCGCGCATCGGCGTTTTGTGGAGCGACATTCCATTGGCTTTCATCGATTTCCGGCGGTGTCAGGACCTGCAGAAATCCGGCCTGGACAACTTCGCCTTTCTGATGGATGTCGCCTCGTGTCAGAAAATGTGTTTGTGGATAAAAGTGTGGGAAGCCGCGGCCATCAGCGTGATGTGGCAGGTGCGGTAACCCTTCGCTGGTTACCAGCACTTTTGTCAGCTGCTGAGGTGGCCCTGCGGTTTGGTGTTTCGTCATGGCTTCGTGAAGCTGTTTCCATTCCGGCAGAGTTGTGGCGAACCACTTCGAGGCTTTGGACCATGCTTCGGAAGTCGGGTCCAGTGACTTTCGAGCTTCCAAAATCGCTGATTGAATATCTGCCGTTGGGCCATCACCACCAGCGGCCACCGGTGCTTTGTCGTCATTGGAGAATGACAGTCGAAAGCGGCCCACCGAATGTTTGGGGTTGGGGTGGTGAAACGTGAGCCGAACCGTCCACTGTTGACCGGAACGGTTGCTGACCGGTGACGTGAATCCAAACACGGCTGCCTGGTCACGACCGATGCCTCCGGCGTCGACCGCCCAGCCTGTGTTCGGATCGCTGTCGATGGACGAATTCACGGACAGGCTGGACGTGTTCTGTTGATGTGTTGCAGCGGCCGAATTCACGCCAATCGAGTTGAAGTTTTCATCATTGTCTTCCGACGCATGAGTCCGGACATCGATGTGGGTCAGTGCAAAGTTGCCATTGGGGGCTCGGCCGGGGCCGTTATTGGGCAGACTTTGATGAACGAGCGCTTCCAGTCTCAGGCGAGAAACGGTCGGCAGCTGTGACGTTGCTACGATCGTCAGTTCCTCGACTCGGGGCACAGCACCGGTCGCCAGCCATGAATCGTCGGACTGTCTTTCGAACTTCGTTCCCGCAGAGGACGTAATACTCACAATATTTACAGGCACCCACGCAGGCATTGACAAAGAAAAGCCGTCCGTTTTCAGCCAGTCCCTGAATCTTCCTGACAGCTGCTGTTGTTCAAAATTCTGCAGCTGATCCTGCAGGGCCTTGTGTTGCTGATTCCATTCTGCCAGCCGTTGTTGATTGATGTTCGGTTGCAGATCCAGTTCCACTTCACTTCGAATGGCAGTCGTGAAGGTTGCCGCCATTCGGTAGTAATCATGTGCCGGCACCGGATCAAATTTGTGATCATGACATCGGGCACAGCCGAGTGAAAGGCCGAGGAATGCCACTCCGGTCGTCGTGACCATGTCGTCAAGTTCGTCATAGCGAGCTGATTCGAATTCCGCCTCCGTCAGCTGGGTCGGAAATGCTCCGGCTCCAAGGAAGCCTGTTGCCATCAACGCCAAGGGGTTGTTGGGTGCGAGTTCGTCGCCAGCCAGCTGCCATTGCACAAACTGATCAAACGGCAGGTCGTCGTTGAACGCTCGGATCAGAAAGTCACGATAGTGATAGGCCGAAGGGCGATCATAGTCCTGTTCATAGCCATGAGATTCCGCAAATCTGGCCACATCCATCCAGTGACGTGCCCAGCGTTCACCATAGTGCGGTGATTCGAGCAGTCGATTCACCACTCGTTCCCAAGCCACAGCATCAGCAGCAGGATCGTTGACGAACGCCTCAACCTCCTCCGGAGTGGCAGGCAGGCCCAACAAATCAAAGGTGGCTCGCCGAATCAGAGTTCGCCGATCTGCAGTGTTGTTTGGCAGCAAATCCGCTTGTTCCTGACGCTCCAGAATAAAGCGATCGACGTCAGTGCGGCACCATTCCACGTGATCGACGTCGGGGATCTTCACCGGCTGGAGCGGGCGAAATGACCAGAATTCCCGATCGCTGTTGGTCACGACCATGGGTTTCCCGGATTTGTCCGCCGGTCCGTCGGTCAGCGGCTTGTCGTAAGGTGCACCGAGGTCGATCCATTTTCGGATGCTCGCGATCGCTGTATCGGAAAGCCGTTCTGACATCAGCGGCATGTGAGGCTCCGCTTCGTGAGTCAGCAATTGCACAAGGTGACTTTCGGACGAAGTCTCACCGACAAAGCCGCTCGCCAAAAGCAGCTCGCGTCGTGACAGATCGAAATCGGCTTTCACGGATTTTCCGCCATGACATTCGAGGCAGTGTGTCGTGAATATTCCTCTGACCTTGTCCCGGAACAGCGCGGTTCCCTGTTTCATTTGCTCTGCATGATCTGCCCCAACTTTCGGTGCGGTCGCCGATGTTTCAGCGGGTTCATCAGCGTCAACGGATTCAGGTCGACCGACTGCGAAAAGGGCCGCGAGGCTGATCAGTATGATAATGAAAGACTTCATGCACTTCAGACTTTCGAGGATTGCTCTGAGACTTGCAGCTCAGCGTTCTTGAAGCAGCAGGTGAACGCGGTTGACAGGCTGCAGAATTCGATGACTCCAAACTCATTGCGAAAGTCGCCGGACTTCCCGTACGACCGCTATTGAAAGCGATGACACAAACGGACTGCCACAGATACGATTCGTGCAACCCGCTGTTGATCAACTCTCCGGATCACCAGCGGCTGAACTTTTTGCGTGACGCCGTGGGATATTCCGGCGACAGCGTGTTCAGGGTTGAGCGTCAACTGTCCTCACAAGCTGGCGGACGGTTTCACAGATGTGGTCCTCAACTTTTTCTGACCAGATGGTTGGCAGCCCGTAGTAGATCATGCTGGTCGCGCCTTCGTAACCGCCTTCCTGGAGGACTCGAACGGACGGGATGTAGGCCATCACATCGTTGCTGTATCCGGCGACCCAGATCGCGCGATCCGCGTGCTCCTGTTGAATTCGCAGGGAATATTCGACCACGACTTCGCCGCCCAGAATGACGGTTCGCAGGTCTTTTCCAATACCCCAGACCTGAACAGGGTACGGATACGTCTGATCCAGTTGACCAGTGCGGTCCAGCTGTTCCAGAAGGCTCTTTGCTCGACTGACGACGTACTTGTTTGTGGACATCGTATCGGCTTCGATGGATTCTCGCGAAGGCAGTTCTCCCAGCGCCAGATCGATTTCCTGATACGCATGAGCCGCACTGCCCTGCACTGTTGTCATGGAAGAACCGAGTATGCTGTCGACGGCATCGGCCGTCATTCGGCCATATTTTTGGGCCAGTTCAACAGTGCGACGTGGTAACGGGTTCTGATCCGCGCCGCAACCAGCTGCGAACAACGCTATTGCGTTCGGATGTCGCGATTCGATTTCGATCTGAGCGAAACCGGGCCAGTCGCCTGACCATTCGTAAAAACTGAGCACCGTGGCGTGACAGGCGTAGCCAAATGTCAGGGCAAACAATTGTCCCCGTTGATCGTAGGCGGCGAGTACCGGTACGGTGTGATCGACAGGTCCTTTGAGTTCTCCTTTTTCTCGCAGCATCGGCACATCAGGTTCCCGGTTGTTGCGCCGATTCACGGCGAAGTCTGTCGAACCTGCTCCATATCGCAGCTGAGCGGGACGCAGGCTGCTGATGGCCTGGCCAACGACCTCCACGATCGATTTGGCAAGGAAGTCCGAATAGTCATTGACCTGTTTCTGTTGATATTCGTTCAGAAAGTACATGGAACCCAGATTGTGTCCGACCACGGGGCCTGTGTGAGTGTGAGACGTACACAGGGCGATTTGAGAACGTTTGAGGTGGTACGTGTCCTGCAGTTGCCGACAGATCATGACCGACAGGTCTCGCCCGATTCCCACAAGGTCAAGGCTGACCTGAACGAGACGTGTGCCTGTTGAGTCTTCCAGTACCAACGCTTTCGCCCACAGGTCGTGAAGCTTACCCTGAGCTGGTTTGTCTCGGCTGGCGTAACCGGACATCCACATGGGTTCGCTGGGAGTGATTGCGGTCTTTGCGACGCCCGCTTTCCAGCCATCGGCTGCGTGGATGGATGCGAATGACATCACCGTCGACGCAAACATCAAGCCGACGGTGAACAGCGATTGAAGGGTCTTCATCAGGAGGGCTCCATGAGAGTGGCGGGATTGAACCAAAGATTCTGACCACCAGGTCGGTTCGTTGCAAACTGCCGGCCGATTCTGTTTCGGTTGGAACAGTGTTCTGACTGTGTTTGCCCAAAGAATGTCATCACTCGATCGCGCGGTGTTGTCCTGAGCAGCCGAGTGGCCGAGCCGTCGTTTCCGGAAATCGCTTCGAATTCAGAACGTTTGGCGATAAACTCACAGGTCTTCCCGCCCCGTTTCCCTTCCTCCTTCCACCCTCCATCAACGATTGTTTTGGTCTCATGAAGACGTTGCTGTTCGGGCTGCTGCTGTTCATTA
>JAGQPY010000449.1 GCA_020426485.1 Planctomycetaceae bacterium
TTCAACCGCCGAGACGCTCCCGTTGGTTGCTTGAACAAAGATGCGCGCACCGTGCACGCATCTTACTCCGTAAGATTCTAAAACGAAGCCACAAGAGCCTGGAGCTGCGTTGAATGAGCCTTCTGGTTCGTTGTGACGGAATTTCCGCCAGCTATGAATACTGCGGGACAAGCCTGTTCAGGTGCGGTCGTTGGGCGACTTTTCGAGCCGTTTGCTGTCGCCGGATGGAGCTGCCAGACGTCTGGTGCTAGACGTCCAGCCCAATCATCCTCATCAGTTCAATCGCATTGCTGCGCTGGACGACGCCTTCACGCAGGTGATAGTCGAAGGTCATATGTCCGTCGGTCACCTGATCTTCGAAGTGCATGTTGAAGCCTTTGCCTTCCATGGAATCAACGATTTTCGTCAACGCCAGGTCATGAGTCGTCACCATGCCCAGAGCGCCTCGCTGGACCAGACTTCGGATGACGGCTTCGGCTCCGTGAAGTCGGTCGTGTGAGTTGGTACCGCTGAGAATTTCATCCAGCAGGAACAGCACCGGTTGCGGCTGGCTGGTCAGATCAACGACGGCCTTCAGCCGTCTCAGGACACTCATGAACAGAGACCGGCCTTCCTGCAGCGAATCACTGACTCGCATCGCCGTCGCCGCCTGAAACGGATAAGCGGCAAACGACGACGCGTTGACTCGACAACCGCAGTATGCCAGCACCAGATTGGTTCCCACAGACCGCAGCAACGTACTTTTGCCCGACATATTGGAACCGCTGATCAGCATCAACGGCCGATCCGCTGTCAGACTCACATCGTTTCCAACACAGGTTGCGGGATCCAGCAGCGGATGCCCCAGTGCCGTGGCGGAAAACTGCACGTGATCAGGGGAAATCTTCGGCAGACAGTAGGTTTCCTGTTCGTAGTTGAAGGCTGCCACGCTGAGGATTACTTCCAGTGAAGTGACCGCATCCAGCCATTCCGGAATGTGATGACCGTACTTCAGCCGCCATGTTTCCACCTGATGCGGCAGGTGAATAAACAGTCCGAACATCCATGCCAACGGCAGAAAAAACTGGTTCCGCAGGGCGTTGTTGAGCCACTGAATGCGATTGCTGAGTTCATGGATGCGTTCTGAGGCCACCTGATTATCGGCCGTGAACTGTCGCTGGAGACGCAGCAGCGATGGTTCGTCGAATGGAAAGGACTCCATCTGATACAGGATCTCCGCCAGCTGACGCAGGGCCAGATCCACGGAGTCCATGTGCTGCATGATGTCCTGAATCCGCCGCCGATTGGCCCAGGCAAAGGGAGCCTGCAACAGCATCACCAGCAGGATGGCGGAACTGGTCAGCCCCGTCATCATCACCAGCAGAATCACAATGCCGCAAATGATGGCCAGCAGGCGGGTCGCCCAGAGCGTCCATGCAGAAAACGGCAAGGCTGGTTCCGAGGCCCATTGGGTCAGGAGTCGTTCGGCCGCCTGCCAGTCGGTGCGGTGGTCGTCGATCGTGGCCAGGCGTTCGCGAAGTTCCGTCTGTGACTTCAGTGATTCGGCCTGAGCCTGTCGCTGGCGAACGATTTCACAATCAGCGATCTCGGTCAGCCATGTCGCCAGCTTTCGCTGTGATGGCAGCATACGACACTGATTCAGCTTCTGAAAGACGGAGCCTGGGCCGAAAATATCCAGATCGTCGGCCCACGGATGCTGCGAGTTACGAAAGGCGGCTCCGTCAGCTTTGAAATCTCGCCACGCTCCCGACAACCGCCGCAGGTTCTGCTGATAAAAGTCACATGATGCCTGCGAGCGTCGCAGTTCTTCAGTCACCGGCTGATGAAGTCTGAGAACGGCAACAAACAGGGACACCGGCAGCAGCAGCCAGTACCAGCCAACGCTGGCGTCACCAATACAGATCGCGCCGACGAAAATGATCGCCACGAAAGAAACAATGCGAACTCGAACGAACTTTCGATCGCGACTTTCCAGCGACGTCTGCCGAACCGTGGCCGCTTCCAGTCGCTGCCGATACTCACGTTCTGCCGTTGTCGGCAACGTGGCATGTTCGGCATTGAAATGGGAGGTCGCGGAGTTCACCGCATCCTTTCCTCAAAAGGGCTTCACCCTTGACCTGATGAGTGTGGTCGGCACGCGGACACGGTCAGTCACACGTGCCGATCGGCTGCCGTTGGTCGCTTTTTATCGATAAGACTTTCGGACGGCGGTGCCGGACCCGCTCATGATGCAGGTCAGGATCATCCGCGGTGAATTTGGAACGAGTTATTCCTGAGGTCTTGGTCGAGGGCGAGCTTTGCCTTTGCGTGCCTGTGGCGAGGCGAATGTGCGCTGAACTTCCTCCAGTGCAGTCTTGCCTTCCACAACCAGACGCAGAGCATCCTTTTGCAGGGTCCTCATGCCTTCGTCGTTCATCTGTTTGCGAATCGCTTCCGGATCTGCGTCTGCCAGGATGACTTCCTTCATTCCCTCCGTCATTTCCAGAACCTCGTACACCGGCGCGCGACCATGAAACGGAACTCCGTCGCAGTCAGCGCACAGTTCTTCGATGCTGGTGGCCTCCGGATCTTCCGGATCCGGCGGCGCGGGGGCTCGGTACAGAACGGAGGTTTCCGGCGGCAGTCCCAGTCGCTGCAGTAACTGCGGGTTGGGTCGGAAGGCCTGCTTACAATCATCGCACAGGCGGCGAATCAGTTTCTGCGTCACGATCGCGCGTACATGTGTCGCGACCTGATCTTTACCAACCCATTCGATCAGCATTTTGATGGCATCGACCGGCGTACGAGCCGGAACTTCGGCAATGAATCCAACTCGATTGGCGAAGGCGAACATCGTTTGAACGACGGCGGGATCCGTCAGCGGATTCATGTAAATGATGTCCGCTTCACGTCGCAGCATGCGGTCGAAACTCAGCTCCAGATCATGGCCTTCCTCCGGAGTGAAGTCTGTCACGTTGGTGAGCTCTTTGCCACCAAGGTCTGCCATGTTGAACACGGAGTAAATGTACGGATCGACGCAGTGGACGACGCACATCGACAGCGAGGTGACGCCGCTTTCCGGAGGACCACAGGCCAGAATAATGCCCTTGCCGTCTTCCGTCAGAGTTCGGAATTTGGCGACGAGGTCCGAAGGCATGCCGGCTTCAGACGGTTTGATGTAGCTGATCTTTGGGTTATTGACTCGAATACGAAGCCGTTCCACACCCGGCTTCAGGGGAGTCGAATCGACCAGCAGTTCGTACTTGACGTCTTCGAACGTTGCATTGATGCCGCCCTGCTGAGCAGCTTCTCGTTCTTCCGGATTCAGCCCCGAAAGCAGCTTGATCATCTGAATCATGGCCACGCCGCGTTGAGGCGGCATGGCACCGGCGGGATAAGGAATCCCGTCGACCACAAATCGCAGGATAATTTTGCCCGGACCCGGTTCCAGAAGAATCGTGTGGGCTCGGCGAGACAATCCGTCGGAAATCATTCGCTTGACGGGAACCAGCGCCGCTTTGACCAGACGAGGATTCTGCTTGAGATTGGTTTCGCGACCGAACATCGGTCCCTGAAACAGGACTTGTTCGACATCTTCAAATTCTTCCTCTTCTTCACCCTGACCCACAGTTTCCGCCTTTCGAGCTGTACGTCCGAATCATCAGAATTCAGGAATACGGCCGGACCATCAGGACATCCGGTTCGGATGAAAACTCTGATTTCCGCCGTGCAGTTTGGCAGGCATTGTGATGAACCGGCTCAGCAATAACCAGAGATCGCAGCACAACCGGCGAAAATGGTCGGTTTTTTGAAATCCCTGTGCGGCTCGGCAGTCATGCCGGAATTCACCGAGCGTCAAACGCCTTGATGGCAGCGCAGCGCTTCAAGGACACGGCCTGTCAGGCAGAAAATCCGAGCATCGACCTGGCAGGTGCGGATTTCCAGACCCCAATTGATGGCGAGCCTGATCAGCAGTGCGGCCAATGAGACCGCGTTGCCGCGCGGGATTTCGCGTGTCGAACGGCTCGCGCCGCCGCCGAGTCCACGGTTCAGCCCCTGTTGGGTCACTGGTTGATCAGAAACGTGGCCACGTGCGACAGGAAGTGTTTCAGCACTTCGGAAACGTCGTGGGCGAAACGGCAATCGTCAATTGCGTTTTGCATCAACTGCATCCAGCGATCGCGAGCTGCCTGGTTGATTGAGAACGGCGCGTGGCGCATTCGCAGTCGAGGATGGCCGCGCAGCTGCAGGTAGGTCTGAGGACCTCCGAATCGAAAGATCAGAAACAGACGCAGTCGTTCTTCGGCTCCAGCCAGATCGTGAGCGGGGTACATCGGGCCGAGAATATCATCGTCCGGAATCTGAGCATAAAAGGCCGCCACCAGTTTGGTGATTCCCTCAGTGCCAATGACGGAACAAATCTGATTTTCCGTCAACGAGTCTGCTTCAGAAGGCGTTGACTCATCGGTCATCGTTGGTGCCTGCGTCCTTCCATCAAGTCGATGTTTGCCGGTGCCGGTTTCCGGAGGAGATGACTGCCGTCGTGAAGGCTATCCCGGAAAGAAACAAACCGCAGCCGATGACAGGCTGCGGTTTGTGTGACGTGTGATTTTGGTTCCGCTGAGATCCTCTGACAGTTGGCATCCGTTCTGCCACGGCACCCGGTTCGTGAAAGCAAGCCAATGCACGCCAAGTGTTTCACGCTGTCCAAGTGTCTCACATTGTCTTTGATCTGTGAATCACAACGTTTTGCCGCGTTTAACCCG
>JAGQPY010000044.1 GCA_020426485.1 Planctomycetaceae bacterium
CTTCCATTGCGTGTACGACCTGAAAGAACGGCCTCAGATTCCAGCCATCGGACACGCTCACCCCAATCGCATTGACGGCAGCGGCAATCTGATCACCTGGGAACGCGGCGAAGACACGCGCGATCCCCATTATCTTGGGCTGTACGATGACAACGGTCGCATGATGGCCATCATCTGCCACAACACCGATCTGGGTGACGGCTGGGAACGAGAAGGTGAAGACCCATGGTACTTCAAAGAGTTCTCCGAAAAGAAAGCCTATCCTCTGGGCATCAACATCGTCTTCTACGCCTTAACCCACTAACAAGGGCTTCGCCCTTGACCCGAGGGCGTCGCTTGTCGTTGAAGGTGGAAAGTTTCAAGCGCCGAGACGCTCCCGCTGGTCGCTTCGACAATCAACAATGTAGGTCCGGCTCTGCCGGACAATGAAACAAGAATGATTTCGCCGCCTGACCCGACGGCGTAGGTAATCAATTTGAGGTAGTGAGCGTCAATCACCGGGACGCTCCCGTTGGTCGCTTTAACAATCAACGATGCAGGTCCGGCTCTGCCGGACATTGAATCGTGCCCGATAACCATTTGCAGTAGACGTTCTGTTAGACCACGTATTTCGCCACCACGAAAGTTTGTTTCCACATGTCTGACCCTGAAAAAGAAGCGAGCGTTCAAGTGACAACTGTTCCTTCCGGCGAACCACTGGAACTGACACCGGATCGCGAGCGCGAGCTGATTTCGCAGCTGCGAGCCATGAAGAAAAGCATCGACGGTGAACTGTCGAAGGTCATTATTGGCCAGAAGGACGTGGTCGAGCAGCTGCTGATCTCACTGCTTTCCGGAGGTCACTGTCTGATCACCGGAGCACCAGGTCTGGCGAAGACTCTGCTGGTAAACTCCATCGCTCAGCTGTTTGACCTGAAGTTCAATCGCATCCAGTTCACACCGGACCTGATGCCGGCGGACATCACGGGCACCGAAGTTCTGGAAGAAGACGGCGCGGGACATCGTGCCATGCGGTTTATTCCGGGGCCGGTGTTTGCCAACGTGCTGCTGGCGGACGAAATCAACCGTACGCCTCCCAAGACTCAGTCCGCTTTGCTGGAAGCCATGCAGGAACATCAGGTGACCGCGGCCGGGCGGGTTCATCGACTGGAGGAACCGTTTTTCGTTCTGGCAACTCAGAACCCCATCGAGATGGAAGGCACCTATCCCCTGCCGGAAGCTCAGCTGGACCGCTTCATGTTCAACGTGCTGATCGATTACCTGCCGGAAGACGACGAAGTGGCCGTCGTGCAGCAAACCACGTCTCGGCGTCGTGAAAAGGTTCGTTCGCTGTTCGAAGGCAGCGTGGTTCAGTAATTTCATCAGGTCGTTCAGCGAGTCCCGATTGCTGACGAAGTCGTTCGGTACGCCGTTCGACTGGCCGCAGCATCCCGCCCCGGACAACCCGGCGCGCCGGACTTTGTGAACGACCTGGTTTCCTGGGGCGCAGGGTTGCGAGCCGGACAGAATCTGGTTCTGGGAGCCAAGGCCCGCGCATTGTTGAACAGCAAACCTTACGCCTCCACGGCCGACATTCAGGCTCTGGCAAGACCCGTTCTTCGACATCGAATTCTTCCCAACTATCGCGCGGAAGCCGAAGGCATCTCGACGGAGATTCTGATTGAACGCCTCCTGAAACATGTTCCCCATCCCAAACAGGAAGCCGTCGCCTGACAAGGGCGATGCTCTTGACCCGATTGGCGTGGATGGTCATTTAGAGGTGGTTAGTTTCAGGCGCCAAGACGCTCACGTTGTTCGCTGTGACCATTCGAGATTCAGCACACCGGTTCGGCGGTGCCGGACCGAACATCAGTTAAAGGCTCCTGATGAGTCGACCTTCAGCAACAACCACGACTGCAACATCGGGGTCCACCTTCATGGATCCGCGAGTCGTGATGTCCATTCGCTCGCTGGAACTTCGAGCCAAGGTGATTGTGGAGGGTTTTCGCACGGGACTGAACAGAAGTCCGCGTCACGGGTTTTCGGTCGAGTTCTCGGAATACCGTCAGTACGCTCAGGGCGATGACCCACGATTTCTGGACTGGAAGCTGTACGCTCGAACGGATCGCAGTTACATCCGTTTGTTCGAAGACGAAACGAACCTGCGCTGTTATCTGGTGACCGACTTCAGTCGATCCATGTCGTTTGGATCGCTGGACTGGACCAAGCACGACTATGCTCGAACCATTGCCGCATCCCTGGCATGGCTGCTGAACCGACAGGGTGACGCCGTGGGTCTCAGCCTGTTTGATGAACGTGTTCGCATGGTCATCCCGGCTCGCTATCGCCCGGGGCAGCTGCGGCGAATCATGGTCAGTCTGGAACAGCCGACGTCGGGCCATGACACTCACCCGGAACAGGCTCTGGAACATGCAGCTCGCCGACTGAATCGTCGTGGATTTGTCGTTCTGATTTCCGATCTGCTGGCTCCACCGGAACAGTTCGAAGCCGGGCTGAAACTGCTGCGAGGCTGCCTGCATGACGTGGTTGTGTTTCAGGTGCTGGACCCCGTGGAGCTGGATCTGAGCATCAACGGGCCGCGGCTGTTTGAGGACCTGGAAACTCAACAGCGGTTGTATGCCGACCCGACGGATGCTGCCGAGAGCTACATTCGTCGAATCACAGAACACAATGACGCGATCCGGAAGATCTGTGAAAAGCTGGGCGCTTCATTCGTGCGAACGGTGACCAACCAGCCACTGGAACTGGCACTTTCCGGATTCCTGCACGCTCGGAGGCTTCGCCGATGACGCCATTCAGTCGTCTGCATCTGAAGATCATGCGTCGGCCACCGGCTGAATCAGACGCTCACGCGTGTATTGCTGACAGGGAGCTTGTCTGATGGATTTTCTGGCACCGATTTTTGCGGCCGTGGGTGTGGCTGCCGCCGCTGTTCCCGTTGTGCTGCACATGCTGCGTCGAGCACCCACGGAAGAAATGCCGTTCAGTCTGGTGCGGTTCCTGAAGCCCAGCCGTCCGCGGTTTACCCGACGTTCCACAATCGAACACTGGCCGCTGATGCTGTTAAGGATTCTGGCGCTCGCTTTGATCGGGCTGGCCTTCGCTCGACCTTTTCTGCGGGAAGTCATACCGCTCGACAGTGACGACGGTGAAGCTCGTGTGGTCATGCTTCTGGTCGACAAAAGTGCCAGCATGCGGCGCGATGGAATTCATGAACAGGTGCGAAAGGTGGTTCAGGAAACGGTTGATGCCCTGAGACCTAACGACCAGCTCAGCATCGCGGAGTTCTCTGATGAATATCACACTCTGATTTCGCGGGAAACCTGGCAGACGGCGTCAGCGGATGAACGCAGTGCGATGGTCAGTCAGGTGATCGAAAATTATTCAGCCGACTGGATGAGCACCAACACCGGCAACGCCATGATGCTGGCCGCAGAAGAGCTGTCCCGGGAAACAATGGACTCGGTCGGCATTACCCAGCGTCAACTCGTGCTGGTAACCGATTTTCAGCGCGGGAGTGACTTGAGTTCCATTCGGCGAGACGACTGGCCAGCCGGAGTTGAAGTCGAACTGAAGGTCGTCGAACCGGAAAAACGCGGCAACGCGGGAATCAGTTTCATTCAGGATCAGCGAGCCGACCGAACTCGAATTCGCATCAACAGCGATGGCGACGCGGTGGCTCAGAAATACTCTCTGCAGCCGTTTGATGTGTCAGGTGCTCCGATCGGTCCGGAAATTCCGGTCGAAGTCGCGCCGGGGCAACGGCGATCCGTGCTGCTGCCGACTGCGGATCGGTCCCGTGGTCAGTCCGTTGCCGGAGTGGAACTGAAGGGCGACGAACATCCGTTCGACAATGTTCTGGACCTGCCGGAACTTCAGAATCCTCTGGTTCAAGTGGCCCATATTGGCCCCGTCGACGCCAACGACCCCGAATCCATGCGCTATTACCTGCAGCGGGTTTTCGATGGCAGTGACGATCGTGACATCAGCGTCATTGACCTGGTCGATGGCAGTGGTGTAGCGCTGCCGATTCCGCCGGACGTGCAGCTGACAATCGCCACCGGCCCCATTCCGCTGAACCTGCACGATTCGATCACGGCATTTCTGGAGCGAGACGGAACGTTGCTGGTTGCAGCATCCGATGTTGCCACAATTGAATCGGCCGTTCGATTCCTGCCTGTGAAAGTCACGGCGACGGAAGCGGTCGTGGATGACTACGCCATGCTGGAGAAAGTCGACTTCAGTCACCCGATCTTTTCTGTGTTTACAGACGGTCGTTTTGCCGATTTTTCGTCAATCCGATTCTGGAAGTACCGTACGCTGACGCTGCCAAACGACGCTTCCACGGCCGATGATCGTTCCACAGAAGACGATCCCGCCGATAGTACTTCGGCAAATCGTGTTCATATTGCCGCCACTTTTGATTCCGGATCGCCGGCAATTCTGGATCTGGAAGGCAGCGATGGAGGACGCATTCTGCTGCTGGCCAGCGGCTGGCATCCTGTGGACAGTCAGTGGGCGTTGTCGTCACGATTTCCACCGATGCTGTCGCGCGTGCTGAATCTGGCCAGTCCCGTTCAAAAAGGACAGTTCCTGCGAACCGTAGGCGATTCCATTCGACCGAAGGAACTGACGGGGACCGACAACTGGAAGCTGGCATTCCCGAACGGTATGGAAGTCACGTCCGAAGACACTTCGGAAACCGGCGGCACCACGGAGTCACCGACCAGTGTTATCGGCAGCGAACCGCCTTCCACCAAAGCCGTCAAGCTGACCGAACCCGGACGTTACGTACTGACCGCCACAACGGCAGAAGGGGACACAACGGCCATGCTGATTGCAAGCCTGGCCCCATCGGAATCTCGCACCGAACAGCTGCCAGCCGGACAACTGCAGGTGCTGGGCATAGGTGTACAGACGGATGATGAGATCACCGCAGAATCTCTTGATCAGGACGGTCGGTCGCCACAGATGAGTTCCAGCGAACTGGAGAAAGCTCAAAAGTGGTGGCGCTGGCTGTTGGTTAGTGGTATGGCCTGCCTGGTTCTGGAATCTCTGTGGTCAGCCGCCATTGACCGACGGCAGCTGGCGGAAGGTTAGCTACGCTGATTGCAGAAAAATTGTTTCAGTTGAGTCAAGTTTTCATAGCAACCAACGGGAGCATTTTCGAGCCGTAGCTCGAATTGGTTCGAGGCCCGGCCTCGTTAGACTTCTTGATGTCGACGAACTTATTCATGACGAATGGAATCAAATTCCACAAAGTGTGAATTCCGGCACGAAGAGTGAATAAATTGGTGTGTGCGATGGCGGGCTGGCAATGAAACCACTCAACCGACTTCTCGCGATGCAGATCGCTCTGGATTCCATTTTGTGTGGATCTGATAATGGTCGTATTACTGTTGACCGCCAACTGATGTCGTCCTGCAGGAACAAGTCATGACAGGAACGGTCCTTGAACGCAGTCTGAAACTGGTCGCCCAGCGGATTTACAAAGTCCGAATCCTTCGGCAGCAGGCGCTGTGGTGGATGCTGCTGGTTGTCCCGGCCATCGCAGCTTCACTGATGCTGCCGCCGCTGCACGATTTCTTCCCCAATACCCTGCTGATTCTGCTGGGAGTCACGATGACCGGGCTGATACTGTCTCGGCTTAGTTCGCGCGCTCCGACGGCAGTGGAAGCGGCGCGGCTGGTGGAACAGTACCGGCCGGAACTGGGAGATGCCGTTCTGACGGCCGTCCGCGCCACGGAACCTCGTCGCGATGGCCGACCGGCATCGGTGATGACGGCGATGCTGGTGGAGGAAGCCAGTCGTCTGGCAACTCAGTCCGACTGGACACCGGCCGTTTCGAGATCACAGATGTTTCGCTGGTCGACTCTCAGCTTTCTGTCCTTCTTCTTTCTGGTGACCAGCGTAGTAGCCGCCGGTCGATGGGGGCGGGAATCCATAGGAAGTCGCGCGTCGTTGTCATCCGCCAGCGACCTCAATCTGCCTGTCGACCTGCAGCAAACGGATATCGTAATCGAGCCCGGCGACGTGGAGATTGAACGAGGCAGCGCTGTGACGATTGTCGCCAGATTTGCCAACAGTCTTCCCACAGCGGCAATGCTGCGTTTACACGCGGACGATGGAACGGTGACCGTTCCGATGGATTCCACGGTTGACGAAGGGGTCTTTGCCGTTCGTCTGCCGACCATTGAATCAGACATTGCTTACGATGTGGCGTTCGGCAGGTCGGCGGACGAAATCCGATTCCTCGACCAGCCGGATTTTCCAAATCTTTCAGACCGGTATCGGATTTCGACATTCGTGAGACCTCGTCTGGAACAGGTCGATGCACTGATCACGCCACCGGAATATACCGGACTGCCTCCCCAGGAAATTGCAGACACGCTTCGGATTTCGGCCGTCGAAGGCTCTCAGGTTCAGTTGACTTTGCACCTGAACAAAGCCACTACGGTTGCGGAACTGCATGGTGCGAACGACGTGGTCATTCCGTTACTGCCGACAGACAGTGAAGGCATGCGAGTCGTAGCAACGATCGATGCCGTGGACAATCAGCAGTATCGAGTTCATCTGCAGGATGCGGAGGGCCGAACGGCTCGGGAAGAGGAAACAATTTCGCTGCGAGTCACTCGCAATCAGCGGCCCAAAATCAGGATCACGTTTCCCGGACGCGACACCAATGTGTCGCCACTGCAGGAGTTTCAGGTTGATGCGGAAGCGACTGACGATTTTGGTTTTCTGGACTACGGCTTTGTCTATTCGCTCAGCAGCGGTCCCACCGGTGAAATCAGCCTGAAAGACACGAACGTTTCTTCGTCGAGCGTGGCCG
The DNA here is from genome assembly GCA_020426485.1 of Planctomycetaceae bacterium. GTDB lineage: Bacteria > Planctomycetota > Planctomycetia > Planctomycetales > Planctomycetaceae > JAGQPY01. The sequence goes on from JAGQPY010000044.1 coordinate 6,833, forward strand.
AATCAGGCAGACAGCTGTCTCAAGACGTGACGAAGTCATCGTCAGAAGTTTCCGCCAAAGAGTCAGCAAAGGCTTCCCCATCCCGAAAAATCAAGATGCAGCATGTGCTGCCTCTGGAGGAACTGGATGCTCAACCTGATCAGCTTCTGTCGTACCACTTCTATGTGGAGGACGCAGCCGCCAATGGTCAGCGGCGACGAACTTACAGCGACATGATGTTTGCCGAAGTTCGCCGGTTCGAAGAGATTTTTCGTGAAGGCCAGCAGCAGAATCAACAACAACAGCAGCAACAACAGCAACAGGAAGGTGGCAATCAAACGGAACAGCTGCTGCAGTTGCAGCGACAGATCATGATTGCAACCTGGAATGTGCAGCGAAGTCTGGAAGAGAGTTCTTCACGAGGGGCAGCCGTGAAGAAAGCGATCGAAGACGCGGATGTTGTGCGACAGTCACAGGAGCAGGCTCTGCAGCAACTGCTGGAGTCCATGGAAGAAATGGCCGGCGACGCTGAAATGACACAGCTGGCGACTTCCGTCCAAAGCAGCATGCAGGCCGCTGTCGAACACCTGAAACGCTTTGCGGAAGACCAAAGTGAAGACAGCCTGTCGGACGCCCGTCAGGCAGAACAGTCTGCCTTCGCTGGTCTCATGCGAATGCGGGCCAAAGAACATGAAGTGACTCAATCGCAGTCTCAGAGTCGCGGTCAGGGGCGACAAAACAGTGCATCTCAGCAGCAGTTGCGACAACTGGAACTCGACAACGAACGCAACCGCTACGAATCAGAACGTCAGGCTCAACAGCAGCAGGAACAGAATGCGGAACAAAACGCGGAGCTGCAGATTCTGAATCGTTTGAAAGAACTGGCTCGCCGACAGGAAATGCTGAACGAACGGATGAAGCAGCTGGAAAGCGAACTGCGAGCCGCGCAGACCGAAGAGGAAAAGGAAGAAATTGAACGTGAGCTGAAGCGTCTGCGTGAAGAACAGCGAGAGATGCTGCGCGATGTCGATGAGCTGCGGGAAACGATGGATCAGCAGTCGGCGGAACAGCGTCAGAGAAATCAGGAAACCAGAGAACAGGTCGATCAGGCTCGCGAACAACTGCAGCAGGCTTCGCGAGCCATGGACGAAGGGAATCTTCAGCAGGCCATATCCGAAGGAACACGCGCGGAACGGCAGTTCGACGAACTTCAGGAATCGTTTCGTCAGCAGACTTCCAACCGATTCAGCGACACCATGAAAGATCTGCGGCAACAGGCCAGAGATCTGAGCGAACGTCAGGAACAGATCGCTCGGGAACTGAACGGTCAGACTCAGCCGGAACGACCCGGTGCTTCTGACAGTCCGGAGACCCCGCAGCGACCGTCACTGCGCAGTGATCGGGATCGAGACGGACTGCAGGAAAAAGTCGCGCAGCAGCGAGACGAACTGGAACGAGTCCTGGAGCGTGCGAAGCAGGTTGTGGAAGAAGCCGAAGAAAGCGAGCCTCTTCTGTCGCGACGTCTGTACGACACCGTGCGCGATACTCGCGAACAGAAGCCTCAGGAGGCTCTGGAAGCAACGGAGATTCTGGTCAGTCGCGGCCTGTGGAATCAGTCACAACAGGCCGAACAGATTGCTCGCAAAGGCATCGATGAACTGACCAAAGGGATCGAACGCGCGGCAGATGCCGTTCTGGGCAGCGAAGCGGAATCCCTGCGCCGTGCTCAGGAGGAAATCGAGAAACTTCGCGACCAGCTGTCGTCGGAGATTGCTCAGGCCACAGGACAGGCCCCCCGCGATGCGGAGCCGTCCGACAGCAGGTCTCAGGATTCTTTGTCTCGAGAGGCAGGCGAAACCGGCAACGAAGCAGATCGCCAGTCGCAACCGGGAAACAGCTCCGACCAGCCACCCGGCACCAACGAATCGCGACAGAGAATTCGGCGAACGGCGTCTCCACCACCTGCCACCACGCAGCAATCGGGCAATCGTTCGTCGCAAGGCGACAACCCCGCGGAAGCTCGTCAGCCCGGCGCTGGATCGCCACAGGATCAATCACCGGAAGGAGACCAGCAACCTGGTTCAGGCCAGACGCAGCAGAATCCGCGACAGTCCCGACGACAGCCTGGCGGTGGCGAACAGTCAGGAAACCAGCCGGGTGAATCGGAAAACCAGCCGGGGCAATCTTCGGAAGGCCGGCAACAGGAAGCGAATGGTACTTCGCCAGCCTCTGATGAATCTCCTTCCGATCAGATGTCACAACGACAAAGTCAGTCGCAACAGGGTGGTTCGCCATCGCAGTCAGGGACCAATTCGGGTCAGCAGCCTGGTCAGGACGATCAGCAGGAAAGTGGCCAGCAGGGGACATCGCAGCAGCCAGCGGAATCCGAATCGAATCAGCAGCAGAATGGACCGGCCGGTGCAGGTTCATCGTCCGGTCAGCAATCTGAAAGCCGGTCGCCGAATGGTCAGCAGCCGGGAGAACAACAGTCCGGCGGTCAACAGTCGGGCAATCAGCGGGGCGGTGGCGGCAGCAATCAGAATTCGTTTCTGTTAAGCGGCGGGCGGGAATCCAACAACGGAGGCCGCGGCGTCAATGAAGGTCGTCCGCTGACCGGCGATGACTTTCGGGAATGGTCCGATCGCATGCGGGAAGTGGAAGAGATTCTGGACGATCCGGACCTTCGCAACCGGGTCGCACAGGTCCGCGACCGCGCGAGATCGATTCGAGCGGAATTCAAGCGTCACGGAACGGAACCTCAGTGGGATCTGGTAAAGTCGCAATTGCTGGATGAAATGACGGATCTGCAGCGACGGCTGGTTCAGGAGCTTTCTCGACTGAATTCCGATCGGTCCATGGTCCCGATTGATCGAGAACCAGTGCCGGAAGAATTTGATGAACTTGTGCGAAGATACTACGAACTGCTCGGCCAGAGTCGTCCGGCCGACAAGTAACCCACGCCTCACGACAGGAAACAAGCACGACGTCCGCAGTGCTGGTGGCCGGTTTGTGAGGATTCTGGATGAACGGACAATGCGCCCCTTCTTCATCAACGCCACCCGATCAACACCCTCGTTTTTCCCGAGCGTAGTCGGATGGTTATTCGATCTGTATCATCGCAGGCTGCGTCTCAACGAACGTTTCCAATGATGTTGATCCTTCAGATTCCTCAGGACAGAACCGGCGAACCTGTCACAAAGATCATCAAACGGCGAGTCCATCCATGCTGATCGCGGAAATTGCAGGAAACCTGGTGATCGGCGACCGCAGCTGGGTTACACCGGCGGCTGTCGCCGGGGTGACCGGAATCCTGCTGACGTTGTGGCTTAGTCGACGTTATCTGTCCGAACTGAGACTGGCCGGCTTCTGTCGAATTCTGGGCTGGGTGCTGTTGTGCGGATGTTTGGTGAATCCATTGTGGAGCAGTGCTCGCCCACGACGCGGTGCGAATGTTCTGGCGGTTGTCACAGATATCAGTCGCAGTCATCTGGTCACATTTGACGACAATCAAACTCGGGCCGACGCGCTTCAGGATTCGCTGAAACGAGGAGAACTGACGGAACCCACCGGCTGGCTGCAACGCATTGACCAGGACTTTGAACTGCAGCGTTACACCGTCAGCGATCGACTGCAGCGAGTGGACTCCTTTGAAAACACGAACTTCGACCAGCCGGCATCGAACCTGTGTTCGGCCCTTCAGCAGCTTCAGGAACGATTTTCCGGACAGCCGCTGGCCGGCATCTTGCTGCTGACCGATGGAAATGCGACCGATCAGCTGAAGTCCGACGAGCCGCTGAAGGGGCTGCCGCCCGTCTATCCGGTTCTGCCGCCGGAAGGTCAGCAACCCACGGATCTGGCCATCAGCAGTGTCGCTGTCAGTCAGACAGCATTCGATGATGCTCCTGTAACCATCCAGGCGCAGATTCAGAAGGTGGGTGTTCAAAACGGCCAGGTGCAGTTCACGCTGCTGGATCAGTCGGGTACACCGCTGGAAACAAAGACTCAGGACATCACCGACGATTCAGCCGTCCGCTTTGAAGCTCGCCCGGAAACCAGCGGAACCGTGTTCTACACCGTGCAGACGCAACTGGTGGATGACGACGGCGGACTCATCGACACCGAAGCCACCACGATTAACAATCAGCGAATGGTGGCCGTCGATCGCGGCAGCCGAAAGCGTCGGGTTCTGTACGTCTCCGGACGCCCCAACTGGGAATTCAAGTTTCTGCGGCGAGCCGTCGAAACCGACCCGCAGACGGAACTGGTGGGACTGATTCGGATTGCTCGAAAAGAAGCGAAGTTTGATTTTCGAGGTCGCGATGGCGAGCGATCGAATTCACTGTTTCGTGGCTTCGATCAGGCCGAGCAGGAGATTGCTGAAGAGTTTGATGAACCGGTCCTGGTACGGCTGGGCACAAAGGACGAAGCCGAACTTCAGGGAGGGTTTCCGGAAGAGGCGGAAGACCTGTTCGCTTACGATGCCATCGTTCTGGATGACATCGAAGCGGAGTTCTTTCTGGCGGATCAGTTGCAGCTGATGTACGAATTCGTCGCCAAACGCGGTGGCGGTCTGCTGATGATGGGCGGGCAGGAGTCATTTCGGCAGGGCGAATATGATCGCACACCGGTCGGTGAACTGCTGCCGGTGGATCTGCATCGCGAAGTCGCCGGGCCGGAAGGTCCTGTTCGACTGAAACTGACTCGCGAGGGCTGGCTCCAGCCGTGGATCCGACTGCGTTCGGAAGAAGCCGCTGAACAAGCCCGCCTGGATCAGATGCCCGAATTTGTCACGCTGAATGCCACCAGCTTTATTCGCCCCGGAGCCATCATCATGGCTACCGTCAATGACAGTTCCGGAACAGAATGGCCCGCCATTGTGACTCAGCGGTTTGGACGAGGACGTTCGGCAGCGGTCTGCGTGGGTGATCTGTGGCGATGGCGAATGAACGAAGGGCGACGACGTCTGCAGGATTTTTCTCTGGCCAGTCGTAACCCGCTGGATGCCCCCGTCGCACCCGGAGAAACGCCGGAAGAAGATCTGAACGATCATGCGCGAGCGTGCCGACAGTTGATTCGCTGGCTGGTCAGTGATGTACCGGAACGACTGGATGTGACGGTCTCACCGGAGCCGTCCATGGGTTCCGGTGTCATGAAACTGGTGGCGGATGTTCGGCTGCCCGACTTTGAAGTCTGCGACGATGCCGACGTTCAGTTCACCGTCAAAAAGCCGAATGGAGAATCCATTCAGCTGATGGGAGAACCATCCGAAGACACAATTGGTCGCTTTGAAGCGATCGTGTCGGCCATTGAACCAGGCGCTTATCTGGCCGATGTGACGGCCACAATTCACAATGCCGAACACGAACCAGAAGAACTGACCGGAACGACAGGGTGGGCCAGTCAGCCTGATCAGACAGAAATGGCTTCGGTCACCATCAATCGGTCGCTGCTGCAGAACATAGCGAGCGAAACAGGTGGTCGAGTCATTGATCTGGCGGACATTGATGACTTCGTGAGCAGTCTGGCTCATTCCGATGCACCACTGGTCGAAGTCTGGTCATGGCCAATCTGGCATCAGTGGTGGGTGTTTGTGACCATCGTCCTGTGTCTGGCAGCGGACTGGACCATTCGTCGCCGACACGGACATGCCTGATATTTGTGTCCTGAAAAACTCTTCCCGCTTCCTGTTGACGCAGGGCATTTTCAATAAGCCGAATTACTCATGCAGAACCGGACCAACGTTCTGAATCTGGTCATCGTCCTGGTGACGTTTCTGCTCAGCGGCGTCGCCAAAGCCGAAGACCGCCAACACGTGATTGTCGTTGTGGGAGCAGCCGGAACCGACGAATACGGTGCGATGTTTGGTGAGTGGGCCGATCGCTGGAGGCAGGCCGCAACAGAGGGGCAGTGCGATCTGACGATCGTGGGGCAGGATGATCAGTCGGACGATCTGACAAGTCTGAAGCACTGTGTTACTGAACTGGTCCAAAGCCCTTCGAAGGAGTCCGTCTGGCTGGTTCTGATTGGACACGGAACCTTTGATGGTCGGGAAGCTCGCTTCAACCTTCGCGGACAGGATCTGACCGCTGCAGAACTGGCCGCCATCCTGCAGCCGGTGCAGCGTCCGGTCGCCGTCATCAACTGTTCGTCCTGCAGTTCTCCGTTCCTCAATGCGCTCAGCGGAAGCGGTCGGATTATTGTGACAGCGACGAAGGACGGTGCTGAAATTCAGTTTTCTCGATTTGGTGACTACCTCTCGGCCGCAATTGGCAACCCCGACGCAGATATCGATCGAGATGGTCAGACTTCGCTGCTGGAAGCATGGCTTCAGGCGTCCCGACGGACGGAAGAATTCTACGAATCCGAAGGAAGACTGGCGACGGAACACTCGCTTCTGGACGACACCGGTGACGGCAAAGGATCTCGCGCCGAACTCTATGAAGGCGTTCGCATTCGTGACAACGTCAAAGACCAACAACAGGTCGACGGTCGGCTGGCTCACCGCTGGCATCTGGTCCGCAGCGAAGCCGAACGGCAGCTGACACCCGAACATCGTCAGCAGCGGGACGAACTGGAGGATCAGCTGGAGAAGCTTCGACAGCGAAAAACAACCTTTGCCGACGAAGCGGAGTATCTCCAGGCTCTGGAAAAAATCCTTGTGCCACTGGCCCGTATCTATCACAGCGCTGCGGCGGATGCTGCAGAGGCCTCCGCATCGAAACCATAAGCACTCGCCGAATTCGGGGATGACAGGAGGCGTCTTACCGAGAGGCACGTGCGTCACAGACGGAGTGCATCTTATCAAAAGAAAACGCCCGAGGCCGTCAGAAGGATCGGATACCTCGGACGCTGAGTCACCGCCATTGAAAGCGCATCTTACAGAACGATGGATGACTTCTGTTTGGCCAGTTCCATCATGAATGACTGAACACGGTCCGCCATTTCGCTGCCATTGGGTGCCAGTCCGGCCATGATCATGGCGTTGGCAAACAACTGCTGACCGCAGCTGGTGACAAAATCACGATTCTGATCATTGCCAATCAGTTCACACAGCCGAGCCACCAGCGGAGCCTTCGGATTGATTTCAAAGATCATTTTGGACATCTCAAAGTCCGGGATGTTCAGCTGCAGCACTTTCTGCATGGTCGTGCTTTGAGCGCCCTTCGGATTCACAAGGCAACAGGCGCTTTCGGTCAGTCGTTTTGAACGACGAACGTCTTCCACGCGATCGCCCAGAGTTTCCTTCAGCACAGTCAGCAGTCTGTCAAAGTTGGCCGGCAGTGAATCGTCCGAGGACTCCGGCTTTGGAGCGTCTTCTTTGGTGGACGAATCTTCCTGATCGGATGATTTCGATTCCGGCAGCTGCAGATCAGCACTGTCGATCGAAACCAGCTCTCGACCATCAAATTCTCTCAGATTCGCCAGAACGTACTCATCCACCGGGTCCGTCAGAATCAGGACTTCCAGATTTCGGTCACGAAAAATTTCCAGATTGGGGTCTCGCAGAACGGTCGCCATGTCAGTCCCGGTGGCGAAATAAATCTGCTTCTGTTCTTCGTCGGCTCGTTCCACATAACCCGCCAGCGACACCAGTCCATCTTCTGCGCTGGCGTCGGTCGACTGAAACCGCAGCAGCTTTGCCAGCCGATCACGATTGTCAAAATCCGCGCCGATTCCTTCCCGCAGAATCACACCGAACTCACGGTAGAACTTCGCGTACTGTTCTTTGTTCTCGGTGGCGATATCATCCAGATGGTCCAGCACTTTCTTCGTGATGACCTTTCGCATTTTTCGAAAGATCGTATTGTCCTGCAGTGCTTCTCGGGACACGTTCAGCGGCAGATCGGCACTGTCGACAATTCCTCGCAGGAACCGCAGATATTCCGGCAGCAGGTCACGATTATCGTTCTGAACCAGAATCCGCTTCGCACAAAGATGCAGGCCGTGTTCGGACCGGCCGAACCCCATACGTTCCAGATTCGCATCCGGGCAGTACAGAATACTGTGAAACTGAAAGGGTGAATCTGCCGTCAGATGCAGATGCCACATCGGTTTCTGACCAGGGAAGTGAGTCAGGTACTCATAGAAGTTCGTGTATTGCTCTTCCGTGACGGAGGCCTTCGGTTCCAGCCAGATCGGCGGCTGGTTGTTGATGTGTTCCCCATTCAGTCGAATTGGATGCGGCACGAATGTGGAATACTTTTTCAGGATGTACTGCAGACGATTTTTGTCGGCGAATTCATCCAGATCCTTCTTCAGATGCAGTCGGATTTCTGTCCCGCGCTGCAGCTCAGCGTCAGGTTCGCTGATGGTGAATGAACCGTCTCCGCTGGATTCCCAGATCCATCCGGTTTCTTCGGAGTAGCTGCGTGTGCGAACTTCCACGCGTTCGGCCAGCATGAACGAAGAATAGAAGCCGACACCAAACTGACCGATCAGAGAAACACCGGAGTCCTTCTTTTCGCTGTCCTTCAGCTTCTGCAGGAATTCCAGCGAGCCGCTGTGAGCAATCGTGCCGAGGTTTTTGACCAGCTCGTCATGCGTCATGCCGATTCCGTTATCGCGAATCGCCAGGATGCGTCCTTCCTGATCGGGCTCAATGGAGATATGCAGATCGCCGGCGTCGATGCCTCCCTGGGTCAGTGAGGCATGCCGCAGCTTGTCCAGAGCATCCGAGGCATTCGAAACAAGTTCGCGAATGGCGATTTCGCGATTCTGATACAGTGACTCCGACAGCAGATGCAGCAGGCGGCTGATTTCGGCCTGAAACGTAAACTGTTCTTTTGTTTCCGAGGATGTCATGCGGTTTTCCTTCTTGATCGCCATGAAAAACATCAGTTCAACAGCAACACCCACACCGAAACCATGGTCCGGGACGGGCGTTGAAAAGCACTTCCGCGAGTCGGAAGTGACCGGGGCTTGAGAACGTCCGAATGCCGTCGAATGACCCGATTCGGTCTGAACGTACGCTGTTTCGGGCCGGAATGTTGGAGCCCCCGAAGTTTGTTCGCTTACGGCGCGTACTTTTGCTGGTACTTTTCGTACAGGCGAGTGTGTCGACTGGTCAGCTGGACCTTCCGCCCCTGGACAAAAGCGTGCAATACTTTGGTTTCCGTTACAAGCGGATCGCCGTCGGACACAAAAAAAGTGGCATCTTTCCCGACTTCCAGCGAGCCAACTCGGTCATCAACCCCCAGAATCTGCGCGGGAAACAGCGTCACGGCTCGAATGCCGTCGTCGTGAGACAGCCCGTACGCGACCGCTCTGGCAGCGTGATACGGCAGATTGCGAGCATTCCAGGTCGACTCCCGGCGAGAACCGGAAATGCAGAACGGCACGCCTGCCCGTCGGAGCCGTTCCGGAAGTGTGTAGGCCGCGTCGTAAGCTTCATGTCGCCGCATCGGAACTCGGTAAACCGAATCGATGATCACAGGAACTCCGTGCTTCTTCAGCAAAGCCGCACAGTATTCGGCGTCGTGGCCTCCGAAAATGATCAGCCGCACGTTTTGCTCGACAGAAAACGCCACGGCGGCTTGAATCTCGCGAGCTTCGTTGGCTTCGGCAATCACAGGGATCTCTGCGTTCAGGACGGGCAACATTGCATCCAGCCGTATATCAAACGCCTGAGCATTCGCATTTGCCAGCCTTGCCGCTCGATACGCTCGCGCGTCGTCAAACAGTCGTCGCAGTTCCTTCAGACCAGGGCTTTCACCGGATGATGGTGCCGATGGCCAGTTGACCATCATTCCGACGCTGGCCTGCAGCGTCATGTCTTCGTACGTCCACCCGTCCAGCTGCATGACCGAAGCCTGCCCGCTGACTCGACCGCCGGATGGAGCCGACACCGCCACCAGAACTCCATTCGCTCGCGTGACCGGTACAACTTCACTATCGGGGTTGAAACTGACGTTTGCTCGCACGTTGGGGTTCAGACTGCCGACTTCCGCCACATCCACGCTGGCTCGAACAGCAGAGATTTCCTTCAGACCAATGTGCGAATGAGCTTCGATCAGAGATGGATAAACGTGCAGCCCATTCAGATTGGTCACTTCCGCGCCGTTGGGGATGCGAACGTTCTTTCCAACAGCCGTGATCTTTCCGCCTTCGAAAACAAGCGTGCCCTGCTCCACCGCCGGTCCCGACACCGGATGAATCACGCCGTTCGTCAGAGCGAAGGGCTTGGACTGAACTCGGCCAGGGACTTCATCCGATGCCCATGTCAACGCCGCATCTGTGTGGCACAGCAGAAAGACGGTTAGGCATATCCACCGAGCCGACAGCTTAGATTCGAATGATTTCATACGTTTCCGGATCATCGTTTTCAGGACAACTGACGGGATTAAAATTCTGACGGAAGGAACCGGGTAAAGATCGAACAACGCACAGGATGACTTCGCCGGACTATTGGCCTCGACCATCGTTCGCCGTATGAATCCGGCAGTATTCGTCGTGTCGCAGCCACTGCGCCGCGGGGTCCTCATCTTTTTCGTCGGCCCCCCGCATTTTTTCTCCGGACGCCAGAATCTTCTGAACGATGGCGTTGCGCATTTCGTCGATCTTCCTGCGCTGCTGCTCGTCGTCGCGGCGATCAAAATACTTCGCCCCGTCGATCCATGTTTGTTCGCAGCGAGACAGCGTGGACAGTGGTGATCCGTCCCAGACGACAAAGTCGGCGTGTTTTTCCGGTTCCAGTGAACCGACGTACTGATCAATCCGCAGCTGACGAGCAGGATTGAGTGTGACGAATTTCAGGGCGTCTTCGGAAGAGACACCTCCGTACTTGACCGCTTTGGCCGCTTCATGATTCAGGTGCGTGGCCAGTTCAGCATCGTCGGAGTTGAACGACACCACGACTCCGGATCGATGCATCAGTGCTCCGCCAAACGGAATCGCGTCCTGAACTTCAAACTTGTAAGCCCACCAGTCGGAAAAGGCTGACCCCATACCGCCAACGCGTTCCATTTCATCCGCTACCTTGTAGCCCTCCAGAATATGCTGAAAGGTCCCGATGGTAATGTTGTAATCCTGTAACACGCGAATCAACGCCAGGATTTCGTCCTGACGATAACTGTGACAGTGAATCCAGCGGCGCTGCTCCAGAATTTCGCGCAAAGCTTCCAGTTCCAGATCACGACGAGGCGGAAGACCGCGACGATTCTTCTGCCAGGCATCCATGCGAGCGGCGTAAGCTTTGGCGGCCTCAAAAGCATCTCGAAACGTCTGCTCGACCCCCATGCGGCTTTGCGGATAACGACTTTTATATTCATCACCCCAGTTGCTCTGCTTGACGTTTTCTCCCAGAGCAAACTTCACACCGGACGGAGCCTGCTGAAACTTCATCTGCTCACCCGTCGCGCCCCAGCGAAGCTTGATCACCTGATTCTGACCGCCGATGGGATTCGCCGAGCCGTGAAGAATGTTGGACGTTGTGACTCCACCGGCCAGTTGTCGATAAATGGCGATGTCATCTGCATCGATGAAGTCGCCGATGCGAACCTCACAGGTCACCGCCTGAGTCGATTCGTTCACGCCGCCGTCCGTGGCCATATGAGAATGGCAGTCGATAATTCCCGGCGTCACATGAGCCCCGTGCAGATGAATGACCGGGCAGTCTTTCGGCACAGCCACGTCCGTACCAACGGCAACAATAACGCCGTTGCGAATCAGCAGCGTCGCATCTTCCAGAATCCCTGCCGCACCGCACGTCCAGATGGTGGCGTGAGTCAACGCAGTCAGTTCAGCAGTCGAAGCCGGTTCGGTTCGTCCGAAAGCTCCCAGTGGATAATTCACCGCGAACAAAGCCGGACTGTCGACCGAATCATGTTTGTCGGTCCCCTGCTCTGTTTCCGCAGGCCCCGTGCCGGATGTGCGATCGGCCACTGCGCCTTGGCTGCCGTCGTCCGATTTGGAATTCTGCACGCCGGAATCGGCCAGTGTCTGCTCCTTCGCGGCCTCTTCGCCGGAAGCACCCACATTGCTCAGACGAGTCACCGTCGCGGTTGAAGCCTTCCCGTCGCCGCTGACAAAACTGCCCAGACCACTGACTGCCGTCGCCGCAGATGTCGTCGCTTTGTTTCCATCACTGCTGCCTTCACTGAACACAATGGTGAATCGAATTACGCCTTCCTGGCCCCAGTCCTTCCCGGAGAACTGTCCCGTGGCTGTGAAGTCACGCAGCGATGTTTCTTTCAGCTCAATGACTTCGTTGCTGGCCTCTGCTGCATTCGACGGCTTCTTCTTTTTGTCATCTGTAGCCTTCTGAGCATTCTTTGCGGCAGAAAACTTTTGACGGGAAATGCGGCCGGTACTTTTTTTGTCTCCGGACTTCAGTTCCAGATAAAGCCGAGAAGGCAACTCACCGGGTGACTGCAGCCGGACTTCGTAGACGCCGGAAAGATCCAATGCCGGATCCGGCTGATGTTCAAACCGGCGTCCATCGACCCACGTTTCCCTGAGTTTAGTGGACTTCTGAAACAGCGGACCATCGGTCACGACAAGACTGGCGATCCGTCCAGGTGCCACACGTCCCAGTTGATCCTCAACCCCCAGCATTCTTGCAGGAATCACTGTCAGCGATTCCAGTGCCTGCTGCTCAGACAGACCTCGCACAACCGCACGACGCAGATTCTTCAGGAAGTCACCGATCGACGATAACCGATTCGTGCAGAATGCGAACGTAAGCCCGGCATCTGCCAGGCGAGCAGGATTTTCCGGAGCGATGTCCCAATGCATCAACGATTCCAATGTCACATTGCGGGCGATCTCCTGAGTGCTGACATTGGGTGGCTGCGGAAAATTCAGTGGCACGATCAGCGGGCGTTTCGCAGCCGCGATCTCAGGCAGCCTTCGATATTCATGCCCGCTGCCAACAACGATCATGTCCAGCCCGAACTCGGCCGCGAATTTCTCGGCTCGCAGGACGAACTGTTCGTTGGACGTTTCAATCATGACCGGCTGACGACCGTCCATCACGGGTCTCAGCGCCTGCAACGCATCGTTCAGTTCCGGCCTGGGCAGCGTGTCGTCGGCATCGGCGGCCAGCCAGGCCTGATGATACCAGTCGGCGTCGATCATCGCCTGTCGAGCCAGCGCGACGGCACCCATGGGCGATCCCGGATACTCCGTCCTGCTGCGGGATGCAACCGTCAGTTCCACATGCTGCGCGACGTCACGTTTCAGAATAGCCAGATTCGGATCCGACGTACCGGTCGACACCAACGCACTTTGGCCGCGAATGATTTTTTCACCGGGAGCACGCAGTTGAGCGACAATTCCCTGACGGCGAAGGTCGGCGTTTGCCGAACCGGAGGCCAGCTGGTCGGCGACACTTAGCTGCGGAACGACATTCGAATTCCAATATCCGGGCGATCGACGCAGATGATCTGTCGAAAGACTGACTTCCGAATATGCATCAATGAAACCGGGATAAATGTACCGCCCGGTGAGATCAACAGAACGAGCATCCGCTGGTGCAGCTCCGCCTTTCTGAATCGACGCGATCCGGCCATGCCGAATGACAACCGTGGCGTCCTCCAGCGGATCACGGTCGGGATTGATCACCGTCGCATGCAACAGCGCCCAGACATCCGGCGTGTTGTCACGCAGACCAACTCGATGTTCCGACGTGCGATCGCCCGAGATTTGGCCTTCCTGAGCCATTCCGGTCGTCGCCAGACAACAGATCAACAGAAGTACAGTTCGCCGGTTTTGCATGACAGTCATGGGTTACCAGGATTTGTCGAGTAAAAACACCTGCAGGACAGGGACGTTCCGTTTTTCGCCCCGAGAGTAGATCTCTCAGGTTAACGCCCAATGGACCTTGGAAACCAACATTGCCTCCGACAGACTGGAGAAATCAGGAAAATCAGGAAGACTCACTTCCGGGTGGCCAAATCTTCGCGGCATGACCTGGAATTCCGGAAGAATGCACCTCCAAAGGTTGGCACAAACGTGCAATTCTCGGGCGATGTTCCCCTGACCGCGCACTCCGAATATGCTTCCGCAAATGTGACCGCCCGTTGTGGACGGTGGCTGCCCGGAAATCACTTCACCGCCTGATTGCTATGCCTCCTGTACGAATTGCAAAGATTCTTTCCGACGCTCAGCCTGAACAGTCCATTGTGGTCAAGGGCTGGGTACGAACTCGACGCGACTCTAAAAACGGATTTTCGTTTGTCGAACTGAACGACGGCAGCTGCATGAAGAACCTGCAGGTTCTGATCGACGGTTCCGTGCCGGGCTACGACAAAGCCATCAGTGATGTCACCACGGGTGCAAGCGTCTCAATCAACGGCACGGTGAAAGCGTCGCCTGGGAAAGGTCAGCGGATCGAAGTTCACGCTGAGTCGTTTGAGGTACTGGGAACGGCCGATCCGGCCACGTTTCCTCTGCAAAAAAAAGGGCACAGCTTCGAGTTCCTCAGAGAGATTGCTCACCTGAGACCTCGCACGAACACCTTCGGCGCCATCGCGCGAGTGCGCAACTGCATCAGTCGGTCGATTCACAACTTCTTTCAGTCGCGTGGCTTTCTGTACATCAACACTCCCATCATCACGACCAGTGACTGTGAAGGCGCTGGAGAGATGTTTCAGGTCACTACGCTTGATCTGGCTCGACTGGCCGCTCTGCAGACGGAAATCGACTGGAAGCAGGATTTCTTCGGCAAGCCGGCGTCACTGACGGTCAGTGGACAACTGGAAGGCGAAATCTTCGCCACTTCGGTTGGCGACTGTTATACGTTCGGTCCCACGTTTCGTGCGGAGAACAGCAACACGACTCGACATCTGGCGGAATTCTGGATGGTCGAACCGGAGATGCCTTTCTACGAACTGGACGACAATATGGCTCTGGCTGAATCCTTCATCAAGACGATGATCAACGATGTGATTGATCAGTGTCCGGACGACATGGAGTTCTTCAATCAGCGGATCGACAAAACGGTCCTGGAGACGCTGGAGAATATTCGCCGGCACGAATTCATTCGACTTCCCTACACGGAAGCCATTGAGCTGCTGCAGAAGAGTGGTCAGAAGTTTGACTACCCCGTCGAATGGGGGATGGACCTGCAAAGTGAACACGAACGTTTTCTGACCGAAGAGCACTTTAAGCAGCCGGTCATCCT
>JAGQPY010000450.1 GCA_020426485.1 Planctomycetaceae bacterium
TGTCCATGATATGACAGGCCATATCTCCCAGCGCGCCGGTTCCGTAGTCCCACCAGCCTCGCCAGGCGAACGGCATAATCTTTGAACTGTAATCAACGAACGGTGCCGGCCCGATCCATTGCTCCCAGTTGATGCCTGCAGGAATGCTCTCCTTGTCCGGAGCCGCAGCGAATCCCTGTGGCCAGATGGGACGATTGGTCCACGCGTGAATTTCCTGCACACGACCAACCACGCCCGCTCGAATCAGTTCCACGCAGCGCCGCATGTGGTCTTTGGCATGAGCCTGATTGCCCATCTGAGTCTTCACGCCGGTCGAACTGGCCACCTGAGCCAGCGTGCGAGCTTCCCAGATTCCGTGAGTCAGCGGCTTCTGGCAATACACGTGTTTGCCCGCCTGCATAGCCATCAGAGAAGCATGAAAGTGATGGTGGTCCGGCGTCGCAACGGTGACCGCATCTATACGATCCCCCATTTCCGACAGCATCTCACGATAGTCGGTAAAGAAGCGGCTCTGCGAGTATCGTGACCTCGCTTCGGCGACGGACTTCATACGCCTTTCGGTGATCGTCCCCAGTGTCTTCGAATCGACCACGTCCACCAGAGCCGCAATCTCAAACCCTGCGGCTTCTGAACCGCTGATATCACTGCGGCCTTTGCCCCCAATTCCAATCGCTCCCAACGCCGGTTTTTCCATCTTGCCCATGGCATGAGACGGAATAAACGTGCAGGCAAACTGAGAAGCAAACGCCGTCGCTCCCAGCGCCTTCATCGCAGTTCGGCGACTCAAAGCCCTGCCGGAAATTGAGTTGGAAGTAGGTTCAGCCGCCATGAATTCGCCTCCGGTCAAACGAAACAACAATTCGGAACTGGCAAACCATACGATATTGATCCCACCGATGCGAATGCAAACAGCTCTGCCTGCGGCCGGAACGGTTGGCGAAAAACTCCAACCGACGCCAGCCGACCCACGACGATTAGAAACAGAATGCTTGATGCACAGATGTTGATTTCATGGAATCTGCCCGCTTCTTCACCTTCCGGCAGGGTCGTCGTTGAGCGGCCGATCAGCAGGTTGACTCGAAGCAGGACGACGTGACATTCACACGACGATCACCATTCGCGACACGAGCCGCCCCCTCTGCAGCTGACGCCCCGAACGAAAATCGTTTTTCAACGCTTCCGCTGGCGGCTGTATTCGTCGATCATGCGAGCCCAATAGTCGCGAACGCAAAACTCTGTCGAAGAGGTGATAAACCGTGTTTCAATTTCAGGCTTTTTTTCTGATGGCTTTGGCACTGGTCGCTTCCATGACTTCGCGCGATGCTGTTGCCGATGAAGCGAACGAAACTCGAGTGATGAGTTTCAACATTCGATTCGGAACAGCTTCCGATGGCGACAATCACTGGTCAAAGCGAGACACAAATGTCGTCCGAACGATTCAGGCCTTCGATCCCGATCTGCTGGGAACTCAGGAGACGCTTGGTTTTCAGGCTGAGTTTCTGCAAAAGCATTTGCCTGATCTGACCTATGTGGGAGCGTCTCGCGACGAGAACCCGAATGGCGAACAATGCGGCATCATGTATCGAGCTAATCGCTATGAGTTACGGAAGGATGGCCAGTTCTGGTTAAGCGAAACGCCGGACACAAGATTCAGCCGCAGCTGGGATTCATCACTGCCTCGCATCGCAACATGGGTTCAGTTGCGAGACCGAACGACCGGTCAGGAGCTGCTTTTTCTGAACACGCATTTTGATCACAAAGGCCGGCAGGCACGACTGGAAGCTGCTCGACTGATCAGAGAGTTTATCGATCAGCAGCCGGCTGAACTTCCGGTGATCGTCACGGGCGACTTCAACTGCGCTGTGGATTCCGAACCGTACCAAGAGTTAACGAGCAGTCCTCGCCTGTCCGATTCGTTTCTCCGAAAGAACTCATCTTCACTTCCAAACGTGGGAACCTTCAATGGGTTTCAGGGAACCACTTCCGGCAGCCGCATTGACTGGATCCTGACATCGAAGGACTGGAGCGTCACCGCCGCCGAAATCGTTCGCACCAGCTACGACGGTCTCTTTCCGTCAGATCACTTCCCGGTCACAGCCACGCTTCGATTACCAGCAGCCCAGTAGACTTCGCCTTCAGCACTGTGACCCCAACATCACCCTCCTGCGCAGTGGGAGGGTCGCCGTTGAACTGCCGTTCAGGCGGTTCAACGCGGGGAGGGCTCTGCGGCCTGCGTGAACTGGTCAGCCTGCCGAACTGCGACATTCGCATCGGCGCCAGAGCACCCCGTTTACACAATCATTTTTGCGGGTAGTCTCGGATGTATTCATGACAGGCGATGCATGTTGCCGTCAGGTTCTGCTGCAGATAAGCACAGGCTTCCAGTTCCTGACGTCGAGCCTGTCGTTCCAGCTGTCCGGCCAGTCGTGCAAATTCCATTCGGAAATGTTCGTAGACCTGCTCTTCCGATTTATCACCCGCCGTCGAAAGATCGGGCGGCGGGCTCAGACTGATCTGAGACAACGCCGCGGCCGCCTTTTCAATCTGAGCAAAATCGTGTGTCACCAGTCCTTCCAGAACATGTTCCGTGTGAATCAGTTTCGCCTGCATCATCACCTGAGTATTCTCTCCGCGAACGGTCGGCTTTTCATCGGCCGTCACCGGAATGTTCTGCACCTGACCACGCAGCGTCGAAGCCGCAAGGATTGCAGGGACGCTCACCAACAAAAGCAGATATCGTCGTGACATAATTTCTTACTCCCTCACAAGGGCTTCGCCCTCGATCCAGTTGGCGTGGTTAGCTGCTTGACGTGGCACCGTTGACGCGCCGAGACGCTCCCGATGGTCGCTTGATCCGTCTGAATGCACTCCGTAGGTTCGTCTGTGCCGGACAGTCAATACTGAACAGGTTCCTGCCTGCCGCGTCAGGAATTCTGCCAGCATCTGTTCGGAGACACAACAGCGGATTCTCGCCGGCAGGCATCACCGGATAGCCACCAACAAGAAGCGTGGCGTCCGACAACCGCCCACACACCAGTGTGCACTTTCGCACGCACCAGCCGAAAAGGACAATGGCCGCCTCTGCAAAGCACCGGCGTTCTTTTCGTCACACAACGGGCACTCATTGGCCAATCTGCCCGAAATCGATCAGACTGCAAAATGGCAACGACACACCGCTTTCCACGATGTGCACACCCTGACGTTGCCGCGAAGCCCCAACATCAGAGTGTGCACGTCATTTCATCTTCAAACCTGCCTTCAACTCAAGCCGCACATGACCACCCACATGACAAGACGACTTCAGATCGCCGTTTCCCTTGCTGTTCTCATCACAACCGCACAGGCTCAGGAAAGCGACGTTCCTCACAAGGTCGACGTCTTCCCGGCCGGAATGAATGATGTCGCGCTGTATCGAATTCCCGGCATCGTTGTCACCACGAAAGGCACTGTCCTGGCCTACTGTGAAGCTCGCCGCAACAGTTCCTCCGACTGGGGCGAAATTGAAGTTCATCTTCGCCGTTCCAGTGACGGCGGAAAGACGTGGTCGAAGGCCAACAAGATCGCACATGATGGCGGCCGCATTGAAGGAAACCCACGCAAGAAGTCGGGTGGCGAACATGAACAAACGGTCAACAACCCGGTGGCAATTGTCGATCAGCAGACCGGACACATCGTGTTCCTGTACTGCATCAACTACGCACAGTGCTTCAGCATGAAGAGCACCGACGACGGGCAGACCTGGAGCGAACCCGTTGAAATCACCAGCACGTTCGAACCATTTCGTTCAAGCTATCCATGGAAGGTCATTGCCACGGGTCCGGGTCACGGAATTCAGCTGCACAGCAATTCATCACACAATGGCCGACTGGTCGTTCCGATCTGGCTGGCTTACGGCAACACGGGCGACCATGCCCCTTCCGCCAGCGGAACCATCTACAGCGATGATCACGGAGAAACATGGCACGCCGGTGATATTGCCGTTCCCAACAAGCCTCCGTACGGCAATCCCAACGAAACCATGATCACGGAGCTGTCGGACGGAAACGTCATGCTGGTCACTCGCAGCGTTTCGAAGCCCAACCGCAAACTGATCACCGTCAGTCCCAATGGTGCCACAGACTGGAGCCCGCCGCAGTTTCACAGTCAACTGCCGGAACCCATCTGCATGGCCAGTATCACTCGCCATCCGTCATCACCCGATGTGCTGATCTTCTCCAATCCACACAGCGTGGCTCTGGATGACTCGGGGCAGGAAGTTCCTGCCGGGCGAGGAAAACGCCGGAACCTGTCGATCAAACTCAGCCGCGACAACGGCCGGACCTGGCCCGTGAGCAAAACGCTGGAAGCCGGCCCCAGTGCCTATTCCGACCTCGCGGTGCTGGCCGACGGAACCGTGCTGTGCCTGTACGAAGGCAACAAAACCATCACCTGCGCCCGCTTCAACCTGAATTGGCTGGAAACCCCCGAAAACTAACCCCGACCGCGCCTGTTTTGCGCGGGTCTCCCGACCCCGCCCTCATGTTCCGCGCGGGTCTCCCGACCCCGTGTCTGCTCTGCGCGGGTTCATGTTCTGCGCGGGTCTCCCGACCCCGCATTCCGCCGTGTTATGAGATTTGCCCGTCATCGGGTGAAAAAAGGTCGGGGGGAAACCACCCCGGGAACTTTGTGCTGCGGGTAGCCCAAATCAATTGCTGAGCATGCACTTCGAATTCCGCACGTCCATCAAGGATAACCCACTGAC
>JAGQPY010000451.1 GCA_020426485.1 Planctomycetaceae bacterium
ATGCGTGACCACCGGCGTTGTCGGCTGCATTTTGATGGTCGTCGTATCGGTACCAGCGATCTGTACCGCGGCAGAACCCGTTCATTGTGGAATTGATGTTCTGCAGCAGAACGGCTTTCAGCTTCTGGCCAACCAGCGAATCGGTCTGATCACCAATCACACGGGAGTCAACCTGGATGGCATCAGCACGGTGACTCTGCTGCACGAAGCGTCCAATGTTTCGTTGAGGGCGTTGTTTAGTCCGGAACACGGCTTTGAAGGACGGCTGGACGTTTCCAGAATTGACGACGCCACGGACCGTTCCACCGGCCTGAAGATCTTTAGTCTGTACGGCTCCACACGTCGACCAACCAAAGACATGCTGGAAACCGTGGATACTCTGGTCTTCGACATTCAGGACATTGGCGCGAGATTCTATACCTATATTTCAACGATGGGCGAAGCGATGTCGGCAGCGGCGGAACACCACAAGAAGTTCGTCGTGCTGGATCGGCCAAATCCGATCAACGGCATCGACATCGCCGGCCCGATGCTGGATCAGGGAACCGAGTCCTTTGTCGGATTTCATCATCTTCCGGTGCGTCACGGCATGACCATTGGAGAACTCGCCCTGATGATGCGGAAGGAGCTGAATCTGTCGCTGGATCTGGAAGTCGTGAAGTGTACGGGCTGGCAAAGAACGATGTTCTGGGACCAGACGGGGCTGACATGGATCAATCCTTCTCCCAACATGCGCTGTTTGACGCAGGCGTTGCTGTATCCGGGGATCGGCATTCTGGAAACCACAAATCTGTCGGTCGGACGCGGGACGGATACTCCGTTTGAAGTGGTCGGTGCTCCGTGGATTCAGCCGCGAAGTCTGGCAGCCGCGATGAACGCACATCAACTGCCGGGCGTGACATTTATCCCCGTCAGATTCACTCCCGATTCCAGCAAGTATGCCAACGAAGAATGCGGCGGGCTGAACATTGTGATCACCTGCCGCAACGACTTCGAACCCATGTCGGTCGGCTTCGCGTTGGCGTCCGAACTGCATCGATTGTATCCGCAGAACTGGAAGGGCCGCGATGCCCTGCGTTTGCTGGGCAGTCAGCAGACATTGGACGTCATTCTTTCGGGAGCGAATCCGGCCGCCATTCAACAGCAGGCCGACAACGGAATGGACGACTTTCGACGTCGACGCAGCGAATTTCTGTTGTATCCCGAAACCACGGCGGCGCAATGATGGAGTGTTTCCACAAAGAATCAGAACGTGAACATCCGACGACCATTGACAACGGCCCCTGCTGCCCCCGACAACTCCGCTGAACAGACCACCCTGGTGTCGGATTCTTCCGGTCTTCCCTTCGTTCGAACTCTACATTTCCTATGGCGCTGCAGGATATATCGCTGAACATCCACGAAGGTCGACTGCCGCGCCATGTGGATGTATTGGTGGACGAAGCCAATCATCGTATTCACAGCTTCATTGCAGATCGCAGCATTCGGATCAGCAGTTTCGTTCCCAGCGATTTTGAACCGGCCTGGTTCGCTCTGCAGGCGATCGTCGACAACGATCTGGCGACCGGCACGTCCTTCTGTGAATGGGGCAGCGGCTTTGGAGTGGTCGCTCTGATGGCGGCTTTGCTGGAATTCGAAAGCTGCGGGATTGAAATCGAACACAGTCTGGTCGACGCATCCCGCAGTCTGGCGGACGAATTCGATCTGAACGTGGACTTTGTGCGAGGCAGTTTTATTCCGGCCGGAGGCGAACCGATCGTGGCAGCTCTTTCGGCCAACGAAGACGCCTGGCTGATCCCGGTCAGCGATAGTGCGTACGACCAGCTGGGACTTTCCGTCAGCGACTTCGATGTGGTGTACGCTTTTCCCTGGCCCGGCGAAGAAAAAGTCATTGCAGCGTTGTTTGATGAATTTGCTTCTGTCGGAGCACTCCTGATGACGTTCGACCACATCGAAGGCGTCAGAATTCGCCGCAAGGTTGTGAAACGTTCTCGCGGTTGAATGCCAAACCGCCGGTCACTGACGCCAACCGCGTTCATCTGACAGAATGCCGCGGCGGCTGGTCAGGCGGTTGGCGTCGCGGCATGGCCGCCGATGGTTTCCGCCCCGTTGACCACAGCATGTCTCTCGTGTTTCTTCAGCTTCCGGAAGGTCGTCCGTTCCCTTGTCCCACTCTGTCCTCAGTGCGGCTCGCCTGCAACGTCTGGCTGATCAGACGTTGAGCCTCATCCTTCGAGGTCGCTGGCTGATCATTGGAGCGGTGGTCTTGCTGACGATTCCGGCGGCTCGGATTGTGCTGTCGACGGAACTGAGCCTTAATCTGGCCGAATCCTTTGTCAATCACCCGGAAGACTACCAGCAGGCGGTCGGGCTGGAAGATCGGTTCGAACTGAATCCCGACAGTATGATCTACGTCGGTGCTGAAGAAGGAGCCGCCTTCCATCGGCCGGAAAAGCGCCGGGATCTTCGCCAGGCCGCCAAAGACATTTCCACACTAACGGGTATTCAATCGGTGCTGACCATCGAAGATCGGCCGAACATCGACACCGAAACGTCCGGTTTAATGGCGACGGCCAGGCGGCGGTTTTTGAGTGAGAAGCTCAAACGAGGTGAAGTGCCGAAGAGTCTGACGGAATCGGATTCCACTGAAGTCGGTGCCAGCGGGACCGAAATCCGTGAAACAGATGCCGAAGTCCGTGAGACAGATGCCAGCGAACCCACCGCATTCTCGCTGGCCATGACATCAGCTTCCGGCACGGGACACCTGATGCTGATTGAACTGGATCGATCGGCCAACCTTTCGCCCGGCCAACTGACGACTCTGCTGGATCAGCTGACCGTTGCACTGCAGCAGCGGAACATTGGAGAACGCGGTTTGCACATTTGCGGACTGCCGGCCATGCAGGTGGCTGCCGTCGGCCAGATTCGGCAGACTCTGTACACGCTGCTGCCTCTGGGAGCCAGCGCTGTGGCGGTGATGATGCTGGTTCTGTTTCGTCGACTGGAACCTTTGGTCATCACGGGCGTCATTGCTGTCGTTTCGGTGCTGTGGGGAATTGGATTTGGCGAATGGTTGTACGGCAAGTTCTCGGTGCTGACGATGGCCGTCCCGCTGATGGTCGTGGTGATCAGCACGGGCGACGTCATTCATCTGGTCTCCGCCTATGCGCTCAGCACAGCGGCCGGGAACGCTCATGATGTGGCATTGAAGAAAACCTTCCGAGAGATGTCGGGAGCGTGTTCGCTGACCAGCATTACCACGTTTGTGGGCTTTGCTTCACTGGGTTTTATTCCGTCCCAGACCATTCGGCAGTTTGGAATATCGGCGGCCGTCGGCGTTGCCAGTGCGTTGATCCTGACCGTGGTGCTGGTGCCCATCTTTCTGGACTTTCTGGCTCGGCATGGATATTCGATGCAGGTCGGTCGAAATGATGCTCGAGCCACTCGAATGCTGGCCGTGCGAGCCGCAAGGGTTGGAATTCGCCATCCGATCATCGTGACGATCAGTTTTGTGGTGCTGCTGACCATTGCCATCGTGGGGGCCGCGCGAGTTCATCTGGATCCGGATATGTACCGACGTTTCCCCGACACGCATCCGCTGTCGACCAGCGCGGATTACTTTATTCGCGAGTTCGGCGGTATCAATTCCATGGAACTCGTGCTGACGGCCGACCCGGACGTCCTGCTGGCGCCGGAAACGTTTCGTTCGATCGTCGAACTTTCGGCGTGGTGTCGAGAACACCTGCCTGTGACGCGAGTCGATTCCATCGCGGATGCGACCGCCCAACTGCTGAAGCGAATTGACCGACGCAACAAGGACGGCATCCCGGAATCCTTCGTTCATGCCGACGCTGTGGTCCGGCTGTTTGAAGCGCTGGATCGGCGGGCCGCGGTGAGTCTGATCACGTCCGATCATCGGTCACTGCGAATGGTGTATCAGGTTCCGGCCACGTCCAGTCTGGAACTTTCGCGCATCAGCGGGGACATTCGACATCAGGCTCAGAGAATGCTGCCTGCGGAAATCACCGTGCAGTCCAAAGGTTCAGCGCCGCTGATTGGAGATGCGGTGCACGAAATCATTCGAGGGCACTTGTACGGCTTTGTCGTCAGCTTTCTGCTGATCATGTCGCTGATCTCGTTCGGATTGAATTCCGTGCGACTGGGACTGATTGCCGTGCCGCCCAATCTGGTGCCGCTGTTTTCTTTGGGTGGGATTCTGGGCTGGACGACTCCAACCTGCGACAGCGACATTCTGGCCGTGGCGACATTGGGACTGGGACTGGCGGTCGACGATACCATTCACTTTCTGTCGCACTACCGCCGCGAACTTCGAATCTGCAGCGACCGAAAGTCGGCCATCGAATCGACGATGCAACACACGGGCATCGCCATCCTGCGCACGACCACGATTCTGGCGGCCGGGTTTCTGCCGTTCGCCATGTCGGATTACTTTTCCATCCGCATGCTGGGCACCTATCTGGTGGTGATTCTGATCATCGCATTGATTGCCGACCTGCTGCTGCTGCCGGCACTGCTCACTTTGATCGGGCCACGCCCCGTTCCCGAGGCCGAACACACGGTCGTAACTCCCGGCACTGAACACTGATCGTCCGTCCGGACTGCTGCGACATGGGTTCGCGTTTCGCGAATGATTTCTCGGCCGAAACGTCGCTTGCGAACGATGAATCGCCATGCCCGCCGGTGCGTTTCAGGCCGTTTTTCCTCGAAATTG
>JAGQPY010000452.1 GCA_020426485.1 Planctomycetaceae bacterium
CACTTCGATCGTGTACTGGTCACTCAGATGTCGCCGGGCGAAATTGCCATCGTGGCCGGGACTTCGGCCGATTCGCTGCTTGATGAAGGACTGTTAACGCGGCTGTCTCGAAGTCATGTTTCCCGAGTTCTGACGCAGTGTGGCTGGGACTGGTCTCAGGTGGCCGCTCTGCCGGTTGTTGATACCAACGATCCGGTCGGCATCTTTGAACATGAACCAAAGCGTTCTGAATCGCTGGCATCGCACGGATTTTCTGCGTTCAGCCTTCCGCTGGAAGTCATGCGGTGGGCGGACAAGTCTGGAGAACTGAAACAGACTTTCGGACCTCACCAGTTGCGGATGGCCGATGCTGCTCCACGAAGTGACCTGTATGCCGAGTTTGCTCGGCGCTACAGCTCTGTGATTCAGCAGCAGGAAATTCTGACGGCCTTTCCGGATCAGCCGTGGGCGTATCGCAGGTCGCTGAAGATGGAAATGCAGCGGAATCCTCGCCCGCCCGTGGAGACGATCCGTGACGGGAATATCGTTCGACAGGCCAACCCGGTTGATGAATATCGCAAGGATTACTTTGAGACACTGGGCCGCGTTCTGCAGATGGCTGCGGCAGGCGATGCAGATCCTCTGTCTCTTCGACAGCTGAATCGATTTACGTTTACCTGCGAACCATTGATATCACACTTTGCTCACCACGAACTTGTTCGGATTCATGAACTGACCGGCCATCAGAGTCCGGCTCTGGAGCTGCGCCATCGACTGCATACGGTGTATTTCACAGAACCCGGTGACATGTCCGTTCGACAGGTCGCGGCGGCACTGGAACAGATTCTGGACGATCCGGAACTGCTGCCGTCCGACGAACAGCGATTTGATCAGACGAACTCGCTGCTGCAGCAGCTTGTTGTGCGGTGGCAGCGGCGGCAGGGATACGAGCCTCCTTCCGCTCGACAAACGCAGCAGGACGTCGATCACAGTGTCTCCGTTGCCAATCGCGCGCTGGAGAAGATGCGAACATGGGCGGCGGCTGTCGGCGTTGACGAAGCTGCTCTGCGGCATCGCCGTCAGTATGTCAATAAAGCGCTGGTGGCACCGCTGCGAACCTATCGAGATCAGGTTCTGGCACATCGAATCCGGACCGAAACGCCGACGCAGAGTGATTCAGCGATCGATAGCGACCTGCCGCTGCTGTTGGACCCTTCAGGACTGACCACCAACTGAGGGGGCCGCACAAAATCAGGGAAGCACCTTTCCCGACAGGTATTTCACCGGAATTCTGCCCCGTTGCGGGAGCCCGTCCCGAATTCGTCAGCGGTTCGGATGACCTTTGCTCAGGTACAGGCTCGATTGACCGGACCGTCTTCGACGTTGTTTGTTCATTGCAGAATGCTGAACGGACGAACGGCGTGACTGCGAAGGCTTGTGCACGCAGGACTGCGACCTCGTGGCAGAATGGATTCATGAAGCAGCGACCGGCGAAGTACATTGTCGAATGCGGGAATACGAGTGCGGGATTGACGTGCGGGGGATGTTTCTGGGAATCTATCGACAGTCCTGGCGGTGCTTACGCACGGGCTGATGTTTCGTCAGCCGGGACACGTTGCGTGTCCACACACTTTTCGGCAACGGTCTTCGACCGTTGGGCAGGACTGGCGAGGTTTCGGCCTCGCCTTATTTTTTGACTTCAGTAGACCTCTCATGTTTACGGTGCCTGTACTCATTGGGATTGCCGTTGCTGGTCTGATCGCCATTCTGATTGGCATCATTCTGGGAAGCCGCAAACCTTCGCCGGAGCAGACCGCCGAGAGGCAGGATGAAACGGTTTCGAGCACCGACAGCGCCTCGAAATCTTCAACGTCACCCGCAGCGCCACCGTTGAAAGCTGTTTCTGGTGGGCTGGAAATTCGTGATCTGGAAGAGCGAACGGGGCTGTCCGCTGATGAACTGCGGTCGCTGAAGCCCGAGTACCGCGTTGTTGAGATTGCCAAGCACGGTGGCGGCAAGCGGCGTCTGGAAATCCCGGATGAGCGAACAAAGGAAATCCAGGCGACTGTCCTGCGGCGCCTGTTCAGTGCCATTCGGTCTCATTCTGCGGCCTGCGGTTTTGAGCGTGCAACGTCCATTGTGAATGCCGCGACGCCGCACGTGGGTCGTCGAGTTGTCATCAAACTGGACATCCGCCGATTCTTTCAATCCACCACAGACGATCGGGTACTGGCGTGGTTTCAGTCCGTCGGCTGGAGTCAGGAAGCCGCCCAGTTATTGACTCACCTAACAACATGGGACGGGCATCTTCCGCAAGGCGCGCCGACAAGTCCTCGGTTGAGCAATCTGATCAATGCGCCGCTGGATGAAGCATTGCTGCGGCTGGCCGAAAAGCACAAAGGAGCTTACACCCGGTATGCGGATGACATCACGTTTTCGTTTAACTTTCGCAGCGGCCGGCGAGCGCGGGGAATCATTCAGGCGGCACGCCGGATTTTGCGCAGCTTTGGCTAT
The DNA here is from genome assembly GCA_020426485.1 of Planctomycetaceae bacterium. Lineage (GTDB taxonomy): Bacteria > Planctomycetota > Planctomycetia > Planctomycetales > Planctomycetaceae > JAGQPY01. The sequence continues at coordinate 2,494 of JAGQPY010000452.1, forward strand.
GCCATGCATGGGGGCCGAAAGCTGAAAGTTCTGCGGAAGAACCAGCGCCAGTCGGTGCTGGGGCTGGTCGTGAATGACCGGATCGCGTTGCCGCGCCACAAGCGACGCTGGCTGCGGGCCGTTCGTCATCGTCGCGATCAGACCGGGCAATGTTCGCTGTCGGATCAACAGTTGCAGGGCTGGGAATCACTGCAGCAGATGATCGAAAACCAGCGAGACTAAACCGAACGACCGTCGCCCTGCCGTCACTTCCAATGCTCGTCAGGCTGGCCGTTGCGGCCGTGAGCTTTCGTTGCAAAGCCGCCGCCGCGATTCAGTCGACAAAGATGTCTTCGAAGCGTTTGCGAACTTCGTCGGGGGAAACATCTTCGATGCGTTGAGCAATCGTCCAGCGATGTCCGAACGGATCGTCAATGGTTCCGGACAGGTCGCCGTAGAACTGTTCGCAGATGGGTTTAAAGACAGTCGCCCCGGCATCAACAGCGGCCTGAAAGACGGTTTTGGCATCCGGGACGTAAATCATCAGGCCAACGGAACTGCCGCCAATGGACGGCGGCGCTTTAATGTCCATGTCCGGGACTTCCTCGGCCAGCATAAACACACCACCGCCGACCCGAAGCTCGGCATGGCCAATGATGCCATCGGGAGTCGCAAGACGCAGAACCTCCACCGCCCCAAAGACGGACGTGTAAAAGTCGATCGCCGCCGCTGCATTTCGAACCACCAGATACGCCGTCACACCTTGGTATTCGTCGGGCACAGGATTAATACTGTCGTTCATGAGATGGACCTTCAGTGGTATGAAAGCAACCAGGCGGATCTGGTACAGTGCCTGGCGAAAAACCTCGGGATTGGTCGTCGAATTCCGGTCGTCTGATGGAGTGCTGATCCACAACGACTCGGACTTCCAATGTCAGCATTGTCGGCGGGGCGGAATTGCCGGCCGGCAGTGGAGCGGCCTGCGAAAGTGAAGAGGGTGACTTTCCGCAGAACAACAACACGACGGCTGACAGAGCCGCACCTTTCTGACAAACTACTTGTCGTGCAGAAGATTCAGCGATCGTATTCCGCGACATTGAAGACGAGATAATGGATTGTGATCGAATGGAGTTTGTTTTCCAGTCTGACGGCGATGGTCTTTCATTGAAGATCCAGAGACAGCTGAATTCTCGGACGGACTTGTTTTGGTGGATTGTCTTGAACACGCTGTCCGTGGTTCGAGACCAAAATTGTACGACGAATGCATTCGAACCTCCACGGCGAACGACGGCGATGTCTTCGGAGCATCTTCCGAAAACACACCGCGTCCTGCGTCGTGGGATCGAGCGTGCCCTCAGCGATAATCCGTTCGATACGAATGATCAGATTGAGCAAACTGGTTATCCCCCGCGCTTCATAGATAGAGTCGTTTAACCCGACTCGTAGAGGAGGTCGACTGCAATGGACCGAAGTCCTCCTCTTCGAGTCGGGTTAAACGCGAAACACTTCATTGACCGCCGGAGTAAACGGTCTCTACTTGAATGAGAATGCTTCACAGCGTTACCACACGACATGATTGCTGTGCACTGAATTTCGCGCAGTGCCAAAAAACAACGCCGGACAAATTGTCCGGCGTTGTTTGAAGGAACAATGATTCTGCTGCACCGTTGAGAACCACCCTTATTCGGGAGTTTCATTCGGAGTGTCAGGACTGTTGTGCGGATCGACTATTCCTGAGTCTGCCGCACGCGAGATGTTTCGACTTCGCGCGTCGTTGGATTTTCTCCACGTTCCCGAATGCGAGCTTCGGCCGTCGCCGTGATCATCTGGGCGCCCACGAGATCATTCTGAGTGAAGTACGGGACCTTGTTGCCGAGAACTCCGTAGGAAACTTTGGAGGCCAGTTGCTGCCAGGACATGTTGTCCGTTCGGTTCCAGATGGCTGCCTGAGCTGACTGGGGCGCCATGCGTCCGGTGCCCACCATGCTGATCAGTTCCTGAAGGACGGGGTCCTTTGTGTATTCGTCGACCGGCACCAGCACGTAATTGGATCGTGGAGTCGGATCGGGCTTGCCATGATTCAGGCAGGCGGAAACATAAGGCAGTTTGACCGTCTTTTCAGGAGGAATGGAGAAGAACCCGCCGCCACCGCCAGCGCCGCCAAGTCCACCACCACCGAGACCGCCGCCGCCAAGTCCACCACCGCCGAGTCCACCACCGCCACCGAGGCC
>JAGQPY010000453.1 GCA_020426485.1 Planctomycetaceae bacterium
CGGTGGCTGGACGGTTGAAGTCCAATCGGGACAGTACTCCTCAGACCGCATGACAACGGTCGAACTGTTCAATGTCATCGCGACTCGACCGGAATGGGCAGATTCTGAAATTCGCCCGCTGGTGCTGAGCACTCATTATGATTCCTGTCCGTTTGGTCCGGGAGCCGGAGACGCCGGAGGCTGCGTGGCCACTTTGCTGGAAGCCGGACGCCTGCTGATGTCGGAGTCTCAGGCACCGCAGCGTCCGCTGATTCTTGTGTTCACAGACGGCGAAGAGTTGGGGCTGCGTGGAGCCGAACAGCTGGTGGCTTCGCATCCGCTCTCACAACGAAGACCACTGTTTCTGAATCTGGATGCTCGCGGAACCTGTGGCCCGGTGCTGATGTATGAAACTCATGATGGAAATCTGACGGCCGTCCAGCAGTGGATTTCGCAATTGGCTTATCCTCAGATCACGGGATCACTCTTCAGCGCGTTGTATCGATATCTGCCCAACGGAACTGACTTCACGGTGTTTCGGGATGCCGGCTGGGAAGGCTTCAATTTTGCGATTCTGGACGGTGCTCATCGCTATCATCAGCCCGATGACACTCTGGAAAACCTTGACCCGCGCAGCGTTCAGCACTTCGGGAACCATGTGGTGAATCTGGCGGGGACGATTCTTTCGACGTCTGCCGACCCGGAGTTCACGGACCGCAATGCCGTGTTCTTTGATGTATTGGGCGTGACGGTGATTCGTTTTCCGACGGACTGGTGCCTGCCGATGGCGTTTGCTGTGACGTTGCTGGCGTGGAGACATCGTCGAACACAACCGGACGATCACTTCCTGCGAGCTCTGCTGACAATCACCGGGGCAATGTTGCTGATCATGATCGTGGTGGCAGCGTTCGGCTGGATGATGAGTGCCAGCGTTCGGGGGACTCGACTGCTGGAACGCCCGTTTGTGGCTCACGGCCACTGGCTGTGTCTGGCACTGTCTCTGCTGAGCATTGCGATGACTCTGAGCATGGCGGCGGGATTATTTCGTCGAATGCAGCCGCAGGTCATCTGGACGTCGCTTCGACTGATCAATGCCGGCATGTGCCTGACTGCGGCAATTCTGCTGCCGGAGTTCTTTCATCTGGTTCTGATTCCGGCCATCGTCACAGCGGTTGCCGAACGAATGGCGGAATCCATTGATGCTCGCTGCCTGATGCTCTCCATCGGCATGTCATTCACCGGAGTGCCATTACTGCACCTGCTGTCCATGGCGTTGGGACCCGGCGCGGGGCTGATTCTTTCCGTGGCCTATGCGTCGTCGGTCATTCCCTTGTTTCCGGTTCTGGGACAAGGACGGGAAAAGATTTCCGTCGGGAATGTTCAGGCGGCGTGAACCTGCGAGTTCTGAGGCGTGTCACGGCTGCGGCCATGGAAGGGCGGCGATCTGAAAAAGGGGGCTGCTTTTTCAGAACGCCGCTACATTGTGAAGCATTTTCTGACGGAGAAAACACTGGGGTCGCAGAAGTCGTGAGACATCGGAGATCAGCGATATTTTCTCCGAATTCTGACGAATCCGGTTACGGAAAGACGTCACAGCGTTGCCTGATCACGGGCGAAAAACGCATGGTGCGAGGTCGAGGAATCCGTTTTGAAAAAAGTGGTCTGGTGGACAAAATTTTCCACTTGTGTCAGATGGCAGATTCGTAAGAATTCTGTGACCTCTGGGTCGGAGGAACGCACTCCGACATTCGGCAGCCCTGAACTTCAGCGCTTCTGCAGGTTGAAGGGATGGGGAATTCTATCATTTAGAAAGGAGGTGGTCTGGTGACTGATAACTGTAGTCCTAATCGAGGTGGTGTCGCCACGTGACAGTCGGCGGGCTGTCCGACTGGCAGCCACCGTCTCAAATGAGATCGCCAGATCTTATTGAGAACCAAAAATGGCGGCTCTGAGTCTCAGACTCAGAGCCGTTTTTCATGCGCCGTGGATTCGTGTGCTGCGGCAGAAACTGCCGGTCTTCGGATTTGTATTTGACCGGTGAAGACGAAAGTTTTCAGGACAGTTCCATCTGTAGCAGGCTCCTCTGTTGAACTCCGGCAGAACATGCGATGTTTCCCTGAATCACGTCAATGACACATCCAACGCGCGTCCGAAGAAGTCAATTGGTGCTGTCAATCACCACCTCATTGGTCAGTTCGGATCACAATCTTCCTCAGACACGACGCGTCTGTTCACTTCGATCAGAAGCAGAACGGACCGACGTTCCGGGGCAGGACTCAGGGAGGCAGGCAACATGGAGCAGACTCTACAGCAGCGAACGCGACTTTCGGAAGCTCCGGAAGAAACGATCAACCAGCTGACTCACGGCGCGGGGCTTGCCCTGAGTATCGCCGGCGCTTACAAGCTGCTGAGCGTTTCTCCGACAGATGCTTATCTGCGACTGGGCTGCTGGATCTACGCTCTGGCACTGGTGGCTCTGTATGCCGCTTCGACTCTGTCTCATTCGTGGGTCTCCGGGCCGATTCGAACTCGCTATCGAACCATCGACCAGATCTGCATTTTCACCGTGATGGCCGCCACTTACACGCCGGTCAGTCTGTATGCCTGCCGCGACGGCTGGTGGAATCTGCCGCTGGTTCTGATGTGGCTGGGCGCGGGGCTGGGGACGTACCTGAAGCTCCGCGTGACGCGACACGAAATGGTTCCGGTGTGGTTCTATGTCGCAATGGGCTGGCTGCCCGTCCTTTCGCTGCCACGCCTGGCCGCCGTTTCCGGTCGGGAAGGTCTGTTCTGGATCATCGCGGGTGGAGCGTGCTACATGCTGGGCGTGTTGTTTCTGGCGAATGACAGCCGAGTTCGCTATTTCCATGCAGTCTGGCACCTGCTGGTGATTCTGGGCAGCGCGTGCCATTACGTCGCCATTCATACTTACATCGGCGCGGCTGTTTGAATTTTGCCGCAGCCGCAATTCGATGGCTGTTACAAAAAAAGCACCCTTCCATCACGGACTTTTTTCCTTCCCGCCAGTACCCTGATGCCTGTCAGCGGTTGATCCGACCCTGTGGTGTCGGACTGGTGCGAGCCGTGCCCGAAAAATCGGGACGATGGTTGTCACGAAAGACTGGCTGATCCAGTGTCGTTCCGGCGCAGGTCGCGGAACGTCAGCTTCTGCATCCGTTTCGGATGCGGCCGTGACTCGAACTGAAATCGTTCCGCGATTGTATGCTTTCCTTCTTCCTGAATCCGCTGATGCTGCTGGGACTGGCGGGCGTCTCCCTGCCCGTGATTGCCCACCTGCTCAGCCGACGACGGTACGACGTCGTCGAATGGGGAGCGATGCAGTTCCTGAATCCCAGTCGGCGCACAAAAAGGCGAATGCGACTGGAGGAACTGCTGCTGTTACTCATTCGGATGGGAGCCGTCGGCCTGCTGGCGTTCGCCGCGGCTCGACCATGGATCAACAGCGGCTTTCTGACTGGATATCGATCTGCCGGTTCGCGCGATGTGGTGCTGGTGATTGACGGTTCAAATTCCATGAGCCGCAGTGACGGACTGACATCCCTTCACCAGAAGGCGGTTCGCCGCGCGGTGGAATTTCTTCAGAGCCTTCGACCGGGCGATACGGTGGGAATTATCGACGCGCGGGATCGTCCCATCCGAATCACGGATTCCACTCTGCAGAATCCGGAAGCGGTTCAGCAGCAACTGGAAGAAATGTCGCCTCCCGCGGGTGCCGCCGACCTGAAGCAGGCCTGTGAAGAAGCCGTCGGAATGCTGGGCCGCTGCAGCAACGGCGCGCGGGAAATCATTGTGCTGACGGACCGCCAGCGTTCCGGCTGGTCATTGAGTCAGGATGCGGCATGGCAGCGATTTGACGACGTGATGCGGTTTCCGTCTGTGCGGCCCAAGGTCTGGGTGATCGATGTCGCGGCGGGATTGAGTCCCCTGAACCACAACGTTTCGGTCGGACAGCTTGAACTGTCAAGAGACCTGACAGTTCCGAACTTTCCGGTCAGTCTGCAGATCCCGGTACGAAATTCCGGATCAGAGTCCACCAATGTTCCTCTGCAGATCCTGGTCAACGGCCAGCGCATGGCGGATCTGGACAGCACAGTGTCAGTCGCGGCCGATTCAGAAACGGTGTTCAGCCGGTCGATTCGCTTTCAATCCGAAGGCACCAACCTGGTGACCGTTCGAGCGGAAGTGCCGGACGACACTGTTGCCGCCGACAACGAAAGCCACGCCGCCGTTCGTGTTACCTCCGCCATCCCGGCTTTGCTGGTGGAATCGTCAGAAGACCACGATCCACGGCGGGCAAATACATTTTTTGCCTCCCTTGCGCTCACCGCGCCGCAGAACAAATCTCCCTGGATCAACGCCACAACCGTTCACGTCAGAAACCTGACGGCTCAGGATATCCGGAAGGCGGCCGTCGTGGTGCTTCCGGATGTCCCCGGTCTTTCCACGGAGTCTGTGCAGGCACTGCTGCAGTTTCTGAATCAGGGACACGGCCTTTGGATTACTCTGGGGAAATCCACGACAGCAGATACATTTCAGAAGCTCTACCAGGACAGCGGAATCCTGCCCACGATCAAACTTCGCAGGATTCGTCAGGCGTCTCCTGGTGCAACAAGTCCCACGACGATTGCTCCATACAGTCTGGAAGCCGCGTGGCTGAATCGGTTTCGTGAACGCGATGGTGCGAGTCTGACGC
>JAGQPY010000454.1 GCA_020426485.1 Planctomycetaceae bacterium
CGACATTGCTGGCATCGGATATCTGCCGCTTTGATGGTTCAAAGTCATTTGGCGAATCTGCGTGCCGCGTCGGAGAACTCGGGCACTTCGAGGCCAAGTATCTGATGCTGCAGGCTCTGGCTCACGCCGGACGTCTTGAAAAATACGGCGCGTGAGCGCCTTTCGGACGGACTGAACTGCGATGACCGGTTGGCTTTCGCTGGAATTGCTGGAACCTGCGTGGCTGGGACTGTTGTTCCTGCTGCCTCTGCTGGTTCTGGGCTTTCAGCGGAGCCTGGTCGACTTCCCGCGCCGACAGCTGCTGGCGTCTCTGCTGGTTCGTTCGACCATTTTTGTCCTGCTGGTTCTGTCACTGGCGGGGCTGAACTTTCTGCGAGCCAGTCGGACACCATTTGTCGTTTTCGCGATTGATCAAAGCGACAGCATTGGTCGCGCAGGCCGGCAGTTTTCGGTGAACTACGTTCGTGAGGCGCTGGAAGGGCTTCCGGAAAACCGTTGCGCGGTGGTTCCGTTTGCTGACCAGCCGACTTCGGTTGTCATTGGTTCGCAGCGAATTCGCGAGTGGCTCGATTCGACAACGATCGCTTCAACATCGGACGTGGCGGGTGAAGCGGCAGCCGAAAACTCCGGCTCAAATACGTCGACACGCGGCGGCACCAATCTGGAACTGGCTCTGCAGACGGCGGTGTCCATCGTTCCCGCCGGACTGGTACCTCAGATTGTGTTGCTGTCGGACGGAAACGCAACCGGCGGTGATGCCATCAGCGCTGCGGAGGTCCTGAACTGTGCCATTTCCACGGTCGAACTGCCGGCCAGCAAAGAACCGGAACTGCAGGTTTCGGCGGTGCGAGTTCCCACGCAGGTTGCCGAAGGTGAACCGTTTCGCGTGGAAGCCGTGATCGATTCGAACCACGATGACCGAGTGATCATCGATGTATACAGCGGCGACTTTCGCGTTGCTTCCGAAGAGCACGACGTCCGAACGGGGGAGAATTCTTACTTTTTCAATCAGCAGATCAAGCAGCCGACGGAGTTCACCGTTCGCATTCGACGTCCGGAAATCCAGGCCGACAAAGACTCGCCGGAAGCCTTTCGGGACACAGTCGCCGAAAACAACACTGCTTCGGGAATCGTGTTCACCAGTGGTCGTCCTCGAGTTCTGTTGATTGACAATGCTCCGGACGCCAACCGATCGCTGGAATGGGCGCTGAAGGAAGAAGGCATTGAGCTGGATGTACGGCCGGCTCAGGGGCTTCCGGAAAGTCCCGGCGACCTGCAGGCCTATGAACTGGTTGCGATGACCAATGTGGCGGCCAACGAACTGACGTCTCGACAGATGGAAGTTCTGCACAGCTTTGTGGCAGACTTCGGCGGCGGCTTTTTGATGCTGGGCAGCGAAAAGTCCTTCGGCCTCGGCGGCTTCTACCGCACGAAAATTGAAGAGGTTTTGCCGGTTCGATGCGACATCGAAAAAGAAAAAGAGAAGCCCGGTCTGGGAATGGTTCTGATCATCGACAAATCGGGATCAATGGGCGGGCAGAAGATCGAACTGGCCAAGGATGCGGCTCGGGCTGCCGTGGATCTGCTGGGCCCCAAAGACCAGATCGGCGTGATTGCCTTCGATGGGACACCGTATTGGGTCTCGGAAGTGCGTTCGGCGGCCGACCGCACAGCGGTCATGGATCGCATTGCATCCATCGAAGCGGGCGGCGGGACGGCCTTGTATCCCGCCATGGACGAAGCGTTTCGCGCGCTGCTGGCCACGACCGCCAGGCTGAAACACGTGATCATTCTGACCGACGGCTATTCGACTCCCGGTGATTTCGATGGACTCACCACGGATCTGGCAGCCGCAAAAATCACCGTGTCCACGGTGGGCATCGGCGATGCGGATCAGGCGATGCTGCAGAAAATCGCGGAGACCGGAAAAGGGCGCTACTACTTCACGGATGATCCGTCGTCGGTGCCGCAGATCTTCGCTCGCGAAACGATTGCGGCCAGTCGATCTGCTATTCGGGAAGAGCCGTTTCTTCCGGTGCTTGTTCGAGCAACCTCGGTCATGGAAGGTGTCGATCTGAACGAAGCACCGTTCCTGCTGGGCTTTGTTGTGACTCAACCGAAGGCGACCAGCGAAATCATTCTGACGACCGAATCCGGTGAACCGCTGCTCAGTTGGTGGCGTTATGGTCTGGGAATGTCAGCGGCCTTCACATCGGATGCTCGCAGTCGCTGGGCGGCCGAGTGGCTGACATGGGGTGGGTACAACCGCTTCTGGGCTCAGCTGATGCGGCACTGCATGAAGAAACAGCAGGCAGATGGCATGACGGTTGAAATTCAAAAGCGAGGCAGCCATCGCCGAATTGTGATCGATTCAGTGAACAGCAATGGCGAATTCCTGAACGACGTCGAAACCGAGCTGGTTCTGCTGAATCCGGAACTGAATTCAACCCCCATTCCCGTTCAACAGACGGCTCCGGGACGCTATGAAGCCGATCTAACGACAGATCTGCCGGGAGCGTGGCACGTTCAGCTGACACAAAAGCAAAATGGACAAACGCTGTCTCAACAGACGCGAGGACTGGTGGTGGGCTACAACGACGAGCTTCGTCTGCGACAACCGAACACCGAACTTCTGCAGGCATTGGCGGAACTCACCGCGGGAGCCGTTCAGCCGACACCGCAGCAGGCGACGACATTGCAGGATGGTCGAGTTCGGCAGACGGCCGTTCCGTTGTGGCCGTGGCTGTTGACGATTGCCTGTTTGCTGTTTGTGGCGGATGTGATGCTGAAACGGCTGGAACTTTCAAAATGGTTCGGCACGCAACAGCATCGCACCGAATACCGTGGTAACCCAAGCGCCTGACGGAGACTTCCGTGAGTTCAACACATTACCATTGGATCGGCGATGAACTTCGGATTCAGCTGCGGGTTTCTCCGCGGGCATCACGAGATCAGGTGGGTGACCTGATGGGAGATCGCCTGAAGATTTCGATTACCGCACCTCCGGTGGATGGGGAAGCCAATGACTACCTGATTCGCTATCTGGCGAAGGAATTTGGTGTCGCTCGGTCTCAGGTCAGCGTGGTTCAGGGCCAGACCAACCGCAACAAGACGCTGAGCATTCTGGCACCATCGACACTGCCTGTCGCCTTTTTGATTTCGCGAGACTGACCAACGCCTTCATGGCATTCTGCCGGTCACCTGACCGGAGACCAGAATTCGAGGCGACTCCCGCGAGTGTTCGCGACGACTGGCGGCGTTGTGACCGCCTAACCAACGACCATGGCGATGTTGGCCTCCGGCTGCTCGCAAATCCACGATCAGGACCGGAAACGACGACTGATGTTTGCTATCATTCTCCGCGAAGGATGGCCTGAGCCGCTGCGAGATGGATGATTGCCTGCTCAGTCCACCGGTCAATGGCGGCAAGATTCGGACCGAATCGCAATCCCTCTCTGGTAGACGGTCGTGATCTTCGGTGTTTGCAAATTCGTTGAGGTGTCCCTTGAGAATTGTTTTAAACGGTGAAGAACGGCAAATGAAACACCGGCCGACAGTCACCGATCTTCTGAATGAACTCGGCGTCAACAACCGCTACTGCGCGGTGGAACGAAATGCTCAACTGGTACCACGGGAGCAGCATGACGACGTGATTCTGGAAGAAGATGATCAGATTGAAGTCGTAACGCTGGTCGGTGGCGGATGATCAGGTCCGGTGGTGAAGTCTGGTTTCCTTTCCAGTGCCAGGTAGACACTGACGCATTCATGTTCGGGAATTGACCGGAAGGCGCATCGTGGGGGTGTGGAAGTACATTCAATCGGCGGCACTCAACCGCTGGAATCTTCTGGCTGTGGCCGCCGGAGCAGGCGTTTCGTGGTTCTCCGGTCGTCCGGAAATTGGCTTTGGAATTGTTGCCGCCGTTGAAACGCTGTGGGTCGGCTTTGCCGTCACCAACCCTGTCTATCGACGGCACGTCGACATCACCGAACATCAAAAGGAACGCGCTCGTCGGACGCTCTCTGACGATCGTCGCATGAAGAAGATGTTGTACCAGCTGCCGCGCGGACCGAGAGAACGTTACAACCAGTTGCTGAAACAGTGCGAAGAGCTTCGCGATATTTCTCGACAGCTGCAACTGGCTCACGGTGCGGATGAAAATGATCTTTCCCTGATGGATCTGCAGCTGGAGGGGCTGGATCGACTGCTGTGGATGTTTCTTCGCCTGCTGCACACCGAACATTCGCTCAATCGATTCTTTGAAACGACCAGCTTGACTGAGATCGAAAAGGAATTGAACGACGTTCAGGACCAGATTGCTGAGGAAGAAGAGGGGCCGGAAAGCGATCACAAGGCCAGAGTTCTGAGTTCTTTGCGTGATCAGCGGACGTCTTTTGAAGAACGCCGTCGCACGTTTCTGGAGGCTCAGAAGAACCTCGACTTTGTGCGAACAGAACAGGATCGACTGGAGAACAGAATCCGTTCACTGGCAGAAAAGGGGCTCAGCCAGGGCAACTCGCAGGATCTTTCGGCCGCCGTGGATGACGTGACAGGCAGCCTGCAGGAAACGGAACGCGCGCTGAGCGACCTGCAGGCCATCAGCGGTGTCACTGAAACGGACGACGACGTGCCGCTCATCGTTCCGAGACAGACGGTTCAGCACTGAACCGGCGATCGCCCCGTTTCAACATTC
>JAGQPY010000455.1 GCA_020426485.1 Planctomycetaceae bacterium
GCCGGATCAACAAATCGAAAGATCAGCCTGTCGGCCCGGGCGTCTGCACAGTCAACCTGCGAACTGGGGTCGTAGAAACCGACGGTGTCACTGGAACTTTCGATCAACAGTCCAACAGCGTCCGGCAGCGGCAACACCGTTGTATTCGCAACATGTGGAGTGATCAGCCCGGTAAACGGAACGGGAAACTCGCGGACCCAACCTTGTATCGGTTCGCGATGACCGGGCGGTGGATTGGACACGTAGTCTTCGAAACGAATGCTGGTCGTTTCCGGGTTGGTTGTCGTGAAGCTGGACTCGGCGGGGTTCTCCAAAATCTTCACGTCGTTGGTTTCTGTGGTTGCCGAAGAGGCTGGCAAATCTGTCTGTTCGGTCTTCAGCAGAACTTCCTTCAACAGGTCAGCAACCAGACGGTGTCCCTTTTCGTTGGGGTGAATGCCGTCCAGCAACAAATCATCGACGCTCTGTCCATCGATCGTTCCAAACTCTTCGAAGCGTTGATAGACGTCAATCAGAGGTACGCCTTCTGTGCGGGCCACCTGACGCACCGCTTCGGCATAGCTGGCCAGTTTGACATTGAATCCGTCCACGTTGTTGGGCAGGTACGGCGGCTTGCCATACATTTCTCGCATCTTCGGCGTCCAGCGCAGAGGATTGGGAGTCATCAACACAACACGCGTCCGGCGGTCAACCAGCGTCCGAACAAAGTGCCGCAGGTTCTTTTCATAATCGGTGAGAGAAACCCGTGATTCAGTCGCCGGTGGATCCTTCCAGACATCAACGGCAGCGTCGTTGATTCCAAATTGAATAACCACGATATTCGGTTTCTGCGACAGCACATCGTTCTCAAATCGCTTGCGCGCATTGTCGGTGTGATGACCACCGACGCCCGCATTGATCACTCGAACAGCCAGCCCATCTTTGGGAAGTTCGTCCTGCAGAACGTTCGCGTAGATCTTTAGCTCACCTCGAACTGCCGTTGTGGAATCGCCAAAGGCGACAAGTTTCATTTCGCCAGCGGAGACTTCGCGAACAGAAACCTGAGCAGAGCAGAGCCGGCTGACGGAGACCTGAGCCAGCCAGGAGTCGCTACACAGCCAGGCAACAACGATGACAAGAAGGTGAAGACGTCGCCTACGATTCATCTCGCTGTTCCTTTGACGATGGTCCTGAAGACTGGGCCGAAGACTGGGCCGAAGGCCGGGGCCAGTCAGGTCGAATTGAGTTTTGCGGGGAATGGAGTACGAAAGCAGAGGACCGACGTCCCGGACAGCACACACACTCGACAGGCAGTTTCCCCTGCCCGCGAATTGACTGACCACCAAAGCGATGGCCTATGCCATTCGTACACGTTCGTTCGCACGGGTTCGTTCAACGCTCGCCAATGCACCATCGGAACGTTGTCGAAGACAGCGTCAGTTCTGAGCATTTTTCCCGAACTCACGTCGTCTGAACGCGCTCGGGAGAAACACCCTCAGATTCAGCAGCATGTCGATGGTCTGCCGAAGAGAAACTTTATCGCGCAGCCATTTGTTTTGCAGCAAATGTTCACAAAGCGGCTGCGAGTTGATGCGCATCAAAGCCGGTTTCGCATGGAGTTTGGCAGCAGGGCATCCGATTTCCAGGCGACTGTCGTGGGGTACGTCAGACCTTCATCCGAGTCAGGACGGATCCAAGGCCGCCGTCCACGCCGAGCGTCTGTCCCGTGATCCAGCTGTTGTCGGGATCGAGCAGAAAGGCGATCGCCCGAGCAACTTCTTCGGGTTCACCCAAACGTCCAAGGGCGTGCATTTGAGCTGACATCGCGGCGGCATCTGCACTTTCCCACAGTCGGCGTGTCATCTCGGACCTGACCAATCCCGGAGCGACCGCATTGACCCGAATTCCTCGACCTGCATACGTCGCGGCGGCAGACAGCGTCAAACCGATGATTCCGGCTTTGGCGGCCGCGATCGCTTCATGGTTGGCCAGTCCGATTTGTGCAGCGGCCGAGGAACACAGCACCACGGCACCGCCATGAGCACGCATCACTCGAGCGGCGGCTCGCACAGCGGCGAAACTGGACGAAAGATTCACGGTTAAAGTCTGTTGCCATTCGTCGTCACTGGTCAGATGAGCGGGCTTCAGCAACACGGAACCGATGCAGTTGACAATGCCCCAAACTTCTCCCAACTGATCGGCAGCCGCCTGCACGCAGGCTTCGACCGTCCCGCCTTCATTCGCCTCGACCCTCTGCACTGAACAGCCGGTTTCAGCAACCAGCGCCTCCGCTTTGCTGAGATCGCGAACACCCGCCATCACGGAATGGCCGGTGAAAATCAGTCGACGAACCAGAGCAGCCCCGACAGAACCCGTCGCCCCCAGAACAACGACCACACTTTTGTCGGGCCTGTTACTGTCAGACGAACTGCTGTCAGACATTCTTTATCCTCTGATCACGAACGAACGGATTTCTGCGGATTCAGGAGCGTGGCGAATCCTGCGATGCGAAAGGATATGGCACATCGGATCAGCCTTGCTGGGCGTTATAGACAGGACTTTGATCCTGACCAGTTCCGTGGCAGGAATGGACGATTCCGCGGACTGTTTCAAGACAGAACGGTCAGCTTCGACCAGATCTCGGCCGAACGTGCGAAGCCAACAGGGAGAAACAATTTCCACGATCGGTTTCTTGTCCGCTTCGGACTGAATCAAACAGCAGCGCTTTCCGTTCTGCAATACAGGCACGGTGTGAAGGGGGCGCGACGTCGCATCTTTGACGTCGCACCTTTCCTGATGTGAAGGAACACTCAGCTTCGTCGACGACACAAAATGCCATTGGCGAAAATTGTTTCAAACTTTGTGGTCGACTGAATGTGACTCCCTACAAACCTCGTGCACTCAGAGGCGAGTGCGACCGCGAACAAGTTCAGCCGTTTGTTTCACCGTTCAGGAGTCACATGTCATGAAGAAGATTGCCACACTCACCGCCGTTGCCATGCTGGCATCGGCAGCCGTTGCCGGGGACAAGTGCAAGGGTACGAGGATTCTGTCGAGCGTCCCGTGTCAGAAGTCCACCGTTACCTACATCACAACAGTTCATCCCGCAGCGGGTGCTGCTGCGAAAGCCGATATCGTGGATACGGCTGTCGGAGCGGGGTCGTTCAACACGCTGGTGGCCGCTGTCAAGGCCGCTGGACTTGTGGAAACGCTGAAAGGCGCGGGACCTTTCACCGTGTTTGCTCCCACAGACGAAGCCTTCGCTAAGCTGCCGGCCGGGACCGTTGAAGAACTGCTGAAACCGGAAAACAAAGCGAAGCTGCAGGCCGTTCTGACCTACCACGTGGTGCCCGGCAAGGTGATGGCTGCGGACGTTGTGAAGCTGACCGGAGCCAAAACCGTGCAGGGACAGCAAATCGACATTGCCGTGAAGGACGGCAAGGTCAGCGTTGACGGAGCCAACGTCGTGAAGACAGATATCGAAACCAGCAATGGTGTGATTCACGTCATCGACAGCGTGATTCTTCCCGCCGACAAAGACATCGTCGACACCGCCGTCAGCGCGGGTTCCTTCAAGACTCTGGTTGCCGCTGTGAAAGCGGCTGGTCTGGTGGACACTCTGAAAGGCGAAGGCCCCTTCACGGTCTTCGCTCCGACCGATGACGCGTTCGCCAAGCTTCCCGAAGGCACGGTGGCCAATCTGCTGAAGCCTGAGAACAAAGATCAGCTGACCGCGATTCTCACCTACCATGTCGTGCCCGGCAGGGTACTGGCCAGCGACGTCGTGAAGATCTCCAGTGCGAAGACCGTGAATGGCAAGTCTGTCGCGGTGAAGGTCAGCGACGCGGGTGTGATGGTCGATAACGCAAAAGTTGTGGGCACGGATATTGAAACCAGCAATGGTGTCATCCACGTCATCGACAGCGTCATCCTGCCATAGTCACTTCCGCAGATCAGCTCAGTAACCGGGCGGCCGAAAGATTGCGGCCGCCCTTTTTTTCCAGCCCCGCTCAGAAAGATCAGGCATGTCCATCGCGTTCCCGGAATCCGATATCGACGAATCCGAAATCGAAGATCAGTGCGTGTATGTCGGTTCACAGACAAACGTCAGCCCTGTTTCCACTTCGGAAGTGGATCTCAGCGCGATCAAGGGCGCGGTCAGAACCATTCTGCGAGCCGTCGGTGAAGATCCGGATCGAGATGGCCTGCTGGAAACGCCTCGAAGAGTCGCAAAGATGTATGCCGAAATGTTTGCCGGACTGCATCTGGACCCCGGTCGCCATCTGGACGTGACGTTCGCCGAAAACTATGACGAAATCGTGCTGGTTCGCGACATCGAATTCACCAGCATGTGTGAACATCATCTGCTGCCGTTTCGAGGCGTCGCTCACGTGGCCTACATTCCCAACGGTCGAGTCACGGGGCTCAGCAAGCTGGCTCGCGTCGTCGAAGAAGTTTCGCGGCGACCGCAGGTGCAGGAACGCATGACTCAGACCATCGCCGATCTGATCGAACAGCGATTGCAGAGCACTGCAGTGGGAGTCATCGTGAAAGCCGAACATTCCTGCATGTCAATTCGAGGCATCCGCAAGCCCGGCAGTGCAACGGTGACAAGTTCAATGCGCGGCAGCTTTCGCACAGATCCCGCCAGCCGAGCGGAACTGATGTCTCTGATTCAGCAGTAGAACGTCAGCGGTTTTGTCGAAACT
>JAGQPY010000456.1 GCA_020426485.1 Planctomycetaceae bacterium
TTCCGCAGTCGCACAATGGTGCTCTCGGCGCTGATTTAGCAGAGCTGGAGGAAGAAGCCAGTAAGGATGTTGACGTTAAGGCAGTCATCGCCGAATTAGATGCCGAAGAGACCCGCTTTGGTGAGCGCGTGAAAGCTGCATTGGCGACAGTGGGGATGACACAACAAGAACTCGCGAATGCGATCGGCGTTGGACAGCCTGCGGTGTCGATGCTATTAAATCGCGAGTGCCGCCCACAAAGGCGAACTGTTGAAAAGATCGCGAACGCCCTAAACGTGCCTTTCGCTGAGTTGTGGCCAGAGTAGCTTTTGGCCTTACTAAACGGGAAGAATACTTATAGCGTTTTTTCAGTGCTCTGGAACTGACGCACCAGCAGGGCCTTGCTGCAGTCTGAGCATTCGGCGGTGTAGTGTCGATAGTGCTGGTACGCTCGGCCCTGGTATTCGCCGCTGGCGGCCCCTTCGCGCAGCAGTCGACGGTTCTTGTGTCGCGTCGAGCCGCAGACGGGGCACACGGCCAGCGTGATCGTGGACGTCGCGACCGCTCGCTCCTGAGTCTTCGCACCCTTTGGCCGGCCGCCTTTGTTGGCGGTTGCGTTTTCCGCGACTGCGTTGACGGCCTTCTTTTCGGCCGCTGCCGCTGCTCTTGTTGCTCTCTTCGCCATGTTGCCCTCTCTGTTGACCGCAGGGAGCGTTGTGCGGCCGCCGAGCCGCGGGGTGAATATCAAACGGAGATTCTGAGTTTCTTCTTCTTTGACCGCTTCCGAATGTTGGCCGGCGTTGTCGGCATGGAATCAGGCAGCCGACAGTTCAAAACGCTGCCCAGCACGTCGGCAATCACGCCAACGTCCCACAAGTGGTTGTCGACTCCCGGCTGCTGCGTCCAGACTTCGACGCTGGTCTGCGAGCTTTCGTTTCGAATCATGTCAGAAGATTCCGCGACGTGGTGATCGGCGATCATGCGATGATCCCCGGCCGCGTACCAGGTCAGTGCACCTGGGGAATCCGCCGACATCACGAGCCTGTCACGGTGGTGGCTTTTCCAGTGGTCGACATCGAAGGTGATGTACCGCATGGAGCCGGTTTCCGGAGACCGACGCCGCCAGCCCGGCCCGATCACGTCGCCCTCGCGTTTCTTCAAATCATTGAGCGGAGTTTTCGGCGGCCGAAAAGAGCGGGCGTGCATCGGCCAGAGTCGACCTGTCAGACCGGCCTTTCGAATGCCCAGCTTGACGGTGTCTGTTTCATCGTTGGCATCAATGCCGCCGATCGAACACCGCAGCACGGCACCGTCTTCGCGCTGGTAGTGTCGATTGAACAGGTCGCCGAACAGTTCACGAATTGCTGCACAGCAGCGGACTTCCCACGTCGGCAGATCGCAGTAGTAGGCGTCAATGGTGTTTTTTGCCGTGGCCTGCGTGAAGTAGGCGTTCCTTTGCGGCGGCCATGTTCCGTAGTCGAGCGTCCAGCTCGTGCTGTCCAGAGCGAAGGCTCGCACTTCGAACCACAGCACGGCGTGCGAAACGTCGGCGGCCGCAACAATGTGTTCCGCGTCCGCCGGTGCAATGTGCTGCTGCAGGTGATGCTGCCGCACTCGCAGAATGTGAGCGTGCAGTTGGGGCCGCGTGGGTGGCTTGAATTTGTCGGGCTGGTTCTGCAGCTCGCTCCAGAAGCCTTCGCGCGAGCGGTAGTACCAGTGCATCGCCTTTTCGAGGGCGTCGACATAGTGCTCCGGCTTGTATGCGTACTTCCACGCGACGGCCGCTCCGGCGTTCATCGCCTTGCGGTGCTTGCGGTAGAACCGGTGAGCGCGTTCGCTCACGGCTTCGTCACTGTCGGCCTGCAGGTCAGCGACTCGGATTTCGTTCCACTGGTCCCAGAGTTCGAGGGCGTCGTCGTTAGGAAGCGATTCCAGGAACGACTGCCGGACGCCTCGCCAGTCCGGGTTCAGCGAACGGTCGAGCAGCTGGTCGGCCGCATCGCCGGGCTCAATCACGGTGCAGGCCAGCAGACAGCTCCACGCCTGATCATTGCCGGGCAGGCCGGGAATGTCATCCTGCACGACTCGCAGCCGTTTGCGAATCTGCAGCGGTGAACCGGCCGAGGTTCGCGTCTGGAAGTCATCCACGAGGCCCAGTGTCGGGCGTTCGATGCGGTCCCCGCGTTTCTTTCGACGGCCGCGAATTTTGGAAGACAGAATTCCGCCCGCGAAGATCACACAGCCGGGCACGTCGCCGATGTCGCCGAGATGCAGTTCGAAGTCGCCGGCCTTTACGTGTGTGCGTCGGCCTCCCGAAGTCTGCCCGCGGCCTCGCTGGTTGATCCCTTCGAGAGCAGCGATCGGCAGGCAGATTTCGGGAAAGTCGGCTCGCAGCAGTTCGTTGTTTTCGAGTTCGTCGCGAATGTCCTGAATCAGTTCCCGAGCCGCGTCATTGCTGGCGGCGATCAGCATGCACATGGTGTGGTGTCGATAGCAGACAGCCCACAGAACAGCGCGCACGCAGAGGAACGTCTTGCCCCAGCCGCGTGGAATTCCGATTGCAAGCAGGGCTCCGACCAGCACCACGACCTCGATCAGTCCGATCAGTTTCAGGTGCACGTCCGACCATGGATGTCTGGTGTCTTCCGGCCAGTACGCTTTCAGGTAGGCGGCATAGTCACGTTCCCCGGCTGCTCGCCGCTGCGGGTTCTCCGGCGGCGGCATCGTGCCGATTTCACGAACGTCGCCGGCGGTTGCTCGCTGGCGGTTATTGGCCCGCTGTTTTCGCTTCTCGTATGCGTCGGAGGTATTCGGCTCGGGCCGCGTTGCGTTTGAAACACTCGATGACGTCTTCAATGGCTCGGCGATAGTTTTCGACGGCTTCGTTGATTTGCTCCGCCCGGAAGTTGACGGACTTGCAGAGCGCGTCGAGTTCCCGCTGTTCCGCGTCGAGCCGGATGGATTCGAGTCCGTCGACCTTGAACGGCGCGTTTTCGTTGAGGCGCAGGAAGTCTTCGGCGAGCTCGCGGCGCTGTCGCTCTTCTTCCGCGACGTCCTGCCGGGCGCCGGTGAGGCGGTGTTTGAGGTGACCGAAGAAGCCGTCTTCGAATTCTTCGATTTCGCCGAGCCTGTCGAAATCGACGCCGCCTTCGCGCATGAAGTCCGCGAGCGTTTCGACGGGTTTGTTTTCGCGGGCTTCTTTTTCTTCATCAGACAACGTTCTTCTCCGCTCTGAATCGCCCGTCATAGGTGGCAAGGGCCTCGTCCTGGACTTTGGGCCGCCGATTGATCGAAAGCCGCCACAGGGCCGTTCTGAGGGCTTCCACGGCGGCCGGAATAAACCGGGTGTGATAGGCTCGCCCGGCGGATTCACCGGGTTTCAGGACGACGACTTCCTGCGCGACGATCGGCCCCGTGTCGAGGCCTTCGTCGGCCAGAAACCACGTGGCCGCGCTGACACGCTCGCCCGCGGTCACCGTGTGCCGGATGGCGTCCGGGCCGCGACGGTAAGGCAGAGCCGACGGGTGGAAGATCAGCAGGCCGCCGGGAAAGTCGCTGAGCCGGACTCTGCGCGTCAGCAGCGGGGCAAGCGTGAGCGACGCCGGCGAATCGACCAGAGACCACCACGACTCTTTCAGAACGTCGCGGCAGCCTTGTTCGAAGGCCTCCGGTGCACCGGGAAGGATTCTTGCGTTACGCCCCAACATAACGAAACCCCTGAACGGCTCGAAAATGTCCGCCGTACCCCACGTTGAGGATCGTGCCCGCCGCGCCGGGTATTCTGGCCTGCGTGGACTTCATCGAGCGGGCCGACCGGGCCTTGTTTTCGCCGTACAACCGGCAGCTGACCTGATCCCACGCCGGCCGCCGCCGCAAGGCGGCCGCCAGCTGCGGGTGTGACGTATGAAACAAAGTCGTTCGCGGAGTCCCGGCCGAAGGGCCGTTTTCGTCGCCGCGAAGACAGGCCTCGCACAGGTACTCGAGGAACCGCAGAGCAATCCCGGCCCCCTGCCATTCCGGAAGCACAACCAACCGGCACGCCCGCGACTCGACGCCTGTACCGTTCCTTACGGTGGAAAAGGCCACGTGAGCCACGGGCTCGCCGTCGACCATCGCCAGAAACGCCCGGCTGAACGGCATCGGATTGCATTTCAGATAGTGATGCGGTTCAAAGGCGGGCCAGACGTTTCGACGTGCGGGAACGACTTCGAAAGTGATCTCGGGAACTCGCCGAAGACACCTCCAGTGGAACTCGCCCGTTCCGGTGTTCAGGACCCAGTCCGGCTGCAGCCAGTCGATCGTGTCATGGTGGCAGCTGAGCATCACGGCCCGCTGGCCATCATTACCACGCCGCCACGCTTTCGCGAAGGCCGCCGCACCGATCTTTGCGATCTGTCGATCCACCACGCTGGTGAATTCATCCACCACAACTTCCGGCGGGCGTTCGGCCACCAGTCGAGCCAAATTCGCTCGAAACTGTTCGCCCTGACTGAGCACGTGGTGCGGCCGAACCCACGCCGGAACGCTGCCAAGCCCGACAGCCGAAAGGGCTCCGGTGGCGTCGTTCAGGCCGCCGTCCGGGGCAATCTGTTCGACAATGGTCTGCCGTGGATTCCATTCCGGGGACCAGACGGCGTCCGCGCCGAAGATGCGACGGCCGAGACTTGTCTTGCCCGATCCGGACGGCCCGACC
>JAGQPY010000457.1 GCA_020426485.1 Planctomycetaceae bacterium
AGCCAAAGCTGCGACAAGTCGCCGCACTCCAAACGACAACCTGGCGCTGTCCAGCTAAGCTCCGGAGTTGACCCTGTCCGGACAGTGGCCCTCCAACAAGGCAAACCATTGATTCGGATCGCCTGCACAGGATTACTGCGGGCCGGACGTCTTCTCCAGAGTCCGTGCCAGTTGTTCGGCCAGTGCTTCGCGGTTGATTTTGACGTTGTGGCGAGTGTCCACGGGCAGAGTTTTTTGAAAATGGATTTGCCGGATCTCAGCCGTTCGCACGTCGGCTCGCCCGATCTCCAGCAGTTGAGATCGAAACCGGTCTTCCGCTTCCGAGTCTGCGGGAAAGCAGCCGGGTTCCGGTTCGACGACAAGAGCCGGGGTCTGCCGTTGAGTCACTCGATCACCGAGGCCGACAAGCGCACACCGGTAAACTTCCGGATGCTGATTGAAAATGGCTTCACAGCAAACGGAATACAGTGGCCCGGATTTCGTGAACACAATGTGCGCCTTTCTGCCACAGAACCACAATCGATTCTGATCGTCCAGGTATCCCACATCTCCCATGCGGTGCCAGAACGTCTCGCCGTCCGGGATCTTGGCCAGAGCCGTTGCTTCCGGCTGCTGAAAGTACTCGCGCGTGGCAACAGGCCCCTGAATGATGATCTCCCCGATTTGTCCGCGATCCAGAATGGTGACGTCCTGCAGCCTGTCGATTGGTTCAAAGGTTACCGGAATGATGCGTACGCTCATTCGGTCGAACACTGATCCGACGCACGTCCCGGCACCGCGTGCCGTTTCCGCAGCGGTCTCACGAAGAACCTGACGTCCACCAATGGCCGCCACCGGCAGACATTCCGTGGCTCCGTACGGTGTGAACAGGTCGGCATCTTCGGACAACGTGGCCGTCATTCGCGAAAGAACGTGATTCGGAACGGGAGCCCCGGCGGAAAGAATTCGCTTCAGTGTGGGCAGCCGAATGTTGTGCTGTTCGCAGTATCGTCCCACTTGATTCCACAACGCGGGCGAACCGAATGCCTGTGTCACCCCCTGATTTTCAATGGCTTCCAGAATCTTTTCGGGATCGACATTGGCCGGTCGCGTGGGGTCCATATCCGGAATCACCGTCGTGACCTGCATGGCAACATTGAACAACGCGAACAGCGGAAACCCGGGCAGATCAATTTCCCCCGGCCGGATTCCAAATCGATCACGAATCAGATCCACCTGAGCATCAAACATGCCGTGTTCGTAACAGACTCCTTTCGGCGGTCCGGTGCTGCCGCTTGTAAAGATAATGGCCGCGGGATCTGTGTTCTGCGTTTGCGGCAGCGCGATGGACGAATCCCGTCCGCGTCGCAGAAGTTCGTCCATCGAAATCGCACCTGTCCACGGTGCCGACTTCTTTGAAACAACAACATTCAGGCGTGCCCGACGATACTTAAAAAACCTCATTCGCCGAATGGTCTGCACCAGTGGGATTGCCACAAATCCGTCCGGTGGACACTGTTCCAGACAGCGAAAAACATTTGAACGCCCCATCCCGGGATCAATCAGGGTACACGCAGCGCCGGACCGAAAAATGCCAAACGTCAGAGCAATCGATTCCAGCGACGGGGGAACAAACATCGCCAGGCGATGACCGGGGCGGACTCCCATGGAAGCCAGTCCGCGAGCGATCGCGTCGGCCATTTCATCCAGCTGTCGGAACGTGAGCTGCGTGTACGTAACACGCCCGGCATGATCGCGTCCATCAGGAAACACCACTGCGCGTTGCGATGGCACGGCTTCAGCGGAGGTTCGCAGACGGTCCGCGATATTTAATGGAAAGCTCATGCGGTGACTCGGACACGTGCGGACTGAATCCGGCGACAGGTAACAGTGACGGGGATTGTGTCGTTCATTGCCTGAGAGAATAATCGTCAGCGTTGGACGACAGCGATTCTGAGCGAGTTCTCGCGCGATGCCGATGATCTGATCCGTTCGGTCCACGAGACGGCGCTGGCGAACGACGAGGCCAGTCGGTTACTCCAACGATTCTGTCGATCGCTGGCCGGTCACGGGATCGCGGCCGTGCCGTTTCATAATGGC
Organism: Planctomycetaceae bacterium; assembly: GCA_020426485.1. Classification (GTDB taxonomy): domain Bacteria; phylum Planctomycetota; class Planctomycetia; order Planctomycetales; family Planctomycetaceae; genus JAGQPY01. The sequence goes on from JAGQPY010000457.1 coordinate 2,080, forward strand.
TCCCCAGGCTTCAGACGACAACTGTTCCGCCTCGTCAATCAGCAATCGAGGGATGTCGTCAACGATCGGGTAGCACCACCGCCGTTCCGGGTTGACACAGACGAGTATGTTTTCGTCGTAGACCAGGTCCCCCTTGCACTTGGGACAAACCAGGATGTCTTTGACACTCTCGTAATGAAAAGCCATTGCTGCCGCCGCCAGGTCACAGTGAAATCAATTCTGAGCTTTGCTGAGACCGCTGCCGCGCTTGGGACGTCGTCAGCATCAGCGGAATCACCGCTGATACAGAGTTCACGAAGTCGGTTCACGAAATCGCTCGAACCGGAAGAGCGAACGATTGCATCGGGAACAATTCGCGAAATCCAGCGGACTGCGTGTTCAGCCGTACTTTTAGCAGGAATTCCGGCCGCGAACACGCCCATGCAACCCAATATCTCCCGGGAATGCACCAAAGCCTTAAGCCGCTCGCTATGGCCTGCGTGGATCAGCAGACAAAAGGATCACCCGCCCTTTTGGCTGTGAATTCCAATTGAATCGCGCCGGTTCGATTTTGGTGATGTCCGTGTTGTCAGGCCGCAGCGGGGAGCAGTTCGCAGGACAGCGCTTCGATGTCGGGGCCTGAGATTGATTCCAGCTGATCCGCACTTCCGACCAGCAGCGCCATGTCGCAAAGTCGGTTGATGCGTCTCGGGTTGCCTCCACTCAGTTCGAATACGGATCGGATGGCATCGTCCGTGAAGATTGGTTCGGTGGCTCCGGCGAAGTGCAGGCGGGAGTGGATGTACTGTCGAGTCTCCTCTTCCGTGAATCCTTCCAGTGTTGCAGTGACGGCAATGCGTTCTCGCAGTTGAGCATTTCTGGCCACGTGCGATGCCAATGACGGCTGACCGCAGAGCACGACCGTCATGGAAATTCGATGATCGCTTTCCCCAAGGTTCAGCAGAGGCAGCACGACCTGATTCAGAGCCTCGGTACTGAGCAGGTGAGCTTCATCGAAGGCAACCACGCAGTGCCTGTTTTGTTCCGAAGCTGCTGCAATCGCGCGGACAGCGGCCTGCATCAGCACGTCCATTGTGTCGACGGAGTTTCCATCGGCGTCCGAAAGTTCCGCCACGACAACTCGAGCCAGTTCGTTGTAACTGAGTGTCGGGAAAATAACGTGTGCGAAGGGCTTGAGACGTTCGTCACGATCGCGAAGCTGCTGAAGCAGACTGGTCTTGCCAACTCCGGAAACGCCCAGAAGCAGAGCCGCGGATGCATTGTTGTCAAAGCAGTATCGCAGTCGCAGGGAGGCAGACTGGAGGGTTCGGGATGCGAACATCTCGTTGCAGCCGGCCCGATACGAAAACGGCTTCCGCGAAAGCTTCCAATACGGTTCGTAGGTGGTGGGCTTCATATTGTGTTCCGATGTCTGCACTTTGCCGTTTGGCATTCCTGTTTCTTTCCGAACGAGTTCGTTTATCACTTTACGGCAGTGGGTGGATATTTCCGGTCAGGCGAATGGAGACCGGACGAACCTTGTTTCCGGGGCGGGCCGGCGCGGGTCGAGGCTTCCTGAGATCCTGATCCGGTGCTGAGCTGACCACCGATCCGGGGATGGTCAGAGTCTGCTCCGGTGCTGATGACTGCGATTCCGTTGAGAAAATGCGTGATCGCCGCTGGAGTGAAGACTCCTGCAGAATTCCGGAGGCCGTTCGAGTGTCTCGACTGGTCGCTGCTGTGTCCGCCTGTGTTGCTGAAATTGACCTTCGAGGTTCCAATATGCGCGGTGCTTCTGCGCTTGCTTTTTCTGGTATGTACAGTCCGCCGTATGCGGGCTCAGATGTTTCATTCGGTTGTATCGCTGCCACCGAGCCTGCATTGGAATCTGAGCCGCCGGTTTCCGGTGAATCCGTGGAATCCGAAGTTTCCTGAAAGTCCCTGAACATCGCTTCCAGCTCGTCCATTTCCCCCGTCGACTGAACGCCGGACCCGGTCAATATGGACAGAGGGTCTGCGTCCACCAGTCCGTATCCCAGCAGAGTGATGCCCATCACGATGGCGATCTTTCGGCGTCTGGAAAGCCCTGACGCTGACTGAGCGGTCTTTCCACCTGATCCTTGGGTACCCATCGGTTTGATCTCTCAGTTCTGACAATACGTAGATCCGCTGTCCCTGCTTCGCTGTCACGTCGTAAAGGGGCCTGACCCCTTTGGGGGAATCCGAATCGACAACCCGCTCGCGCTGCGGATGGCTCGCGGAATGCGCACTTTGAATGGACTGTCCAATCGCAAATGCCAGAGTGCGCGCGGCCCCTTGGAATGGAATTCGGCGTCCGATCATGTTGATCTTTACGGTTATTGCGCATCAGCGGATTCTGCCGCAGAGATCGCTGGTGGTTCCGACACCAAAGTCGGCACTGTTGGGGCGGTCGACAAGCAGAGTCCACCGCAGTGGCCGCCACGGCCGGACGGCGATGCTTGTGGCAGGGGCAGGTTGTCGATTCTGGGTTCCGACGAATGCCGTGGTGAGTTTCTCTTCGTTTCACCTGATGACGCAGGCGAGGTCCGTCCTGTCTAGGTGCAGTGTCAGCCATGATTTGATGAGTAGGA
>JAGQPY010000458.1 GCA_020426485.1 Planctomycetaceae bacterium
AGAGTACCGAGGCTCTCGTCCGATCCATGCATTTCACTTCTTGCGAACAATGGGGCTGGACGCATTCAACGCAGGCTCCGCGGTCCCGACCCTCAATCGAAACCACGTCCACGGGCTCCCCGTAATTATCCCGCCAATCGAAATGGTCGAACGATTCGAAGAAGCAGTTAAACCGCTATTCGCATCGAGTCGTCGAAACGAGGCGGAATCCGAGACACTCGCCGCCCTCCGCGACACGCTGCTGCCCAGACTGCTGTCGGGCGAGTTGCCCGTCCCCGCCGCCCTCACCACCACGCAGGAGCCCCTCGCATGATTCCCGATGCTCAGTACACATACGAAGCGCTTTTAAGGTTCAACTATTTCCCAATGGTGAAGCACCGAAGAGATGAGGTGCCGCCCGTGTTTTCGACTGAGCAGCTTACGCCAACTATTGCCGACGGACTCGTGACAGCTCCAATGACGCGAAATCGAAGCATGGGATTCGATTTGGTTAGCTACCGAGCAACACGTTCAAAAAACGTCGTTCGGAAACTCGACATCCCGCACCCTTTTCCCTACGCGGAACTTTGCCAGCGGTTCCGGGACAACTGGAGTAACCTGAATTACATTTGTGCGAATGAAAACAGTCGAATCAATCCAGAACAGCATGGACATCGCGTGGTTGTGATGGCTGGGTATGATCACAACGAGCCGGACCGTGTCGTTGTGATGGAAAAGGACAGCTTTCCGGCTGATCTTGCTCGGCATCTGGACCTCGTTTCAGGACAAAAATACCGGGTGTCCGTGGACGTTGCGAATTGTTTTCCATCCCTGTATTCGCATTCGATTCCCTGGGCCTTAGTGGGGCACGAGTATGCTAAGACTCATCGTGCTCCGAATCTGTGGTTCAATCAGATTGATGCCGGTCAGCGATTTCTAAAGCGGGCGGAGACTCAAGGTGCACCAATTGGTCCGGCGACCTCGAATATCATTAATGAAATCGTGTTGGCGCGTGTGGATGAGAAGTTGCTGGAAAGAGGCTACAGATTTTCACGATTCATCGACGACTACATATGTTTCACGGACTCGCGAGACGATGCAGAACGGTTCATACGTGACGTAGAGCTATACCTCGATCGTTTTCTGCTTAGACTCAATGCGAAGAAAGTCACAATTGATACGCTGCCGTTGCCGCACCGGAGCTTGTGGGTCAATGAACTGAATATGGCCGTGTCAGCCTTCGACAACTTTGCGCCGAATCGCGTCGCAAATCTGCTGGACTATGCGGTTGCCATTCAAAACAAGAATCCTGATGCGAGCGTAATAAAATACGTCGGAAGAATGATTGAAGACAGAATCACGCGGAAAAATGCAGCGGTGTTCGTGCGGTATCTCTTGGGCGTCGCCAAGCTTCATCCGAATGTGCTGCCAGTTGTTGCGAACATCCTGGAACGTTTTCAAATTCCGGGCTTGGCCAGCGTTATCAAGCCCATCATTGAGGAACATCTCGAGTTTCGAAGTTCTGATGGGACGTGTTGGGCCATCTACGTTGCTTTCCTGGCAAATGCACCACTCGGTAGGCGACTTTGCCAAGCGGTTGTGGACAGCAAGGACTGCCTTGCGATGTGCATGATCGTTGCGACAGACCAATCAATTGACAAAGTCGACACGTTTCTCAACTCTCTGGATCGGACTCAGCCGTACGAACTCGACCAATATTGGCTCTTGATTTATCAGCGAGCGCTTGCGAACGGAGCGATTCGACAACGGTTTAATGGCTACCTGACCGAGACGGCACTTGGCTATTTGCGGGACAACAACGTGGAATTTGTTAGGTCACCGACCTTGGCAGATTTTACGCGACAACGTGCGGAGCCATTTTCGCAATGATCTTGCGCGACCAAAGCTGGATTTTATGACATCACAAACTCTCATCTTTCAATGCAGTAGTTCCACCTACCTGGACTGTGTTGACAAAAACGTGTTTGGTTCCAACCAGCCCTGGCCGTTGCAGGTCAGGGTCGGAGACTATTGCCTGTTGCATCACTACGAAATCGGCGGCCTGCTGGGACTTTGGCAGGCGACGACCGACGGTGGTAAGAACCTTGTGCCGAAACTGTGGGGTGGGAAGTTTCCGTATCAGGTGAAGGTCAAGCTGGTGATTCCCAAAGTCATGGAAGTGCCGAAGACAGTTCTGCGAGATCTGGGCATCGACGCCGCGGTCGCACGCTTCGACCCGGTCTTGGATGAAGACATGGCGGAAGATTTGATTCGGTCATTGTGCTCTGACGGAGCCGAAAAATGAGCAGCATGGATGAATGGCACGGGCGGCTGGCTGGGTGTCGGAAAGATTGGTTCGAGATCAGCATGGATGCCATCATCAGTGCCGAAAGTATGGATCGAGGCGGAAGTCGCCCCTTTCACGCCAGCGCTGACAATGGCGAAACGTACTGGGTCAAGCAGATCGAAAACCTGCAATCTTCCCGAGTCCCGGTCACTGAGCAGATCATTGCGGGCTGCGGTCAGTTGATTGGTGCTCCGGTTCGACCGTGCTCACTGATGCTGATTCCATCGGATTTTGATGGGGACATGCTTATGAATGGGACAGTCCTTCGAACCGGGATTGCCCACGCTTCGCTGCATTTGGACAAGGGTTTCTTTAACAAGACTTGGGGGCCGGAAAACCGGAACCTCGATGATAACCGCAAGCGCCACGCTGCGTATTTTGCGTTTTTTGACTGGTGCTGGGGCGACGACCGGCAGTGGCTGTACGATACGGCAGCCGACATGATGACCTGGTCTCACGACCACGGGCATTTTCTGCCGGGAGGACCGGATTGGTCGACCACAATGTTGCAGGCAGAGGTAAATGCGGTCCATCCGCTGGACACTTCTCCCGAAGGACTGGACTATAATGAGCTAGAGCGAGTGGCCGGAGTGCTGGAAAACATGCAGCCAGAACATCTGGTTGAGGTACTCTGCAGGATTCCTACAAGTTGGCAGGTGAGCGACCAGGAACTCGAGGCGGTTGGGTGGTTTCTGGATTGTCGGCGTCTTCCTGTCGCAACTCGTCGTCGACAGCTTGCCGCAACACTCGCGGGTTAAGCAGGAATAGACAAATGCCGAAATATAAATATTCAGTGATTCGATTTGTCCCCTCACCCGTGCGAGGTGAGTTTGTCAACCTGGGCGTCATTGTTGGCAGTGATGCAACTGACGAGTGGGCGATCGATATTGTTGGCCGCAAGAATCGAGCGGCAAATCTGGCGGACTCAGATATTTTGCCAACAGTCACCGCAGAGCTCGAACGCCTGCGGTTGCGTTTTCCCAATGGCGACGACGAGCACGCCAGCGATATCAGTGAGGAATGGCTTCACGTAATGGCGGTAGAGTCCCGCAATGTGATCCAGTATTCGACACCGCAATCGGTGGTGGCAGAAGACGCTGCGATGGCGTTGGAGAAGTTGTGGAACCTGTTCATCTTTGAACAGGAGAGGCAGAAACGCGAATCGTTGACGAAGCATATGATCCGAACTCAGTATCTACGATCGTTGCAGCAGAACCAGCTCACGCAGGACCACTACAAGACAAAAGCCAAACTGAACACGTCCCACAGTTCGACATCGATCGATGTGGCCGTTCACAACGGAGTGGCCAAACGTTTGACGCAGTGCTGGTCGTTTCAGGTGAAAAACACGGAAAGTGTCTTGAACGAAGTGAAAGCATGGGCCTGGACGATGCGGGATCTCCGGCGGAACGGAGGAGCAATTCGCGCCGGACTTCGCGAGATCGGTGTGCCGAAAGATGTTGAACTTTCTGTGGTGTATGCCTCTCCTGTCGATACCGTGGAGGATGAGTTCACCAGCGAAGCAAAAGATGTCTTCAGTGATTCGGACGTTGATGCCGAAGCCGTTCCGATGGAGAAACTGCAGGCGGATGCAAATCACGCTGCCAGTCTTCTGGCAGACTGACGCCAGCGTTCCCCAGTTGATTCTGAGGCAAAGCTGAATGCCCTTGAACGAATCCACTCTCGAACTCGCTGCCCTGGATTGGTTTGCTGACCAGGGCTTCAGCACGGCTCACGGTCCGGATATCGCTCCGGAAGGGAAGGCGGCGGAGCGGAATTCTTTTGGGGATATGCTGCTGACTGGGCGGCTGCGGGATGCGATCGCGCGACTGAATCCGGATGTGCCGGGCGATGGGCTCGACGAAGCATTCCGCAAGCTGACTCGGCTGGATGGCCCGACGCTGATTGCTCGCAACCGGCAGTTTCACAACTGGCTGCGTGATGGAGTGGAAGTCGAATATCGGCGACAAGATGGTTCCATCAAAGGCGACCGAGTCCGGTTGATCGACTTCGATAACCCGGGTAATAACGACTTCCTCGCGGTCAATCAGTTTCTCGTTCGAGAAGGGAATCACAAACGAATTCCCGACATCGTCGTGTTCGTCAACGGCCTCCCGCTAGCCGTAATCGAGTTGAAGAATCCTGGCGATGAAAACGCTACGATCGACGACGCTTATCAGCAGTTACAAACTTACAAAGCCGAGATTCCTTCGTTGCTCGACTACAACGAATTGCTGGTCGTCAGTGACGGCAGCAACGCTCGGCTGGGATCGCTGACGGCCGGGATGGAATGGTTCAAGCCGTG
>JAGQPY010000459.1 GCA_020426485.1 Planctomycetaceae bacterium
GAAGACAGCCTGATTCAGCTGGACATGTCTGAATACATGGAGAAGCACAACGTCAGCCGACTGGTGGGTGCTCCTCCGGGCTATGTTGGCTACGAAGAAGGCGGTCAGTTGACGGAGAAAATCCGTCGTCGACCATACGCGGTTGTGCTTCTGGACGAAATTGAAAAAGCACATCCGGACGTGTTCAACATGCTGCTGCAGATCATGGAAGAAGGCCATCTGACCGACAGCTTCGGTCGAACGGTCGACTTCAAGAACGTGATCCTGATCATGACCACTAATGCCGGTGCCAACAAAATGGCTCACGGAGGCAGCATGGGACTTCACACGCTTCGCGAAGCCGATGATTCCCGGTCGTACGATGAAATGAAGACGCATCTGATGCATGAACTGCAGAAACAGTTCAAACCGGAGTTTCTCGGCCGACTGGACGAAGTGGTTGTCTTCCGTAAGCTGACTCGCAATGAGCTGATGGAGATCGTGGACATCGAACTGAACAAGGTCTACGAACGTCTGCAGGAAAAAGGCCTGAAAATGGTTCTTTCTGACGAAGCTCGCGGGTTCATTATCGACCGCGGCGAAGCCGACGACGGACTCGACTATGGTGCTCGACCACTGCGACGCAGCGTCGAGCGATTCATTGAAGATCCTCTGTCTGAAGAACTGCTGCGAGGTTCCTTTGAAGGCAAGAACGTCATCCGCGTGAATGTCAAAGAGGTGGGCGACCAGAAACAGCTGATCTTCGACGGTGAATTCGTGGAAGACGCTGCCAAGGAAAAGGAAGCGGAAGTTGTCGGTGTCGGGTCTGGAGACGAACCGTCCAAGGAATAGTCTCTGCCGATCGACGTGAACGTGATACCATGGAGATCCGGAGTCGCCGTGACGGCTCCGGATCTTTTTCGTTGACACTCACGCGACAATGGCCACGTCACAGCATCTCGTCATGGCGTCGCCTGTCACGGTGCTGCTTTCCGGCACTGTTCTGCGCGAGTGACAAAGTCAGTCGCCGCACTTCATGAAACTCGCCCCGCCAACGAAAACCATCCCGGAATACGCCAGCAGCTTCGCCACTGCTTCCGAGCGATTGGCGGGACTGTGGCCGTGGGCAGCGAATGGCACAAGACTGCGTGTCGCGTGGACGTCATCCATTTCCACGCGTCGTTCCGGTCGCACGGGACATCAGCTGACAGGGTCTCGCAGACATCGCACACATCGCGTGACGGCAGAACCCAACTGGCTGCGGCACCTGACGGAACTGGCGATTTCGTTTGTGATGGCCGTCATTGTGCTGCGTGCGTTTCTGCTGGAAGGCTATCTGATCTCCACAGGCTCCATGGCTCCGGGCCTGCTGGGATTTCACAAACAGGTGACCTGCCCGTCGTGTTCGTATACCTTTGCTTTTGGTGTCAACTTCGATGAATCCGTTGACGACCCCGCACTGAAACAGCACAGCACGGCACACGATTATGCTCAGTGCCCGAACTGCGGTCAGGGGCACATCAACGTGGCCGGTGTTCCTCTGAATCATGGAGACCAGTTGCTGGTTCACAAAGGTGTGTTTGATCTTCGGCGTCCGCGTCGCTGGGAGACGGCCGTATTTCTGAATCCGGCCAGTCCCGGCGAAGCCTATGTCAAACGAATTGTCGGACTGCCGGGGGAAACCATTCAGGTCGTGGACGGCGACCTGTTTGTGGAAGGCAGCATTGCTCGCAAAGATTATCTGACGCAGTGCGATATCCGTATTCCGGTATTTGATCTTGCCTGCCTCAAGAAGGATGATGACTGGCAGATGCCGTGGCGACTGGATGGAAACTGGAGCCTTCGGAATGGCAGACTCACTCACCAGACGGTTGGTGAACCATTCGGCACAGACGTTCAGCAGGCCGCGTCCATTTCGCTGCGTTACTGGCGTGCAACGGGCGGAACACATGTCTCCGAAGTTGCCGTTCCGTGGGCTGCCGCGCGAGCAGACTGGGAAAAGTGTCTGGCCGCCATGCAGGAACGTCCGATTTCCTGGATCACCCGACTTCAATATGACCGCGAACAGGAAGTGCTCCGTCTGAAAGGTGTGATGCCCTATCAGATGCAGCAGGATCTGATGTCTTGGGCGGAAGGTGATGAATTTCGAAATGCGGTCTTTCGACTGGCCGCTTTGTCGCACCTGAGTCCTGTCATGGATCGTTACGGATACAATCCGTCAGTCACTTCCAGCGAATACCCCGTTCGTGACCTGATGGTGGAAACGAGTCTGTCATGGAACACCGCGCCGGATGTCGTCTCCGTTGACGTCCCGCTGCAGTCTCGAACATGGCGACTGGAAATTTGCCCCGGCGACAGGACGGTGCAGCTGTTTGCGGATGACACGGATCAAGCCGTCCGTCGTGCGGAGCTGACGGAGGAAGATCTGGATCTGTCGAAACATGAATTGAAGATTGAAGTCTCAAACTTCGATGCACGAATCCTGGTGGCTGTGAATGGACGACCGATTTTTCCGGAAGTGGACATTCCGGTCGGGCTGGAAGATGGAGGGGCGAAAGGTACAGTCTGGGATTCGAACCAGTTGTCGGATGCACAGCTGGCCGACATGACGGCGACTCTGGTCGAACGACAGAACCGCTTTGCAATTGGAATTCGGGGCGGCGACGTCACGGTTGAAACACTGCGACTGTATCGCGACGTCTACTACACTCCGGGACTGGCTCGAAACGCCATCCGCGAACCGTTGACGGTGCAGCAGGATTGTTATTTTGTCCAGGGAGACAACAGCCCGGTTTCTGCCGACAGCCGCAACTGGAACAGTCCCTGTGTTCCGCATCACCTGCTGGTGGGGAAGCCCTTCATTGTGCACCTGCCCTCGCGCCCCGGTAAACTCACGTTTGCCGGCCACGTTCTTCCCCTTCGAATTCCGGACACGGACAGAATTCGACTGATTCATTGAACGGATAAGGCCCCGACAGTCCCCCGATTGGATTGGCCCGGCATTATTCCGGGCAAATCTCATTTGGCTGGTCGGAGTTTCAAAACCCGCCACGAGTGCCTGCCGGTCGGATGAAAATGGTCGACATCTTCGCTACAGTCACATTTATTAGCTTCAGTAAATAATGTCCCACCGTCAGTCGTGGTTGAGAGTCAGCGGGCGTTTTCGCTGCTTCAACACAGGTCGCTTTCGCATCAAGATTTCGGAGTTTTGCTCGTGTATCGATTCCTGCTGATGAATCTTGTTTTGTTCGCCGCAGCTCCGCTGGGCTGGAGTCAGGACGTTTCTGACGGTCCCTGGAAGTACGTTCTTCGTAAGCCCGGACCGCGCTGGGTGCAGGCGGATTTCAACGACGAACGTTGGCGGGAAGGCTTCGGTGGGTTCGGCGAACGTTCCACACCGGGTTCTCGAGTGGGAACGGAATGGACGACTCCCGATATCTGGCTGCGTCGCACGGTGGAACTGAAGAAGGTTCCGGCGAAGCCTGCTTTGCTGCTGCATCACGATGAAAACCTGCAGGTCTTCATCAACGGAACAGAAGTCGTCTCTCTGACGGGCTACATCACGGAATACAAAGTCGTTCCGCTGGACCAGAAAGCCGCGGCCACACTGAAGGAAGGTTCCAACCTGCTGGCCGTCCACTGTCATCAAACCGGTGGAGGTCAGTTTGTGGATGTTCACATCATTGATGCCGATCACGTTCCTCAGCTTCCGGAACCACCTCGCCCGGAACATCCGTTCAAAACAGAACTGATGACTCAGTGGGGCGAAAAAGTCACTCCGGAAAATGCCTGGCGCGAATATCCTCGCCCCGCGCTGATGCGAGACCAGTGGACCAACCTGAACGGCCTGTGGGACTATGCAGTCACTGACATCGCTGTGACGGAAACACCTGCCCAATGGGACGGTGATATTCTGGTTCCGTTCTGTCTGGAATCAAAGCTGTCCGGTGTTCAGAAACTTCTGCACCCGGATCAGGCTCTGTGGTATCACCGTGAACTGGATCTTCAGCCGGTTTCCGGACAACAAACGTGGCTGAATTTCGAAGCGGTCGACTACGAGTGTTCAGTGTGGCTGAATGGTCAGCAGGTCGGCGGTCACGTTGGCGGCAACGTTCCGTTTTCGGTGGACCTGTCGAAGGCGGCCAAACCCGGGAAGAACACGTTGATCGTTCGAGTCACCGATGCCACCGGGGGAACTCAGCTGCGAGGCAAGCAGCGAACGGATCCCAACGGAATCTGGTACACGCGAGTTTCCGGGATCTGGCAGACGGTCTGGCTGGAACAACGTTCCGTTCGGCACATCGACGACCTGAAGATTTCCACCGATATCGGAAAGTCCTCCATCACGGTGAAAGCAATCCTGAATGGCGATGCCGCTGAGGGTGAAGCTCTTCAGGTGACCGTTCGTGATGGCAGCCGTGTTGTGGCCACGGCCAAAGGTTCAGCGGATGGTGTCAGCGTTACTGTACCAAGCGCAAAACTGTGGTCGCCTGACAACCCGTTCCTTTACGATCTCGACGTGGCACTGCTCAATGCCGGCGGTGCCGTGGTGGATTCCGTGAAGTCGTACGCAGGTCTGCGGGAAGTCGGCAAGGTTCGAGACGCCGATGGACATCTG
>JAGQPY010000045.1 GCA_020426485.1 Planctomycetaceae bacterium
TGGGACGGGTCCTGGACAAAGTGGTTGGCCAGCTGGGAGATATGGATCAGGCCGTCCTGATGCACGCCGATATCCACGAAGGCTCCAAAGTGCGTGACGTTGGTGATGACGCCTTCCAGTTTCATGCCGGGAGACAGGTCACTGATTTCGTGGACGTTTTCGGCAAAGGTCACAGTTTTGAATTCGGAACGAGGATCGCGGCCCGGTGAACGAAGTTCGTTCAGGATGTCTCGCACGGTGAATTCACCGGTCGACGCATCACAAAACGCTTGAGCATCCAGTTGCGAAATCAGGCCGGCGTTGCCGACCAGTGATGCCGTCTTCACGTTCAGCTGTTTGGCCATGCGTTGAACGACGGCATACGATTCCGGATGCACGGCGGAATTGTCCAGCGGTTCGGAACCGTTACGGATTCGCAGAAACCCTGCGCATTGCTCGAAGGCTTTGGCTCCCAGTTTGGGAACCTTCAGCAGCTGCTTTCGGCTGGGGAAGGCTCCGTTTTCGTCCCGGAACTGAACAATTCGCTGTGCGAGAGTGGGACCGATGCCCGCGACGTAAGATAACAGTGACGGACTGGCTGTGTTGACGTCGACTCCCACGGAATTCACGCAGGATTCGACTTCGCGATCCAGAGCTTTGCGCAGCAGAGTCTGATTGACATCGTGCTGATACTGTCCCACTCCGATGGCTCGCGCGTCGATTTTCACCAGTTCTGACAACGGGTCCTGCAGTCGGTGAGCGATACTGATGGCTCCGCGGACAGTGACATCCAGATCCGGGTATTCGGACACGGCCAGTTCGCTGGCGGAATAAACGGAGGCTCCGGCTTCGCTGACCATGACTTTGGTGACCTGCAGGTCGTGGTCTCGCAGAACCTTGCCGATAAAGGCCTCGGTTTCGCGAGACGCGGTGCCGTTGCCGATGGCAATCAGAGTGATCCCGTGACGGCGAATCAGTTCCGTCACTGTCTTGGCGGCACCGTCCACATCGTTGCGTGGGGCGGTGGGAAATATGGTGGCGGAACTGACGTATCTTCCGGTGCTGTCCACCACCGCCAGTTTGCATCCGGTCCGAAAACCGGGATCGACACCCAGAGTCACCTGTGGTCCGGCGGGCGGTGCCATCAGCAGTTCGCGAATGTTGGCGGCGAAGACTCGAATGGCTTCTTCGTCGGCCTTCTCCTTCAGCTTTTGCATCACGCCGGATTCCGCGGCCGGCATCAGCAGTCGGTCGAAGCAGTCGTGTACGGTTCGGCGCAGGACGTCGGCCAGCGGAAACGACGGATTCTGAATCAGGCGGCTTTCCAGGCGAGGCAGGACGTATTCCGAATCCACTTCGACACCGATTTTCAGGATGCCTTCCGCTTCGCCGCGTTTCATGGCCAGAAAGCGGTGAGACGGCATGCGATCCAGTCGCTCGGAGTGATCGAAGTAGGTTTCGAAACGTTCGCCTTCTTCTTTTTTGCCTCGCTTCACGGAAGAAACAATTCTGCCCTGTTCGGCTTTTTCCTGAACGAAGCGTCGCACTTCCGGCTGTTCGGCCCATGTTTCCGCGACGATATCGCAGGCTCCTGCCAGAGCGGCTTCGGCATCGGCGACGTCCAGATCGGGATTCACAAACGAAGACAGAATCTGTTCGACGGACTGATTGAGTTTTCCCTGAGCCAGCAGCAGATCGGCCAGAGGCTGCAATCCCTTTTCGCGTGCAGCGGCAGCTCGTGTGCGTCGCTTTGGCTTGTATGGCAGATACAGATCTTCCAGCACGTTGCGGTCATCACACGACAAAATCTGCTTTCGCAACTCGTCCGAAAGCTTGCCCTGTTCACGGATCGTTTTCAGCACTGTCGCCTTGCGTGCCGCGAGTTCACGAGCCTTCGCCACGGCGTCTTCAATCTGCCGCAGAGCGGTTTCGTCGAGACCTCGAGTGGCTTCTTTGCGATAGCGAGCAATAAACGGAATTGTGTTGCCGTCGTCCAGCAGCTGCACGGCATTCAGTACCTGAGCCGAATTGACTTTCAGTTGTTCGGCGATCGTCCGTGACGTTTCATTCAGGTCAAACAGAGAGTCTGCAGTCAGGTCAGCGATGTGATCGTTCATATGAAGCGAAATTCTACGAACAGGTGGCCGAATATGGCCGGAGACAACTTTGGAAAGGGAACGTGTATCAGCAGTGCCCGTCGAAATCGGCCAAAATCCTGACGTCCCAATAGGAAAAACCTGGGAATGTGGACTCGTTCAGCACTCGAACGATTCACTCCGAAGACGTCACTGATTCCAGAGACGTCACGTTGGAGCGGATTGTACCGTTTGCCAGTCGAGTGACCAGATTCTGGCCGACGATCACGCGGCTCGATTCTGTCAGCGGCGTTCCGTCTTCGGTCATGGTGATGGAATAGCCGCGCGTGAGAACCTGCAGGGGACTGAGAGCTTCCAGACTGGCGGCCACGGTGGCCAGTTTCTGCTGCAGTTGTTCCACGCGCCGTCGAATGGCTCGTTCGGCTCGTTCGGCTAATTCGTCACAATGCTGGCGACGATTGTCGACGATGGACATCGGGCGACGGAGAACACTGTGAGCTTCCAGACGCTCCAGCCTGAGCCGCAATCGGTCAATGCGGTGCTGGACGGCTCGCTGCATGCGTGTCAGTCGCTGACGCAGGGCATGTCGGATTTCCTGAGCCGAAGGGACCACCAGTTCTCCGGCTTCGCTGGGCGTGAGTGCTCGCCGATCCGCCACCAGATCGGCGATGGAAACATCCACTTCGTGTCCCACCGCACTGACCACCGGAATCGGACAGTCCGCGATGGCTCGCGCGACGACTTCTTCGTTGAAGGCCCACAAGTCTTCCAGACTTCCACCACCACGCCCCGTGATGACAACATCAACTCCGGGAATGCGGTGAACAATCTTCAGTGCGGCGGCAATACGTTCAGCCGCTCCTTCACCCTGCACGGGAACCGGCACGATGACCACATTCAACGCCGGCCAGCGACGCATCATGACCTGAATCATGTCTCGCACGGCCGCCGATGTCGGACTGGTGACCAGAGCAATGCGCCGCGGAAATCGCGGCAAGGGCCGTTTGCGGTCGGCATCGAACAGGCCTTCCGCCTGAAGTTTCTGCTTCAGTTGTCGAAAAGCCAGTTCCAGTTCGCCCACGCCTTTGGGCTGCAGACGATTGATGATGAACTGACAGGTTCCGCGAGCCACGTAAACCTGCAGCGAACCGACAGCCAGCACCTGCAGACCATCTTTCGGCTGAAAACGCAGCGAGGCGGCGGTTCCTTTCCAGATGACGGCAGAGATCTCGGACGTCGCATCTTTCAGCGTGAGATAATAGTGACCGGCCGCCGAACGTTTGCAGTTGGAAATTTCTGCTTCCACGCACACGGGAGGCAAAGTTGTTTCGACAACTTCCTTTAATGCGGAAACAAGTTCCGTGACGGTGATGGTTGGCATCTGAGACATGTGACTATTCGTCCAGATCCACGTCCGGGGCCGACGTGGCTGCGGCGATGACGTGCGGCGTCTTGTGACGCAGCCGAATGTTCAGACCTTCGACTGCCAGCGAAAATGCCATGGCGAAGTAGATGTACCCTTTGTTGACATGAGTTCCGGCGGCCTCGGCCACCAGCATGACACCGATCAGAATCAGAAAGCTGAGCGCCAGCATCTTGATGGTGGGGTGTCGTTTGACAAAGCGGCTGATCCTTCCGGCAAACACCATCATGACAATGACGGACAGAACCACAGCAGTGATCATCACGGAAAGGTTTTCGGTCATACCGACGGCTGTGATCACCGAGTCCAGCGAAAAGATCACGTCCATCATCATGATGTTGAACATGATGCCCGCAAAGGTATTGCCCTTCACGATCTCGGACTGGTCGTGGCCGCCTTCTTCGAACTGTTCATGAATTTCCTTCACGCTGTGCCGAATCAAAAACAGTCCGCCGAACAGCAGAATCAAGTCGCGTCCGGAAATTTCATTGACCACGTTCCACGTTTCCCCCGCGACGCCCCGCAGAAATTCTTCCGGAATTCCCAGTGATGTCAGCCGAAACCACGGCGCGACCAGCTGGATGACATACGAAATCAGCGACAGCAGGACGATGCGCGAAATCATGGCCAGAGCCAGGCCGACTCGTCGAGCCGTCGGTTGCTGAGCTTCCGGGAGACGGTCGGTCAGGATCGTGATAAAGATGATGTTGTCGATTCCCAGCACGATTTCCATCAGTGTGAGTGCCAGGAGTGCAGCGATGGCTTCCATAAGATTCCGTCAGAGGACCAGCAGGGACATTTGTATGGCCGGGATGCTAATGGATTGTCAACACTGTGGCCATGCTCAACTCTGTGGCGATGGTCAACACCGCGGCCATGGGAAGACCACGATCCGCATTCGATGTCCGCGCGAGTCACATCGGTTGAAGATCCCTGGCGTGGGAGTCGCCGTGTATGTATGCTGAACCATCGTAAACTCGGTTTCAGTCGGAAGGCCTTCAGAATGATGCCCCTGATTCATCGTCAGCCTCTTTCACGACGGTACGTGCTGCGTTCTGCCGGAGTCATGCTTGGCCTGCCGCTGCTGGACGCCATGACGCCTCGCACCTGGGCGGCTCCATCGAAGTTTCAACCGTGGGAAAAGACCTTCGGGGCTCACCCGCGGATCATTTGCTGCTACGTCCCCAACGGCGTGAACATTCTGGAATGGATGCCCGAAAACAGTGGCCGCGATTACACGTTGTCGCCGACTCTGGAAGTCTTGAAGGATCATCGAGATGACTTCAGCGTGCTGACCGGGCTGGGGCATCCGGCGTCGAGAGGTGGACACAGCGGTGCGGATACATGGCTGACCGCTGCAGATCTCACGGCGGTTCCCGGCAGTGATTATTCAAACACGATTTCCATTGACCAGTTGATTGCGGAACGTCACGGTCGTGAAACTCGATTCGCATCGCTGCAGCTGTCGGATTCTTCGGGAACGGGTTCCGCCGGTCACAGCCATACGTTGTCGTTTGATCGCAGCGGGACACCGTTGCCGGCAGAAGATTCGCCGAAACGATTGTTTGAGCGATTGTTTGTTCCGGACACGGCGAAAGACCGCGAAGCGACTCTGAAACGCTATGCCGAAAAGAAGTCGATTCTGGATGGAGTGCTCGCGGATGCTCAGGCCCTGAATCGTCGACTGGGTCGCCGTGATCAGCAGAAACTGGATGAGTACTTCAGCTCCGTGCGACAGACGGAGGAACGCGTGCAGCGACTGGAGTCCTGGGTGGATGTTCCCAAGCCGGATGTTTCGGACAAAGACCTTCAGCTGGGCAGTCAGCCTCACAATGCGCACGATCGCCCCATGTGGATCGACGTGATGCTGGAGCTTTCGTACCTGGCGTTCCTGACCGATACGACTCGCGTCATCACCTACGAATGGTCTCGCGAAGCCGGTGGTTACGGTGGCGGCGGCGAAAACCATCACGAACTTTCGCACCATGGCGGTGATGCCGACATGCTGAAAAAACTGGGCGTCATCGATCGCTTTCATCTGGAACGGCTGGGACGGTTTCTGCACTTCCTGAAGTCGACTCAGGACGGCGACGGTCGCATGCTGGACAACACAATTGTTGTCTATGGTTCCGGTATGAACAGTGGTGTCGGTGGCGAACATTCGCCCAAGAACCTTCCGCTTTTGGTGGCGGGTGGTCACGATCTGGGAATTCAGCAGGGACAACACCTCGCCTTTGACAAGGACCAGCATCCGCCGTTGTCCAATCTGCTGCTGACGCTGGCACAGAAGACGGGCGTGGAAGTTGATCATTTTCAGGACAGCACGGGAACGTTGGCCGGGATTGTCTGATCAGGGCGTTGCTGTTGAGCCATTGTGCGATGAATGGTTTCGCGAACGGAGCGGCGAGGAACGTTCGAAACGCCCCGGTGCTGTGACTCCGGTCGGCATCGGGTTCAATATCAGTCAGAAACCGACAAACAACACACGAATGCTCCGCCCGGAGCGTGTCAGGGGAGAAAGAATATGCCAAAACGCCCCATTCCTGAACACAGTCAGCTTCCGGTCACACGTCGAGCGTTTACATTGATCGGAGCGGCGTCGCTGGCGGGAAGTTTCCTGCACAGGGTGGTGGCTGATGTGAATGAGGAGCGTTTCGACCAGGCGGCGAATGTCCTGAGGCAGGCCTGTGAGTCCGGATCGGTGACGGCGGCTGCGATTCACGTTCGGTCGGGGAACGCTGTCTTTGATCGAGGCTTCGGGAAGGCGTCAGTGCCGGAAGCTTCGTTTCTGCTGGGTTCGATCTCCAAGCCTGTCACCATCGCCGCTCTGATGACGCTGTTCGATCAGAACAGGTTTCAGCTGGATGATGCCGTTCACAGGTATCTGCCGGAATTCAACGGAGGCGGGCGAAGTGCGGTGACAATCCGCCACCTGTTGACACATATTTCAGGACTTCCGGATCAACTGGCCGATAACGCAGACCTGCGCGCCAGGCATGCCGGACTTTCAGATTTTATTGCCGGCGCTCTGAAGGCGCCGTTGAGCTTTCCGCCGGGTACGAAGTATCAGTATTCCAGTATGGGCATCCTGCTGGCGGCCGAGATTGCTCAGCGCCTGAGCGGAATGGACATCCGACGGTACGTACATGAACAAGTCCTGCGACCACTGAAGATGACGAACTCCGCGCTGGGAATGGGAGGCCTGACGGAGCAACAAGTGATGCCCTGTCAGGTTGAATTCGGTGCCGTTGAATCAGGCGGCGGTTCTGAAGAATCAAAGAACTGGGACTGGAATAGTCCGTTCTGGAGAAATCTGGGCGCTCCCTGGGGCGGCCTTCACGCCTCTGCCGCTGATGTGGGACGATTTTTGGCGGAGATGCTGCATCCCGAAGGAAAGGTTGTGCGGCCGGCAACCGCCGCTCTGATGACTCGAAATCACAACCCGGAAGGATTCCACCCGCGCGGACTGGGATTTGATGTTGGCATGGCGGGTAACTGCAGAGGGTGTTCCGGGCGGACCTTCGGGCATACTGGTTCGACCGGAACGATTGCCTGGGCTGACCCGGATCGTGACCTGATGGCCGTGGTTTTGACGACTCTTCCCGGCCGAGCGACCGCCTCCGACAAGCACCCTCGACAGCAGGCTTCCGAATTCGTGGCCGGTTCTGCCTGACCTGAGTGCCGTACAAACCCTCCACACTTCCCAATTGGCATAACAAATATTTGCATTCAAAATTGTGATGCTGTTGAGTTGGCGGCGTTCCGCAAGTTTCGTAAAAAACAGGAGTGAAACGCAGACATCGTGGTCTTTTCAGCAGAATTTATTGCCGAAGGAAGGGCCACGCCTGTGTTTGAAACGCATCACGATCGCCGACTCAGTGCCTTTCGTGATATTAAACACATGTTCTTAGGTGGATGGATTCCCGGCCATGGCCATTTGTCTGCGTTGTTCCGTGCCGTGGGAAGAATCCACCCGGGTTTGATTGGGCGTTGGGGTAGCACTACACTCACAAACAGGCACTGGCGACGCTGGTGTCAGGCACTTTCCATGTGGTGGAATCCCGGGCCGTTCCAATACACCATTCGAGTGCTTCGGGTAGTCGATGAACCACTTTTGCATCTTCTGGAAACCCGGGTGCCCGTTTATAAGGTGAGTTCAAAAAATCGGGGCCTTCTGATTCGTATCCTTTTGATGATTAGACAGGGGAAGAAGAATGATCCAGAAGCGTGGAAGGATCGCGCGTCGTCGCAAAAAGGCGGCACCAACACCGACGGAGTTTGATAATCCTAAAAAGCGGAAGGACTTCACGGTCTTTCTGGTGGAGGATGATCAATCACTCCGACAGTCGATGCGAGATGGTCTCGAAAAAGAAAAGGTGAAGGTCGAAGACTACATGACCGGCATGGAGTTCTATCGCGATTATCGCGAGCCTCGGCCGGGTGTGTTGATTCTCGACATCCGCCTTCCCGGTCTGTCGGGGCCGGAGATTCAGGATAAGCTGATCAAGGAGAACTTTGACCTTCCGATCATCATGATTTCCGGTCATGCCGACGTTCCGATGGCTGTGCGAGCCATGAAGGACGGTGCTTACGACTTTCTGTGCAAGCCGGTCAAGATCGAAGACCTGCTGGCAGCGGTCTCTCGGGCGTACCATTACTTTTATGAAATCCCGATGGATCTGGATGACGAACTCGACGAAACCGAAGACAGCCTGAGCCGTCTGACGACTCGTGAACGTGAAGTACTGGACCTTGTGGTTGACGGACTTTCCAGTCGTGAAATCGCTGACGAACTTGCTGTCAGCACCAAGACCGTGGAAGCTCATCGTGCTCGCATCAACGACAAGATGCGTGCCGACAATGTGGCTCACCTGATCCGCATGTGCTTTAATTTCAATGCTGCAGAAGAGGCGTAGTTTCTGCTCAGCAAATGAACAAACCGGACGAAAACGCCGTGCTTTTATGCACGGCGTTTTTGTTTTGCCCCCATGGAGTTTGCAGCGTGTCGCAGCCTCACAGAACACGGTTCCCGGTTTTTCAAGCCGTGTTTTGTTCCATGATGACTGACGTTGTTCATCAATTCCGTGGGCGAAGCTGTGTCCTTCTGCTGACTCTTGTGTCGTGTGGCTTGGCGGAAACCGGTGATCTGTGAAGCGACTGGCGGGAGTGCTCGACGGAAGCTAATCTGCCAGACTGGTCGGCGGTCGATGCCTGTGTGGCAAGAGTCATGTCCTTGTGGGAAAGTACATCCATGGAATCACAGTTTCCTTCTTCAATGCTGTCGTCCATTCAGTCCAGCGGAGTCGTCGCTGTGTTGATTCTGGAACGAGCCGACGATGCGGTGCCTGTCGCCCGGGCACTGTTGAAGGGTGGAGTCAAATGCATGGAACTGACGCTTCGTACCGACGCTGCCATCGAAGCTTTGAGGCAGATCCGGCAACAGGTCCCGGAGATGCTGGCGGGAATCGGGACGGTCCTGCGAGCGGAACAGGTTGATGAAATTGTGGCGGCCGGTGCTCAGTTTGCCGTTTCCCCGGGCCTGAATCCGGGCGTGGTGGATCGGGCTCAGGAGTTAGGATTGCCGTTTGCTCCGGGCGTGATGACTCCGTCAGAGATCGAAGTCGCCATTGAACTGGGCTGCCGCGAACTGAAGTTCTTTCCGGCCGAACCATCCGGTGGACTGAAAATGCTGGACAGTTTGCGTGCACCTTACTCACATCTGGGAGTTCAGTTTATTCCACTGGGCGGCATCAGTGCGACAAATCTGAAGGCGTGGCTGTCGAATCCCGGGGTCTTCGCGGTGGGCGGTTCCTGGCTGGCTCCCAAAGACCTGATTCAGGCCAAAAACTGGGACGCGATTACTGATCGAGCTGAAGAAGCCAGTCGACTGGTTGCGGAAGTTCGCAGCCTCACCTGAGAATTCAAAGCCTCCGTCGCGACATCTTTCTATCGACACTCGCTGGCCTCCCGGAAAGCGAACGTTCCACACCGTGGAGCCACGGGAAGACGCTTTCCGGTCGGTTCGATCATGACTATCCGGTTGCGGTTGATCCTCCGGGTCGCCATCATATCGGGGTGTACTATAGAAGCTGATCTGACCGTCTGGCCTCCTTTGATGAGGGTAAATAGATGCTGAAACGGGTTGCTGCCTTTTCTTACGCGCTGGTGATTGTGTGCCTGAGTTGGAATTCGGTGTCCGCCGCTGACCGCCCCAACATTTTGTGGGTGAGTGTCGAAGATATCAGTGCTCACCTGGGATGCTACGGTGACACAAATGCCACGACTCCCAACCTTGACGCCTTCGCGGATCAAAGCGTTCGGTACACCAGTGCGTTCACATGTCATGGCGTTTGCGCGCCCAGTCGAACGGGCATCATTACAGCCATGTGGCCGGATGGTCTGGGAGCCAATCACATGCGTTCGAAAGCCACGCTTCCACCGCATATTCAGTGCTTTCCTCACTATCTGAAGGAGTCCGGTTACTACTGCACCAACAACTCCAAGACGGACTACAACTTCCACTGGACGGAGGAAGACGTCTGGAATGAGTCGTCCGGGAAGGCTCACTGGAAGAATCGACCAGATCCGAATCAGCCGTTTTTTGCCGTGTTTAATCTGACGATGACGCATGAAAGCCGCATCTGGCCTCAGAACTGGAAGAACGTCGTCAAGAACGTACCGCCGGAGAAACTACATCGGCCGGACGATATGAAGGTCGCACCGCTGTATCCGGACACCCCGGAAGTTCGTGCGGCGTATGCTCGCCTGCTGGACATCATCATGGTGATGGATGAAACGTTTGCCGGCTATCTGAAGGAGCTGGAGGCTGCGGGGCTTGCCGATGATACGATCGTGATCTTCTGGTCAGATCATGGCAACGGATTTCCGCGAGCCAAACGATGGGTTTATGAAACGGGGACTCACGTACCGTTGATGGTCCGGATCCCGGAAAAATTTCGCGTCGATGGACAGGGGCAGCCGGGAAGTGTCAACGACCAGCTCATCAGTCTGATTGATCTGGGGCCGACCATGCTGAATCTGGCGGGCCTGACTGTTCCCGACAACATGCAGGGGCAGCCGTTTCTGGGGGCGAATGTTCCGAAACCTCGCCAGTACATCTACGGCGCGCGGGATCGAGTGGATGAACGTTTTGACATGGTGCGGTCTGTTCGTGACCAGCAGTACCGCTACGTTCGCAATTTTTTGACGTGGCGTCCGGCACTGCAGCACATCAACTATTCCGAAAACAGTGTCGTCCGAAAGGAAATGCGTCGGCTGTTGGCGGAAGGGCAGCTGGCAAAAGAGTCGGCACAGTTCTTCGCAGTGCCTCGCCCAATCGAAGAACTCTACGACGTGAAGAAGGATCCGCTTGAACTTCACAACCTGGCAAATGATCCCGCCTTTGCCGATGTGCTGCAGCGAATGAGTTCCGCATGTGACCGTTGGCAAACGGACATCCGCGACGCACACTTGCTTCCCGAGATTCTGCTGGATCAGGAAGAACAAAAATCCGGCAGTCGCTGGGACATTCTTCACGCTGAAGGCGGTGAGCAGCGAACACGCAAATTGCTGGAAATCGCCAAGCTTTCGCGACGTCCGTCGGCCAGCGATCAGGCACAACTACTGAAGGGTATTTCCGACAGCGATTCGGCTATTCGCTGGTGGGCGGTCACCGGTCTCGCCAATCTGTCGTCCCATGATTCCGAGATACAGGCGGCCATTGAAAAGGCCGGTCGTGATTCGGAAGCGGCCGTTCGGATCGCGGCGGCTCGAGGCCTGAACGTCATCGGAAAAAAGGACGATGCCATCGCTGTTCTGACGGCCGCACTCGACATCGACAACGATTTTGTGCGTCATGCTGCGTTGATTGAACTGGATGAAATGGGATCAGCTGCCTCCGCAGCTCGACCAGCCATCGAACGACTCTCAAGTCAGCTGAAGAAAAACCGCAAGTCGTCCGAATACGTGTCCCGAGTCATTGAACACGCCCTGACAACACTCAATCCCTGACAAGGGCTTCGCCCTTGACCTGATGGCGTTGGCGGGTGGCTTGACGTTGACTGGTCCACTCGCCGAGCCGCTTCCGTTGGGCGTCTGAGTCAGGAGACTCCGTAGGTCCGGCTGTGCCGGACCGGAAGCTGATTGTTTCGCCATGAAACAGCGTCAACAATGATCCTGCTGTATTGAAAGGAGGGCACAACATGAGTCCGCTTCTGAATTCCATGTATTCGAATCGCCGAGAACTCCTGCAACGGCTGGGCGGCGGACTCGGAATGCTGGGTGCCGCCAGCGTTCTGGGAGCTGATTCGGCTGTTACGTCGTCCAACTTCGGAACGACACATTTTCCTGCCCGAGCCAAACGTGTCATTCATCTGTTCATGAACGGTGGCCCCTTTCAGGCGGATCTGTTTGACCCAAAGCCGGCGCTGATCAAATATGCCGGACAGAAACCCGCCGGTGCTGACCTGCTGACCGAACGTCCCACCGGTGGACTTCTGCCATCGCCGTTTCGGTTTCGATCGCACGGGCAATCCGGTGTGCAGGTCAGTGAACTTCTGCCTCAACTGAGTCAGCACATCGACGACATCTGCGTTCTGCGATCCGTTCATGCGGACAATCCCAATCACGGTCCGGCTCTGCTGCAGATGAACAACGGGACCATTCTGACGACACGGCCCAGCATGGGAGCGTGGTTTTTGTATGGGCTGGGAACCGAAAATCAGAACCTGCCGGGCTATGTTGTGCTGTGTCCCGGACGACCCGTTCGGTTTTCGGTGCTGTGGAACAGTGCGTTTCTGCCGTCGGCCTATCAGGGCACGTACATCAACCATTCGACCATCGAACCTGATCGCATGGTCCCCAACCTGCGCAACGCTAATCTTTCCATGGATCAGCAGCGTCGACAGCTGGATCTTCTGCAGCAGCTGAATGGACTTCATCAGGAAAGTCGTCCGGATGAATCCGCATTGACTGCTCGCATGTCGTCGATGGAAACCGCTTTTCGTATGCAGTTTCAGGCCAGCGACGCTTTCGATATCCATCAGGAATCGAAGGAGATCCGAGACAGTTATGGTTCAGGGCATTTCGCCAACGGCTGTCTGTTGGCTCGCCGGCTGGCAGAACGGGGCGTGCGATTTGTTCAGGTGTATTACGGCAACGGACAACCCTGGGATACTCATTCCGGTCACAACGAAGCCGTGCCGAAACTGTGTCAGCAGATCGATCAGCCGATTGCCGCATTACTGCAGGATTTGAAGCAGCGCGGCCTGTTGGAAGATACGCTGGTGGTCTGGGGAGGCGAATTCGGTCGAACACCCACTTCAGAAAACGGCAATGGTCGCGACCACAATCATCACGGTTTCACGATGTGGATGGCAGGAGGCGGCATCAAAGGTGGCATGACTTACGGCGAAACCGATGACTTCGGCTTCAAAGCCGCAGTGGACAAGGTCCACGTGCATGACGTTCATGCCACCATGCTGCATCTGCTGGGACTCAACCACGAAAAGCTGACCTATCGTCACGCCGGGCGCGATTTTCGACTGACTGATGTCTACGGTCGAGTCGTCAACGAAATCATCGCCTGACCATCACAACGCTGCTTTGGCACTGGGCGTGAAGCACAGTCGTCTGGAGGGACCGGAACGCTGCGAGAGGTTTCCGTTGGTGGCTTTCACAGCCTGCCACAACAGCCAACTCGGTTTCGCAGAAGCTGGCTGACCACTGCCGAATTCAGTCGCTGGCGTTGTCGCGACTCAACGCCATATAAGCTGCTGCACCGCCCAAAGCCAGAATTCCGAGGCCATAGGAGCGTTCCAGCTTACGTGACCGCTGTTGAGGTGGACAACAGTCATTGCGTCGAGAGTTGCCACGCATGACGGGTGCCGAATCGTCCACCAGGCCGATTGAAGGAATCGCATGAGGCGGTGCTGTTCCGTGAAGCCACGTTCTGCAGGCGTATTGATTCAAACCGATTTGAAACTGCAGCACGCCGCCATTTGCAAGTCGAACCTGAGCATGGCCGTGTTCATCGGTGGTCAACGTCTGTGTCACGTCGCGTACCGTTACGACGATGGCCACTCCCGGGATGCCGTGCCCTTCAGAATTGATGGCCTGAAGTTTCAGAACCCGATCCGGCGTCAGTTCGACATTCTTCAGCACCGGCGGCAGGGTGACGGTTTCCGCCGCATTTTCATCGGCGGAGGTGGTATTCTGTTGAGCGTAAAGCGATTGCGGCCCGCAAGTTACCATCGCTGCCAGAAACGCCGACAGGAATCGATGACGAATGGCAAACATCCGTGTTCTCCATTGGTGACCCGAACGTGATGTTCGACAATACACACCGCGGGCGCTTCCGTGCAGCCCGTCCTTCAGTCGATCGGATGCTGCAACCCGGGACTTTGAAAACGATTCACTGCTGCAAACGAAATTTCCGTTGTGGCCGATACGTCCGCACAAGTCCTCTTCAAACTTCCTAAACTACTGTCGTTGAGAACATCCATTGTCGTCAATATTCCTGCAAAACCGTGTGATCCTGCAAAAATCTCCTGACTGGGTGGTTTTGACAGACTCGTTTGAGCCTGACATCGTTCCTCAATTCCAGGGTTGTGCCGGTTTCCCGCAAAACTGAGGCACCATCGCGGGGTTTGGAGCAACAGCGCGGGCCAGGGATACGGTAGAGCCAATTTGGTATCGTGGCTGTCGGGCCAGCGGACTCAGACGGTCTGTTGCCGGAAACGCCCGCTGAAAACTCACGTGCTTCTTTCCGAGTAACACTGTGAAGGGGAGCCCATGACGTTCGCGGTCGCCGTCAGCCCTTGTTGAGGGGCGGTGTGATTCGATGATCGAAAAGATAATTTTGGTGGTGTTGGACAAATGAGCGACGATCTGTGTGATGCGCGATGCAAGCGCCAACGAGTCCCTGGCGGCTTGTGTGACCCCGGTCACGCCGGCCGCAGAGGTCGCGGCTTCACGTTGCTGGAGCTGTTGCTGGTGATTTCGATCATTGCGATTCTGATATCGCTGTTGCTGCCAGCCATTCAACAGGCTCGGGAGCAGGCTCGGTTGACTCAGTGCAACAACAACATGCGTCAGATTGGGTTGGCATTGCACAACTATCAGCATCAGCATGGCATGCTGCCCTCGGGGTGCGTCAACGGGTTCGGGCCGGTTCCGGAAGGTTCTCCCGATGACTTCACGGCGGACATGGACTCCTATGATCAACCGGAGGCAGATACCGATGTGGCCTCAGATGTCGAACCAGTCATCACGGATTTCGGATATCGAATGAGCTGGATTGCTCAGATTCTGCCGCACCTTGGCCAGGAGAATTTGTACCGTCGGATTGACTTTGTGGAGCCTCGCCGCAGTTTTCTTTCGCAGGAGGAGCGAGAACTGTTTGACGAAATGCTGGCGCGGTCTCGATTACCGAATTCCGACGAGGATTCAGAGGAAGGCATGGGAACAGGAGGGCAATTTTCCGCTCCGTCGCCGGGCACCCCGATGATGCTGCCGGGGCTTCGCTGCCCAAGCTCCGCCGCCCCGGGACGTGGAACGGGAATTTCACATTCGGACTATGCCGGGTGTCACGACAGCAGATCGGTTCCCATTGATGTGGAAAACAATGGCCTTCTGTACCTGAACAGTTCCGAGTCGCTGTATGAGATCCCCGACGGCGATTCCGTAACGATTCTGGTAGGCGAAAAGAACATCCTTGTTGAATCCGGTTTTCTGACCGGCGACAACAGCACTCTGCGGAATACCGGGACGTTTGGAATGCCCGAGCTGTCTGAACAACGAAACCGATTTACGGCTCCCACACCGATTGATTTTTCCAGGACTTCCCGCGGCTTCGACAGTGCCCACCTGGCAACCTGCAACTTCCTGTTTGCCGACGGGGCTGTGCGACAGATTTCTCGACTGATTACCAAAGACGTGCTGCAAAAGCTGGCGAATCGCAACGACGGAACTCCGCTTTCAACGTCAGACTTTTAGGCTCCGTTGATCAGGCGGCAGCCCCTTTTTCAGATCGCCTCACAAGCACGTTGCCCACTCCTCGAAAGATTCATCTTCGTTTAACCCGTGGCCGAAAGGCCAGGTCGTAGCGCACCATTCCAACCTGGCCTTTCGGCCACGGGTTAAACGTTGGGCTTTTACTGTCTCCAGACTCTTTATCGCCTTGGGCTTCGCCGTTGACTCAACCGCGGGGAACATGATTCGGCGTGGATCGTTCGTCTGACTCAGCAGGATTCCACGATTTTTCATCGTCAGTCTTCTCACGGTCAGTGATCTGCCAGGCTTTGATCACGGCGCTGTTGTCGGATGAACCGTAGCCGGCTGATTCCGCCTGCTGCAGCAGTCGTTCGTGCAGCTGGGTCAGCGGAAGGCACGTGTTTGTCTGTTGCGCATGAGACAGCATCAGGCGAACGTCTTTCAGGTGCTGGCTGAGTCGTGCCTGAGGTTCGAAGGATTGTTCCACCATTCGCAGTCCTTTGGCGTCCATCGCTCGCGAATAGGCGGCTCCGGATTTCAGAACATCCAGCACCGTGTGCAGATTCATTCCGAACGATGCGGCAAAGTGCAGGCCTTCCGCAAGTGCGGCACGATTCAGCCCCAGTACCAAATTGGCCACCAGCTTCATCTGCTGTCCGGAACCAGCCTCGCCGGTATGGAACAACTGTTCACTGACAGCCAGCAGCACCGCTCGACATTCCGCGATGGCCTCCTCGGTGCCGCCGGCCAGCAGCACCGCATTCCCTTCCGCCGTGACCTCACTGGAGCCCAGGACCGATGCATCAACGAACCGAATGCTGCGACGTCGAAGGTTCTCAGCCAGTTGGCGAGAGACGCCGGGATCGCCGGTTGTTGTGTCAATGACGATGGCGTTCGAGCGAAGTCGGCTCGAGATGTCCGCAAGCAGACTTTCGACACAGTTTGAATCGGGCAGACACAACACAACAAAGTCCGCCTCTGCAGCAGTCGAAGGTTCGACGGGAGTTCCTCCCAGCCGATCGAACTGCTGAAGAGCTGCCGGCGATGGATCATATCCCAGAACGGTAAACCCCGCCGCCAGAAATCGATGAGCCAGTGCGCGGCCCAGCAGACCCGTTCCGAACAGTCCGATGGTGTTGGAATCCGTGGACATGGGAAGGGGCTCTCAGTTGGATTCGGCGGGAGCTGCTTCGGCGGCGTCCAGGTCTTCCAGTGATCCGGTCGACCTGGGCACCAGCAGAATCAGAATCATGCCGGCGACATAAATCCAGCTGGTGATGGATCCGATGCGAGCGTAATTGTTATCCAGAGCTGTCACGAAACCGGAAATCGTCAGCACCAGAATTCCGGAAATGATGCGACCGGAATTGAACGAAACTCCACTGCCGGTGGCTCGCACACGCGTGGGGAACATCTCCGGCAGGAACAACGGCAGCCAGCCGAAGAAGACCGTGGCCACCAGTCCCAGCAGAAAGACGGGCATCAGAAAGGTCCAGCTGTCGGCCGGTGTCAAGGTACCGAAGATGTACTGGGCCAGACCGAGACTACCCAGACTGATGATGAAGTAAGTGGTACGCCGTCCCAAAAGTGTTGCGACCCAGCCACCAACCAGACTGCCAATGGCTGCGCCGACCGCCCAGGCCGTATTGGTGTCGGACTTCAGCGACTCCACACCCAGTTGAGAACCCACTTGTCCGGCCCACGGCAGCAGCCACTTCTGGCAGCCCCATGCTCCCAGCAGCGGAACGGTTCCCAATGCAATTCCCAGCAAAGTAAACCGCAGCAGCGGCGGTCGAAGGACTTCGGCCAACGGCGTGGCGGAGGCCGCATTGTTGTTTTGACCGGCCAGCCAGCGAGGCGATTCCGGCACAAACATCAGCACCCACGCTCCCAGAAAAACAGGAACAGCCCCCAGCAGCATCAGCCAGCGCCATGAATCCGGTGTCAGCTGATATTCCGGCCAGACCCTGCCGATCTGACTGACCACAATGCTGAGTAACGCAATGCCGACGTTGGCCGATGTTCCGATCAGTCCCGCCAGCATCGGTCGCGAAACGTCCGGCCACGCTTCCGAAACCAAAGCCACTCCCGCCGGCCACATGCCGCCGATTCCCATACAGGCCACGAAGCGCAGAACGCACATCTGCAGGGGGGAATTCGCAAAGTAGCTGAGTCCCGTGAATCCGGCGTACCACAAAACGCTGATGCCGATCGCTCGAACGCGCCCAAACCGGTCGGCGTACCAGCCAAACACCCAGCCACCCAAAGCGGCACCAAACAGAAAGGCGGCGATGTATCGAGCAAACCATTCCCCGACAATGCCGTCCAGTCGAGCCATCTCCGCCAGAGCCTCTTCCGAAGCAGCAGCAGCGGAACGTTCAGACGTCTGGCGAGCCCGAGTGACCCATTCGACCTGCGTCGGATCTTCCTGCAGCATGCCAATCGTGACGGCTCGCGCGGCCAGCGGCAGCAGTGACATTTCCCAGCCGGCAAACATCCAGCCCAGAAACCCCGCCAGCAGGACCAGCATTCGACCACGGACATTCAGGCTCACGGATCAATCCTTCCCGACTCAGAAAACTGATCGCGCGCCGATGTTGTCATCACGATCTGAGACACAAAAGCCCGACAAGGGCAGCGCCCAAGGCGGTCAAGGGACGTTTAACCCGATACCGCAGGCGAGGTTGATCGCATCCGGGACGGGCCTCGCCTGCGGCATCGGGTTAAACAAATCATTTTCGCTGCCTCAACAAAAATTGCCACCACAGCACAAACTGTTTCGAGCGTCAGCGTCTTTCCAGCTCAGAACTTTTCCCGGCGTTCAGGCACGCCCTTTTCCTACTGGCGTTGTGCCCAGTTTGGGGCGGCAACTCTGCCCCGCGGGTTTGCTCCCGTTGGTCACTCTGAAACGTTGACTCAACCCGAAAAAAGTTCGCCAATATCGGAAGTCGAATCTTTCGAATTGTACTGCTGAGCTGCGGATTCGTCGCCGCACAGTCTGAGATTGCTCGGAAATGTGAGCAGATGTCGGACTGAACTCTCCAGTCACGGTGTGGCTGGCCAGCGAGCTTCATCCAGAAAGCGATCTGATTCCGAGACCAAGGTTTTAGCGGAGAGGGTGAACCGCGCTGGATTCGAGATGACTGGCGACCAATGCCCCCGGAGCTTTTCTGGAAGCAGTGTTCACAGATTCTCCGGGGTCGCCCACTCACAACAGAGTGCTCCTGGACGCTGCCGGGAATGCGATGTGGAATGCTGTGGTGGGCTTTCCGAAATGCTCAGCGCATAAAAACAGCCCTTGGAGCAAACCGGGGGGAAATGAATGAGAAGAATTTGGGGGATCCGGAAGGAGGCTGGGTGACGACCTGACGGAGATTCTCATTCAACACAGTTTGCCGACCAAAGGGCTGGCTGGGATGTCTTTTCGAAATGCAATACCCGTGCCGGAACTCTGAATTTCGCCCGGCTGCCAAATGGGTGTATTAACTGGTTGTCAGGGAGTTCTGTGAAAAATAGGAGGCTTGTTGGAATCCAATTTCGGCGCCGTTGGTTGAATTCTCGGCGCCCAGGCCGTAGTGTTATGTCCAAGGTTGGACACTCATTCTTCGGCGCCGAGGCGCCCATGGACCGGACAGCGAGCAATTTTTCAGGAACAAGCGAAAACTCAACGCATTTGGCTGGCATCAATCGCTGTCAGTGCGGTGGCGTATTGCCTGGTGGTCATTTGGTATGTGGCGACCTTTCCTGATTTGGGTATTCGCTGCCTTTTGCCGGACAATCCAGAATCCGGCCTCCACATCACTCAGTATGTGAATGCTGAGAGTGATTGTCTTCCTGTCCCATTGCAAACGGGGCAGGAGATCCTTCAGATTGGTCGGCAACCCGTTAATAACTTCCTGTTGTTCGTAGACGCATTATCAGATCTGCGGTCAACACCCGTTCCTGTGCAGTTGTCCCCGGGATCGGATCCGTCGGACTTTTCTGATCAGCACATTCCGGCCCTTGTTGAGATCCTGCCGACGGAAACGGAAGGTGCAGGAAGGCGAATGATTGAGGTGGTGGTTCGGCAGCCGGATTCGACGGCTCCTGATCTGCCTCATCGGATTTACGTGGCGATTCGTTCCGTGAAGCTCAGCGAATTTGGCCTGACCATTCTTTGGTTTCTGTGTCAGTTGGTCATATTGTCCGTCGCGCTGACGGCGTGGTGGCAGCGTCCCGGTGACCGAGTGGCTCGAATCTTCTGCCTGATGTGCTGTGCCTCGCTGGGCGCGTTTGTTGGCGGATTTCATTGGTGGATTCTGGTCAGCAGTCCTCTGCTGAATCTGCCGTTTATTGTGTCGGCCTGTCTGTTGCCCGCGGTGACGCTGCATTTCTTTTGCAGCTTTCCTCGCGAAAGCGCTCTGCTGCAGAATCGACGGACGCTGGGTGTTGCTCTGATCTACGCACCGGCCGTGATCGCCGCCGTGTTGATTGCAGTGACTTACACGGGGGCATGGCTGCTGAATTCCATGCTGGATGCTCAGGCGTCGGAGATCTGTTCGCGTTTTCTGTACACGCTGCGGTTGTTTGTTTATTCCGCCATTGGTCTGGGCGGCGTGTATTTTGGACTGACCGTCCTGGTGCTGGCAACAAGTCTTGTTCGAACTCAAAGCCCGGTGGAGCGGCGTCAGACAACCGACATTCTGGTGGCGTCGGTCATCAGTGCGATCCCGATTTGTTACACGCTGTATCTGGCGTTCTTTCAGAAGACAGCGTTCGCTCTTGGCAATGCTCGCCTGCCGATGTTTTTTGCCAGCGCGCTGTTTATGGCGGCGTATGCGCACGGCATGCTTCGCCATCGACTGATTCTGGCGGATGAAACGCTGTTTCGCGGTCGGCAGTACTTTGTGGTTTCCGGTATTGTGACGCTGGGATGTGCCGTGCTGCTGGCGGTCAGTGCCGTTGCGACTCGTGTTTACGCTTTGCCGCAGGATGCACCGATCACGCTGCAGTTGTCGTTGTTTCTGATCCTGGTGCTGGCCATCGGGTTTGTGCTGTGGGCTCGTGACCGGATGCAGTATGTCGTGGATCAGCGGTTCTTTTCCGAGAAGTACCAACTGGACAAGACTCTGAAGCAACTCAATCAGGCGTCCGGTTATCTGACGGACCCCTCGGCTCTTGCAGAAATCACTCTGACCACCTGTCGTGATGTGATGGACGCGGGAACGGCCTGCATGTTTGTGAAAGAAGCGTCCGGGGCATTTCGTCTGATCGGGGCCAAGGACCTGATGAGCGTGCCGTCGAGTCTTCCGGCGGAGATGCTTTCGACGGCGGACGTGAACGAACTGGTCATCCGTCGAGGCCCGGCCCTTGTCACGAGCGGAAAGCAGGAGTCGTCATCGCTGCAGTCACTTATGGAAAAACTGTCTGCGGACTTGCTGTGTCTGTTGCGGGGTGATGCGGGAATTGATGGATTCATAGCTGTCGGGCGACGTACCAACGGCGTTGCTTACAGCGCGGAAGACATTGCCTTTCTGCAGGCGATTGGACAGATGACCGTGCTGGCTTTGCACAGTTCGCGAGCAAACCAGAATCTGGCGCGACTGAATTCGGAACTGAAGGCGAAGGTCGATCGCATCGCGGAGCAGCAGCGACAGCTGGCCATTCTGCGAGCAGAACTCATGAGTCTGCAGCAGGATACCGGCGAACGGCAGAACGGCGAAAACACTCCCGGACTCGATCGCGGTGAACTGCGAGGTAACAGTCGGGAGATCCTGAACGTGCTGGCAGTGGTCCGCAAGGCTGCCGCGACAACATCGACCGTGCTGATTCGTGGTGAAAGCGGCACCGGCAAGGAGCTAATTGCTCGTGTTGTCCACCGCAACAGTGATCGAGCCAACAAGTCAATGATCAGTGTTAACTGTGCAGCACTGGCGCCTTCGCTTCTGGAGAGTGAACTCTTTGGGCATGTGCGCGGCGCGTTTACGGGGGCGAATTCCGACAAGGAAGGTCGATTTCAGGCGGCTGACGGCGGCACGCTGTTTCTGGATGAGATCGGTGATATTTCGCCGGAAACTCAGGTAAAGCTGCTGCGTGTTCTTCAGGAACGCTGCTTTGAGCCGGTCGGTTCCGGCAAGACTGTGCATGTCAATGTGCGGCTGATTGCGGCGACGAATCGCAATCTGGAAGAGATGATTCAGAAGGGAACATTCCGCGAAGATCTGTTCTATCGACTGAATGTGATCAGCATTACTCTGCCGCCCCTTCGAGAACGTCGGGAAGATCTGATCGAACTGGTCTTCTTCTTTCTCAATCGAGCGGCTCAGAAGACCAATAAGGTCATCCGCCAGATCGATCA
>JAGQPY010000460.1 GCA_020426485.1 Planctomycetaceae bacterium
CGCGACAAGTGTTGAGCAGTCCGCGGGCCGATGGAAGGAGCGGCTTCGATATCGTCCGATCGGCTGAGGAAGAATCTCAGCTCACGGACAGATTCTGATTTCTCTGCCACCGCCTGGGCCGTGCGATAGGAAGCGGAGTGTCGTGAGAGACGCCGTCGACGACGTTCCAGCCGATCTTCTCGCTGACGAGCGTAATCGGAGGACAGTCGTGGGCGACGCTGCAGGCGAGTTGTTGGACCGCTCCGGGACATTCGGCTCCTGCGAAATCCGGGGCCGGTTCCGGATTCGCTGCTGCGTCCCGTTCGATCCTGTGCTGACAGGAATGAAACGGGCATACTGTCGGACGACCGAACGAAAAACCGACTGCGAGTCGCTCGGGCTTCGCTGAGCGATCGAGCGTGCTGGGCCCAGCGACTCCAGTTGATGGCCTGCTGACGATCGATGGTGCGTCCGTCTTTTCGGTATCGATGTCCGCTGCTGCTTTCCTGAAATCTCGTCACCACATCAAAAACAGTTTCCGGTCGCATGCGGCTCAGTTCGACAGTGCTTTGAATCCCGGCCGCGTACAACAGTTCGGCGTCACTGCGTCGAAGCATGGGAACCAGCAGTGCCAGTTCTGCCTGACCTCGCCATGCACGAATTCGATCTCGCCCGATCGAGTAGCCTCGCTGACGGAACCGTTCTTCCAGTTCATCAACAGACAAAGTCAGCAGGTCGTTGATGTTTTGAATTCCGGACGCTCGAAACGCCTCAACTTCCGCGACGGTCAGCCCCGAAAGATCTTCCACCGAGTTATCGACTTCCAGATAGAACAGCCAGTTTGTCCCGTCTTTGCTGACAGGTCGAGGTGCCGGCGGTGGAGCGACAGGACGAGGCGGCAGGGTAGCGACAGGCATGGGCATCGACACAGGGATTGGAGCGACAACCACTTCCTGCGGTTCCAGATAGCGGATAGCGGCGTGTCGACGCTTGAACAGCTCCAGAACATCGCTCTGACAGGTGAAGAAGATGATCTGCTGTCCGTCGGCAGCAATTTCCATCAGCAGATCAGCCGCCGCCGCAGCACGATCGTCATCGGAAGTGATAAACACGTCATCCAGAAGCAGCGGGCATCGGTCAGAACCTTCTGCACGGCATTCGATCAGAGCCAGACGCAGGGCCAGAGCCACCTGGTCCCGAGTCCCGCGGCTCAGTTGAGAAATGGTCTGGCGACTTTGAGACTGGCGCGTTTCTGCCAGAATCTGGTGACCGTTGTCAGCCGCCGTCAGACGATAGCAGTCTCCATCGGTCAGTCGATTCACGAAGCCCGAGGCCACTTCCAGTACGTGGGGACGCTGGTACTGCTTCAGGCGATCCACAACGTTCCGGAGCTGTGATTCGGATCTTTCCAAAGCATCATGGCGATTCTGTAGCAGAACCAGTTCGGCATCGATTTCTGAAATCCGGCTGCGAACCTGATCCAGATCTTCCAGGCGGGCGGCGGGTTGCAGCATGGACCGGAGTCGTTCGAGTTCCAGTTCTGTCTGGCGAATGCGTGACGTCAGATCTGCCTGTTCGGCACGCAGACTTTCCAGACGGCTTCGAAGTGAGGCCAGCTCTGCTTCGACGTCCTGAATGCTTCGTCCTGCGACCGCAACGGGCGTTCGCTGCCACGCGGCGTGTGCTGTGGAAGTGCAGCCGGTCGCGTGCGTCCGACATCCGTCAAGAACGTCACGGCTTCGTGACAGCTCTTCCTTCAACGCATCAATCTGCCCCTGCAGAACAGCGTCGATATTTTCGGCATCGCTGAGTGCTCGCTGAGCAATCAACGACTCCAGAGACGCTTCATGTGCTTCAATGGCAGACTCATGTCGGCGAACATATTCGCACAGCGAAAATACTTCGCTGCGAATATGGTCTGTAAACACGTCTCGATTCAGGCCCGTGTTGTCGTGAGTCCAGCCGCTGTTCACGGCAGATGAACTGTCGACTCGCTGTTCCAGTCGAGAAACCAGGGCGCGAATGGACTTCAGGGAATCCCGGCACTGTCGCTGCTGGCTGATATTCTGGTTCAGGCTGGTGATCTCTTTGCGGATCGACTGCCGAATTTCCTGCCATCGCTGCTGCCGCTGACTGAGTCGAGAAATCTCAGCTTCGATGCTGCTGCGATCCAGCCCCACCACGTTCTGCCGACGCAGGCGTTCCAGCAGTTCTTCCAGTTCCCGAATCCGTGTCTGAGTGGCGGAGATCTGCTGCTCGGCAGACACCAGGGCCGTTCGCAGTCGTGACAGTTCCGCCTCCAGCGCTGCGATGCGAGCCGGAATTTCCGGATTTGCTCGCCGCATGGCCGCCAGTTCCAGCGTCAGTTCTTCACGCCGCTGTCGCAGAGCCGTCATTTTCTGGCGAAGCCCGGTATCAATGCCATGCCCTTCTCGTTCCCGCACACTCAACTGAATGGCGTGTTCCGTTCGCTGAATTTCGGCATCCGATGACGGCCCGTGACCATCCAGACAAAGTCGCGACAGCAGATCGAATCGTGCAGCCTCCTGATCGCCGACCGTGAAGATTTCACGATGAACGGTTTCGTTGACCCATTCGGGAAGTGACGTCTGCCAAGACGGCACCGAAGTGTTGGTGTGAGCATCAACAACCGTCAGTTCAGACGTAATCCCGTGCCGACGTTCTCTGGCCAGCCGGAACGCGCGACCACGTGATTCCAGTGACAGAGTCCCGCCGAATGTGCCATCGTTTTCCTGAAAGGCAGCGTGTTCGGAATTGTATCCAAACAACAGACCTCGCAGAAAACTCACCAGCGTCGTCTTGCCGCTTCCGTTGTTGCCGTAAACAACGGTCAGTCCGCGTGAAAGGTCGCGGAGATCGGAATTGTTCAGAACGCCAAACCGATCGACGTGGATATCCGTGAATCTCATGTTCAGTTCCTTCCTGCGATGAGAAATTTCAAAATCGTGCGTCCGCCCCCGGACGATGGTGAATTTTTAATCCGTGATTTGGCCCGTCTGAATCAACGCGTGCCGGCCGCAGTCGTGAACGGCGACCCGTGCGATCCGGTCGAATGCAGCGTGGCGGTCGAGTTCCATGGACAGATTCGACCGCTGCTGTGTTTCAGGCAGATCGAGACAGATTTGTCAGGCCTGCAAGGTAAGCGGCATCGATCCCGCGACCGCTTTGCAGGACCGATCTGCGTTCAATCAGATGGTCTGTTTCGATCATCTGAACGTGCCCCGTCGCCACTTCTGTCAGCTCTTCGACCGCCGCGCCGTTGAGGCCGGTCAGTTGCAGAGTCGCCTGGCCGCTGAACTTCAGACTCTGCGGCCAGACACCTTTGTGACCGGCCTGCAGAGCTTCCCGCAGTCGTGTCAGCAGGGCTTGTTCTTCCAGTCGTGAGACCTGATCCGAATCGTTCGCGATCACGCCGTCAACGACCCAGTTCACAACCACTGTGCGAGAATCGGAACGTCGAATGGTCTGTGACGTTCGCAGCAGTTCGTCGGTCAGAGATTCCACAGAAACGATGTGATTAAAGTGAACCTGTTCCGTGACAAATCTCAGTGCATCCGTGGCAGCGAAGACAGCTCGCAGGCGTTGACTGCTGCGATCAGCATGCACCACAAGGCACCCGGATTCACCGGTCTCGGAACTGTTCAGAGCCTGCAGTGCTCCTGCAGACGCGGACAGACGTCGATCGTTGGACACAGCTTCTGTTTCAACCGATGAACGAACGGCCGGAACCACATGATACCACAGATTCCCGTACGATGAGGACGGAGCAGATTGCCCGATCGAAATGATCAGGTCAGAAGTCGCGTTGTTGGTGGTAACGGAAGAACTCAGATCCACAGAACCAGTGTCGCGTCGAGTTGCACGCAGAACTTCGTTGCGACGCAGCACGATGTCGCACAACCGATTTAGTGACGCAAGGTCCCGAGTCGCTTCTGCCGTGGCAACGACTCGAATTCCTCGTCGTCGCAGCGGTTCCAGTTGTGTCTGAAGCCACACAGCCGCAGCTTCGGCATCGGTCGGATCAGACACCATCGGCCCGCTGATCAAAACAAAATCGGCCCGATGTGAGACGGCCGTTTCAATCATGTTTCGGACAGCATGGCGAACGCTGTCAGCAGCACGCTGTCGTAGCCAATCGGGCGTGTATGCCAACCCGGTGACCGGGCCTCCCAGGCGCAGTTGGTCTGTGTGGATGAAACAGATTTCTGACATTCATGCCTCCCTGCATGTGACGGAAATGTGCGTAGTTGATGGCCCGGCACGGTAAAATGATGAGAACGCTGGTGTCGTCCTGACTTTGAGCCTCACCCGACTTTGATCGCCAAAAGTAGTGAATGATTCTGCTGGTGCCTAGACCAGTTCGGCAGAATTTGCCGTCTGGCCCACCATCCCTACCAGATTCACATTCGCCTGAACCGCGTCTCGGCCTGCTGTTGGATACCGGAATGGCGGAAAAAAGTGATTCACTGGCACTCGCCGGCGGTTCGGTGGGAGATTGAAAAATCAAGCGTTTGAGGCCACCGGTGACGGCTAACGAGATGTCGAGACGGTGTTCGAAACCACTTGGCCGCCGCTGCGATCAATGATTCCCATGCG
>JAGQPY010000461.1 GCA_020426485.1 Planctomycetaceae bacterium
GATCCGCTCCGACGGCGTTTCTGATTCTTCTCATCCCTGATGTACCCGCTTTGATTCGGCATCCCGCCGAATGAAATTTTGAAACAGCGCGAAAGCCGCGCAACATGGCATGTGCAAAGTCTCTGCCAATGGCAGCCGACTTCATGAGCGGTACGGCCCGCGAATCCTGTGTCTCTCGACAACTCTCAAAGTCGGTGCAATCCGTGAGAGTCTTCGCCGCTGACGATTCGATCCATCGATCCGCCTGACGGTTTATCGTACGGGTCACGCCACGAAAAACGCCTGTGAGTACGGTTTGAGCCGGTTGTGCAGAAGTTTGCAGGCCGGTCCGCGCAGTCATTCCGACGGTACAGGGTATTCCGGTTATGCGCACCATTCGCAGCAGGCAGCTTTGCGCGATTCAGGTCGGGCCGGAGTCATCGCTGTGTCGGCCGCGTCGCGCGCACGTTCACTCGCCGGCGGATTCCACGACGACCACGGTGCGGTGAAAGACGCCGCGCAATCGGTGGGTCTGACACGATTGAGATTTCGTGGCGGCCGACGTTTCGCTGAGCCGAAGGCAACCATGAAACAGCTTGCCGCATTCCCTGACTCATCGCACGGACGACGCAAGTCAGCGAGGTTTGCCGGCGACCGTTCAGGCGTGAGAGTGCTCAAAGCTTTCGCTGAGCGGCCGGTCGTGTTCGTCTTTGATGAGTGATTTCCCGTCGGAAATTTTGGCGAACAGGTAGTAAAGTCCCGGTATCACGAGAACTCCGATCACGGTACCCACCAACATGCCGCCAACCGCCGTGGTTCCGATCGTGCGGTTGCCGATCGCTCCGGGGCCGGTGGCTCGTACCAGCGGAATCAGCCCCGCGATAAAGGCAAATGACGTCATCACAATGGGGCGGAAACGCAGCTTCCCACCTTCAATGGCGGCCTCTTTGAGACTCAAACCTTCCTGTCTTCGCTGAACGGCAAACTCGATAATCAAAATCGCATTCTTCCCCAGCAGACCAACCAGCATGACCAGACCGATCTGACAATACACGTCGTTGGACAGCCCCATCGCTTTCAGCATCAAAAACGATCCGAACAGCCCCACCGGCAGCGAAACAATAACCGCCAGCGGCAGAACAAAACTTTCGTACTGTCCCACCAGAACCAGATACACGAACGTCACGACAATCAGAAAAATGTAGATGGCGGTATTGCCTTTGTTAGCTTCGTCGTAGGAAAGTCCCTGCCAGCCGATGCCGTAACCGTGAGGCAACATTTCCTCAGCCACTTCTTCGATGGCGGCGATCGCCTGACCGCTGCTGTATCCGGTGGCAGGAGCCCCCTGAATGATGGCGGTCGTGTACAGGTTGTACCGGTTGATTTCGTTCATGCCCTGCATCTTTTTCAGCGTCATGAACGCTGAATACGGCACCATCTGGCCTTCGTCGTTCTTGACAAACAGGTTATCCAGATCTTCGGGAAACCTGCGGAATTCCGGCAGAGACTGAACGTAAACCTTGTAGAACATCCCGAACCGAACAAAGCCCTGTTCCCATGTACTGCCCACTACGATGGACAGGTTTTCCATGGCGTCGGCAATCGACACGCCTTTCTGCATGGCCACATCGTTGTCGATCACGATCTCGTACTGCGGGTAATTATTGGCGAAGAACGTGAAGATACCTTTCAGTTCTTTTCGCTTGCTCAACGCCTCAAGAAACTCTTCGGTGATTTTTCCAAACGCGTCGTAGTCTCCGCTGTTGGTCTTATCCAGCAGACACAATGAGAATCCACCGGCGGCACCGAAACCCGGGACGGCGGGTGGTTCGAAGAACTCCAGTTTGACGTTGGAAATCTCACGTCCGCGTTCTTCCAGTTCTTCGATAATCTGCTTCGATGTCCGTTCGCGTTCTGCCCACGGTTTCAGATTGATCAGACACGTTCCGGCGTTGGAACCTCGTCCCTGCGTCAGAATTTCGTAGCCGGCCAGAGACGTCACTGACGTGATCTCATCCAGATCTTCGCAGATGGCCTGAAGTTCGTGCGACTTGGCATTAGTGTATTCCAGAGTCGACCCGGGCGGGG
This sequence comes from Planctomycetaceae bacterium, assembly GCA_020426485.1. Classification (GTDB taxonomy): domain Bacteria; phylum Planctomycetota; class Planctomycetia; order Planctomycetales; family Planctomycetaceae; genus JAGQPY01. The sequence goes on from JAGQPY010000461.1 coordinate 2,068, forward strand.
TTTGGATAATTCCATAAATCACGCCCTGGTCTTCCAGCGGAATGAAGCCCGATGGCAAAACCTGATTGACCAGCAGAATTCCGTAGCCGAAACATCCGACGACAATCATGGTCAGCAGCCGACGAACGACAATCAGTCGCACGATGGCCGTAAAGATGTTGGTGGCCTTTTCCACCATGCGGTCAAACACGAACAGGAAGACGCCGATCGGGCTGCGTTTCTTTTGTTCATCCGGCTCGCTGCCTGACAACATGGCTCGATAGGTAAACGCAAACAGCAGAGCCACAACGCTGCCCACGATGATCATGCGAGTTTCCGAAAGCTCCACCTGCTCGGAAACGACTTCGTGGACAATCGGAATGTTCAGCAACTCATACGCGCCGTAGCCGGTGGCGATCCCCAGCAACACCGCCAGCAGACCTCGCAGAATCCATGCATGCTTTCCCGCAATTCTTTTCAGACATCGATTCGTGAAACCAATCAGACCGTGCTGCTCCTGAAAACCGCCGTGAGGTTTCAGAATCATCGCGCACAGCACCGGAGTCAGCGTCAATGCAACGATACCGGACAAGACAATCGACATGGCCATGGTCAGCGCGAACTGTCGATAGAACACTCCCACGGCTCCGGGCATAAACGTCACCGGAATGAAAACTGAGGTCATCACCAGCGTAATGGCAATAATGGCTCCGCTGATTTCGCCCATCACCTCCTGAGTCGCAGCGTATGGCGAAAGATGTTTTTCGTGCATCTTGGCGTGTACCGCTTCCACGACCACGATGGCATCGTCCACCACCACACCGATCGCCAGAACAAGAGCAAACAGAGTGATCAGGTTGATCGACATTCCGAACAGCAGCATGAAGAAGAAGGTTCCGATCAAAGAAACCGGCACCGCCAGAGTCGGAATCAGCGTGCTGCGGAAGTCTCCGAGGAACAAAAAGACCACCAGAGACACCAGCACGAACGCTTCAAACAGCGTGTGCAGCACTTTTTCAATGGACGCATCCAGAAAGTTGGACACGTCATAGCTGATGGCGTAGTCCATTCCCGGAGGAAAGGATTCTTCCTTCATCTCCTTCAGTTTTTCTTTGACCTTCTCAATCACCTCGGTCGCATTGGACCCCGGAATCTGTTTCAGAACGATCGACGCAGACGGCAGACCGTCGATGTCCGAATAGAGGTCGTAAAACGAAGATCCCAGTTTGACTTCCGCCACGTCCTTCAGTCGCAGAATTTCGCCGTTGGGTTCGGCTCGCAGAATGATGTCGGCGTATTGCTCCGGTTTGTCGTAACGTCCGATCCACGTCAGAACGTATTCAATGGTTTGCGAAGTTGTGCCGGTGGCCTGCCCCAGCCGCCCCGGCGACCCAATCATGCTCTGTTCCTTGATGGCCTCCATCACGTCCGCCGAAGAGACTTTGTACGCTCGCATCCGTTCCAGATTCAGCTCCACCCGCATCGCGTAGGCACGATTCCCCAGAATCTGCGCGCTGCCGATGCCGGGGGTTCGCTGAATTTCAGGCAGCAGGTTGGCGCTGACGTAGTTGTACAGAAAGTTCTGGTCGACATTCGGGTCTTTACTGAACACGTTCACATACATCAGCATGCTGGTCATGTTCTGCATGACGATGATGCCTTCGCGATCCACGATCGGCGGCAACTGGTTTCGGACCATCTGCAGTCGGTTGTTGACATTCAGCACGGCCACGTTCGGATCGGTGCCCGGTTCAAACACAATCGTGATGGCCGCTTCACCGGCACTGGTGGCGGCCGACGTCATGTATCGCATGTTGGGAACGCCGTTAATGGCTCGTTCCAGAATCACCAGACTGGAATCCACCAGAATCTTCGCACTGGCTCCCGGAAACGAAATCGCCACGATCACGCTGGGAGGTGCCACCGATGGGAACTGCGAAATCGGCAGCGAAATGATCCCCAGACCACCCATGAACAGGATGAGCAGCGAGATGACGATGGCGAGCGCCGGGCGATGGAGGATTCTGGAAAACATGGTGTTTGCGATGGCTGCGGAAGGCAAGAGTTCGGTCGGGAACTGAACGTTCGGCGAGGTGATGAAACACAGTGTGTGCTGAGTGACGAGGCGTATTCGAAATCAGATGGAAAGCGCGCACCGCGACCGCAGAAAGACGTGTGACGGTTTTCGAATCCCTCATCGCGCTGGTCGAAGGAGTGGAATTCAATAATGCGGTCGCGGCGTGAACCGCTTTACTCGGCGTGGAACTTCAGGTTGGACAGAACCTCTTCGGGGTCCTGAAATTCGAAGGTCACCTTTTCGCCGTCACGAACCTGGCGGATGCCTTCCAGAATGATCCTGTCTCCGTCTTCCAGCCCCTCGCTGATCACGAAGATGTCGTCCATTTCCTTCTGCACCGTGATATCGCGCTGATGAACGACGTTGTCTTCGTCCACAACATAGACATACCGCTTAGCCAGAATTTCGTAGGTGGCTCGTTGAGGAATGACGATCACGTCGTCCAGTTTGCGATGAATCAGGATCGTACCG
>JAGQPY010000462.1 GCA_020426485.1 Planctomycetaceae bacterium
CCGTTCGTGACATCAACTTTCAGGGCATGACCTTGCGGAACGCTCTGAAGCTGATTTTTGAGCAGACGACCGAGCCGGAACTGACCTACGTGATCCAGAACGAAGTCATGATGATCACGACTCTGTCCAAGGCAGAATCCGACGACAATCTCGTCACGCGAGTTTATCCGGTCGCTGACCTTGTCATTCCTCCGGTGCAGCTCGGTGGCGGCGGTGGCCAGCTCGGCGGTGGTAGAGGTATCGGTGGTGGCGGTGGCGGCTTTGGCGGTCAGGGTGGTGGCGGTTTCGGCGGTGGCGGTGGGGGTCAGTTCAGTGTGCCCGCGGAATGGGCCGAATTGCTGAAGCCTGACAAAACCGGAATCTCAACCGATGCCGTTGAAAGCCTCAAAAAAAAACCAGCCAACAGCTGATTCACGCTCCTGAGAATGCAGTCCGGGCTGAAAAGGTCGGCCCGGTCGACAGCGGGAACGGTCGACCGACTGAAACAGCCTTTCGCTGTTTGAGTTCGGTCGAGCCATCCCGGTGGCACTCGCAGACCGGACTGGTGCCACCTGTGGACCACGTCCGTCCGAATCGCCTGTCGTCCCCTTTTGTGCTGTGTTCTGCCCAGAGTCCTAATGCACAGAGTCTGAATGGCTCTGCTGTGGAAGATTCCGCCGACGGTGAAACGCCCCACAACCCGAGAGTGATTCGGTTGCTGAAGGCAGTAGGCGGAGCGAAGGTCGATCTGGTTCAGGTGTGGGAGAGCGCACTGCGATCTCATCGTTACCGAGCCGGTGATCTTGCGGCCGTCTTTACACAACTGCATACGGATGGTCAGTTTGATTCCGTCGTCGAAGGCCTGCAGGCGGCCATTCGCAATGATCAGGCGGAACCATGGATGTATGACATACTGGCCTTCGAGATGAAGCTGGCCGAACGCCCTCAAAAGGAAATCGATCGCGCTTTGTTGTCCCGCGTCGATTTCTCTGCAGCCAATGAAGCTCAGGCCCTGCTGACGATTGCCTATCTACTGCGATTTGATGCGCTGGATCGAGCACGACAGCTGTGCGAAGAGGTGATTGATCGCAATCCCTTTCAGTCCGCGGCGTGGGCGATGGCGGGACGTATCGCCGACCGCAGTCAGTCAACCGACGACCTGCTCTGGTCAAGATGTGGCACCATTGAAAATGTATGGGCGGACGATTTTGAAACGCTGCACGCCAGGGCGGAGACTGAACTTCAGGATCATGCGAAACGTCTCAGACTGGATGGCCATGTCTCAGAGGCTGATCGAGTCCTGAACCGCCTTGCAGAAGCAAAACGCCGTGATCTGCGAATTCGCCTGACGTGGGCGGGTGATGCAGACGTCGATCTGATTGTGAAAGAGCCCGGTCGTGGAACCTGTTCTTGGCGCAATCCGGTTTCTGTCAACGGCGGGCTGCTGATTCGTCAGGCCGACGGTCGCACAGGATCCGGTCATGCGGGGCGACAAACGGAAGAGTACGTCTGCGTGCGTGCCCCGTCCGGTCAGTTCGAACTGACCGTGCGACTGGTTCTGGGCCGCGTGATCACCGGGCGCGTGCGTGTCGACGTGATCCAGTACGAAAACACTCCTGGTGAGAAAACGACAACTGTCACGGAACAGGTGGGCGAACGTGATGCCGTTGTCAAAATCGAACTGAACAGCGGTCGGCGCGACGATGATCTGCGAGACAGGGCGGGCCAATAATCCGCTTGTGATGATGAACGGATCACCAACCGGCACCAAAGTCTGTCACAGGCAGAAATCAGGAATCTGGTGTACGATGCGGCGGGACGAACAGCCGTCGTGAGAGTTTCCCGGTCGGAGCAGCCAGGTTCTGTTGATCAAGGAGGCTGACCTCGCCGGTGAAACACATTCGCCGTCGAAGGCGTGCGCCCCCCCAATGTCAGCCCTCTTTGTAAACAGAGTCCAACAAGGAAATTGGAAGCAGGAAATCAGCAGATGTTTAACATCAGTGTCACATTGCTTCGGCTGCTGTCAGCAGCGTGGATCGGAGCGGCAGCCCTGTTCGTCATTACGCTGACAGCTGATCAGACAACGCCGGATTTTGATTCCGTGACCCGCGACCGAATTGCGACGGTCGAATTTCCGTTGTACTACACATTTGGGTTTGCGGTGGAATCAGCCTCCATCCTGCTGGCGGCGGCAGCCGTGTTTTCGTCTCCTCGCGAAACTCGGCGTCGATGGATGGTTGTCGCGGGGCTGCTTCTGCTGGCGACAGTTCTCATGCTGCTGGACTACATCTTTGTGTACCGTGCTCTGCAGGAACTGATTACTCCGCCGGGTAAGGCCAGGACAACAGACTTCATCACACTTCACAAGTGGTCGCGCCATGCAAACGAAGTGCACATTACCATCGCGATGATCGCGTCGCTGGTGGCCTGTTTTCCGGTGCGACCGGTTACCACGCCTGATTCGACACATTCAGACGGTTCAGAATAACTCGCCCACCCGCCAGTCGACGGAGTGATTCCTGCACCTGCTGTTTGCAGTGCCAGGTGTCGGCTTCTCCGGACAGAACAACGCAGTTGTCTTCGATTCTGATGTTGACCTGAGCACGATTCAGATGGCGAATAGCCTTCTCCATCATTTCTATGTGCAGATGGTCAGTGTCAAATCGAAGGTTTTGACCGGGCCTCGCGGCGAGGGACGTGGGAGGTTGAGGCATGATTCTTCGCTTGATAGAGGGGGCTGGAGCTTCCTTGCATTCCTTCCCAAAACGGATGTTACATCACACCGGTTTAAGACGTCATGCTTTCTGTACACCGGTTCGATTCAACGATCTCACGAAAAAGATAACCGGAATTTCGAAAGGGTGGCCCGCAAGCATCAAGAAAAATGATCATCCATGAAAGCCACACTCAGAAAACACCGGAAACAACGATTGATTGGGCAAACGCAGTCTCAACGGCTGTGAAAATTCTATCCTGTCGGATCATCAGCTGGCAAGGCATTCTGCGACCGTTTCCAGCATCGAATGCAGATCAGACAACTGGTGGTCACTGGTGAGACTGATGCGAAGCCGAGAAGTCCCCGCCCGCACAGTTGGCGGCCGAATGGCTGGGACAAAACAGCCCGACTTGCGCAACTGCTGTGCCGTTGCGACACATCGGCGTTCCTCGGGAATGATCACGGGAATAATCGGAGCAATCCCGGAACCAACTGTCGGAAGGCCAAGTTCGTTCAGCACCTGATGGACTTCTAAAGTATGTTCACGAAGTCGCTCACGTCGCGAGGTGTCTGCGATAACAATCCGCAATGATTCCCGCATGGCTTCGCAGATCGCTGGTGGCAAGGCCGTTGAGAAGAACTGGCTTCGAGCACGATTTCGCAGCCACTCAATCACCGTCGCCGAACCCGCAGCAAATCCCCCCAGACCTCCAAGCGCTTTGCTCAAAGTTCCTGTTTTTACCAATATTCGCTTCTCAACGCCGTGAAGTTCGCAAACGCCGCGTCCCTGGCAGCCAATCACACCGGTCGCATGGGCTTCGTCGACGATGATCAGAGCATCAGATTGCTCAGCGATTTCACACAGTCCCGAAAGGTCTGCCACCCCTCCATCCATACTGAAAACGCCATCGGTCACGATGAAGACGTTCTCAAACTGACTACGGCGACGGGCAAGAGCTTTTTGGAGGACTTCCAGCCGACCTCGCTGGTAGACAAACATCTGAGCTCCGGTGGCTCGAACGCCGTCAATCAGGCTTGCATGATTATCGCGATCGCAGAACACGGCATCTGAGTCGGAAACCAAAGCCCCGAGGACGCCGAGATTTGCAGCAAATCCGGTCGGGAACAACAGAACGGACTCCGTCTGTTCAAACGCCGCCAGTTCTTTTTCAAGCAGGTCGTGCGAAGGACTTCTGCCCGCAACCAGCGAGCTGGCCGTTGAACCGACCTGCGTGCACTCTTTCAGCCGCTGGACAACGGCGGGATGGTGAGCAAGGTTCAGGTAATCATTGGATCCAAAGTTGATCAGCTCCTGTCCATCAATACGGCAGCGGCCACCCGGCAGACTTCGGACAACAGTTGGAAATCGGCGCAGACCGAGTTCATCCAGTTGACACAACTGTCGGTGTAGATGTTCCAGAAAGCGTTCCTTCGTCATTCGAAACACCACTGCCACGCGACGCCGCTGTGGCACCGATACTCTGCTTTGACAAAATCCTGGCAGTCAATGATCCGGTACTGCTGACGAGTGAAGGTTACATCCGGCATCGAGATGTCTTTGGTGAGTAGAGGCGGTTCTGCAGATTCTTCAATCAGCAGCCCGGAAAACAGGCGAGTGACGAATCCGCGTCCGCCGCTGACAGCGCCTTCATAGGTCAAATATGCGGAACGATGAAGTGGCAGCGGTTCCGCAGGAAGCCATTTTCCCATCGAAACCGGTTCCAGCAATCGCCATGAAAGCAGCTGAGCCGCTCCGGGCGACTCTTCAATCAACAGATCCCAGTGTAGAAACGGATGGTCGTGTTCCAGAATGACAAACTGCCGCGACATGTGGTGTGAAACGCGATCCAATTCTGAA
>JAGQPY010000463.1 GCA_020426485.1 Planctomycetaceae bacterium
CGCAGGCGAGGCCCGTCCTGGCTGCGATCAACCTCGCCTGCGGCATCGGGTTAAACAAATCATTCTCACTGCCTGAAAAAAACTGACACCACACCCCGTTGGTCGCTGTGAAATCCTGACTCAACGGAATCAGGTTTTCTGCAATAAGCGTAGCTGACGAAGCTGAGTTCAGGTTTCTGTGCGAGTTGCCTTGCTGCGACGTCAGCAGACGAAAGGGCCGAAGATGAGTCTGAAATTGTGCGTCGTTCGTGTCTGGCGAAGGAAACAGTGGTCTCGGTGCATTCGAGTTTGCCGTTCCGTCCTGTCATCTGCTCGTTCTTCGAACGTCGTTCGACAAGACAATCCACAGCGATTCACCGCGCGCGACCTGCCGAGTCTGACTGATCATCGCGCCGGATGCGTCAGCGGCATGGGTGTTCTCTGCAGCGTGATGATCGGTTTTCTGGTGCTGTTCGTCGTTGCTGAGGCCGAAGCGGGCCCGCCGTCGGATCGCACCATGAGAATGCTGATGGGGGAAGACGTTCTTGCGGAAAACGTGCAGGCGATTCGCCTGTCGGCCGCACAGATGTCGCCGGATGATCGATTTGAGTTTCTAATGTCGTGGGTCTGGCCCGAAGGCCGTTGGAATCAGTTTCGGCTGGCGGGAGTTTTTACACCAACGGATCCTTCGCCACTGGCCATGGAATCCGTGATGACTCGACCCGGTGGCGGAGTGCTGGAATCACCGGTCTTCGAACTGCTGAAGACAGCTCGCGAAACCGGACGACTGCCGCAGCTGCGTCGTCGGCTTGCGGAAATGCAGCCCGCGGAAGGTCTGCCGAGCCGGAAGAGTCAACTGGCGATGAGCATTCTGCTGTCGTGGGAAGCCGACGACCATTCGACGATCGAACGTGACCTGGAACAGTTGTTCAAAGCCGTTCAGGACACGCGTCCTGCGTCGTTGGGTGATGTCTGGCCGGAGACGCTGGTAGTGGCTCGATGTGTGTACGACGATCGGCACAGTCCTCTGCTGGTGGAACTGGCGGGCCACATGATGCTCCAGTGGGCTCAGCGAAATATCCTGAACCAATTTCGACCATGGACCAATCACGTTGCGGCATGGGCCGGCATTCTGACAGACCGAACAACCGCCGACACAACTTCGGATGGTGACGCGTCCGCGGAGGCTGAGATTCGAAGGTACTGGGTGCCGGTCAGTCGAAAGCGAGCTTCTTCACGTGGACTCGGTTTTCCTCAGATGGAGTGGCGTCTGTCGAAGGGCACCGTCAAATGCATCGCTGGTCATGACGATGATTTTCTTTACCTTCGAAGCCCGTTGCCCGGTGACACTGACGTTCAGTGCCTGATGCAGGCCCCCGGCATTGCGGGCAGCCTGTTTCTGATGGGCGGTGAATATGTAGGAGTGCGTTACAACGGACGTGAAGTGGAATACGGGACGATTCGCAGCGGATCACAGTATGCACCGCTGGAACAACTGTCGCCGTTTGAACAGTGGATACGTTATCGATCAAGACGACGCAGCGACACGATTCAGTCGTTCATCAATGGTCGGCCTGTTCGAACATCGACCGCGACGGACCCCTGGCTGGCGGCTCGCAGCTGGTCGCGGCATCACAGCGCGTTTCGGGATATCCGTCTGCAGACCACGGGTGAGATTCCTGCGACGGTTTCACTTTCGTCATCGAGCGTTCTGAGCGGCTGGGTTCCTTATTACGAAGACACCGTCGCTCAGGAGAACTCTCCGTGGATGTACGATCGGGATGAACAGGGCAACGGATGTATCCTTTCGGTGCCAAGGACATCCTTCGCGGACACACACTACGAAAGCGCGCTGGTGTATCACCGTCCGCTGGAAGATCGAAGTGTGATTGAACTGGAGTTCTTCTATGAACCCGGTGAATCCGAAATTCACCCGATGATCGGCCGTGAGGCGTTTCTGATCAATGCAGAAGGCATTCAACGGCACTGGATCACGGACGGACGATGGGACACAACTGAAGTGGACCCGGACAATCGACATCCATTGCCGCGTGAACCGGATCAGCCATTGCCGACGCTCAAAGCCGGTGATTGGAATCGGTTACAGCTTTCGGTGGAAGGGGCCGCTGTGTCGATTTCTGTGAATGGCCGGTTGGCAGGGGCAACGACATTGTTCGATCCGGAACAGCGCCAGTTTGGATTGTTCTGCTTTCCCGGTTTTGCCGGCGGAGTCGTTCGCAACATCACGCTGTCGGGCAACTGGCCGAAAGAACTTCCCGAGGTGAACCAGCAAGTCCTGGCCGATCCTGCCGTGAGTCAGCTGGATCTGGCTTCAGGTCAGTTGCCCGCTCGCTGGCTGCATGATTTTGCGGCCCATGGACTGCCGCCGCAGTTGTTCAGCCTTTACAACACCAGTCCACCGGGTCTGGCGTTGCCGACGTCGCTTGGCGTCAACGTCATTCGACCGGGTATCGGCAAGTGGTGTTCCACCGACGTTCAGCTGCCCATCGTTCTGCACGGCGACTTCGATGTCATTGCAGAATTTCAGGACCTGAACGTGCAGAGTAAGAAAGACGGTGCAGTCATGCTGGCCGTTCATCTGGATGACAACCGCCAGCACCAGTGTCGCTGCATTCGACAGCGAAGCTCCAACAACCGTGAAGAGGTTCTCGCATCCATCAGCGAACTGCACGAAAAGAATCAACGTTCGTATACCGTCATTGGCAGGGAACGCTGTGAAGCATTGGCCGGCCGGTTGAGAATCTGTCGTCGCGGCGAACAGGTCTGGTTTCTGTGTGCAGATCACGATTCTGATCAGTACGCCATCACGGGATCGATGCCCCTGACCAATGCCGCATCACTTTCCGACGGCATTCAGCTGCGAGCGCTGTGTGATGGAACGGGAATGGTCCAGGTGATGTGGAAGAGTATTCAGGTTGCCGCCGAACGAATGACCTGGCTGCCTTCCGGTCTTCCTCCCGAACCACGGCATCTGTATTCCATGAAGGCCGACGGCAGTGACCTGAAGATTGTGGGAAGGGTTCCGGAAGGACTGACGCAGATGGGATCACCGACCTGGCTGCCCGATGGTCGACGCGTCGGATTCGATTCGTCCGCCGGAAACACGTCCACGTCGCGAATCATTCTGAGTGACCTGGAAGCCGAGAAATTTCAGGACATTGGAGCGGGGTGCATGCCATCCTTTTCTCCTGACGGCAAACGGCTGGTCATCAGCGATCCGAACGGTGGAGCCGTCCTGATGAATGCGGACGGCAGCAATCGTGAATCACTGGACCGATCCGGATGGGGGACTCAGTGGTCGCCGGACGGCCGCTGGATCATGTATGGAAAATCGGGAAATCTCGTCCTGATGGACGCAAGAGATCGCACCACGCGACTGCTTCTGAACGGCAACGATGCGACGCGATACAGCTACTTCTACTGGAATGCCGGTTGGTCTCCGAACAGCAAATCCATCTGCGCGAAGGCGCGCCGAAGTTCGGATGGAAAAGATGACATCGTGATCGTGGACATCCTTCCCGAACCGAAACTTCAAGTCCTGCATTCCGACATCAGTGGCGTCAACGCGGACTTCGCATGGACCGCCGACAGCCGTGCCGTGATTTTTTCCATGCACTCCGCAGCACACAAAGGTCCGCGGCTGTTCTTGAGTCGCCGCGATTCCAGCTCCACGCCGGAACCATGGCCCGGGCAGCCCGATGACATGAAGATCTTCGATTGTGCTGTTTCACCTGACGGAACAACCCTTCTGTTCAGCGGTCAGAGAATCACGCAGCCCGTAGATTTCAATCCGCCTTCACTGCCGACGAAGGAACTTCCCTCCACAAACAGCAACTGAGGCCGTAGGGTGTTCACAGCTGCGGAATCACCGCATTCGCCACGTCCCCCGGTTTCTTTTCGACAACGAAATGACCGAGCGGCTGTCGTTGGGCATCGAGAATGATCCACAGCGCGCCGGGACGGGTACCGATCGTGAACGTGTCGTTCTGTTGAAGTTTGCGATACGACTTTTGCGATCCGTCAGGAGCCACCCAGATCAGATCAATCATCTTTGGTCCGGCATTTCGAAAAGTGACTCGCTGCGGCTGGCCGGCCGGTTTCGACGGCGGCAGCGGTTTGCCGTTCGCCGGATGCCATGTTAATTCGCCACCCGCGGCTGGTGTCAGCATTGGATGGGGAAATGTCGGTCGCGGGAGACTCTGCCAAAGCTGTCCGCTAAGTTTTTCCAGAAGCGAAGCATTCTCCGGATACTCGGCGATGTTTTCGTTTTCGTCCGAATCATTTGTGTGGTCGTACAGCTCTCGTGCGACGACGGTGCCATTCTCCGCATCGAACCACTCGACGTAACGATACCGCTCGGTCCGCATCGCGTAGCCCATGTGGTCGCGACCATTCTGCTTGCGAGGAAACTGGCTGAAGGCCGTGTCTTTGACCTTCGCCGTCGAATCAGTGAGCAGCGGCACGAGACTTCGGCCGGGTAGTTTTTTCGGCACCGGTAAGCCCGCGAGCTCACACAGCGTCGGATAGAGATCCACAAACTCGACCAG
>JAGQPY010000464.1 GCA_020426485.1 Planctomycetaceae bacterium
AATACTTCGCGGCATCAGGCATTCCCCAACGCCGTGAAGAGTTCCGGGGTGGTGGCGAATGTGATGGCAGGCAGACTCCACCGAATTTGCCGGTTGGCGATTTCATGCGGTCAGCCCCCTTCGAATCATGGATCAGAGTGAGAACACCCGCTGTTTCGGCTGCGGTCTTTGTGGGCAGGTTTTCTGACCCGATGAAATCGAAGGCCACGAAATGAAGGTGAGTGAGGCCAGTCTGTAAGATTCGATGCGACACGTCCTGAATAGAGGACAGAAGCAACGCCTTCGGCATCTGTTTTGGGGTGCAGACACGGTGCCAGCGGCGAACCGGCGGTTGACTCGCGCGGCCTTGGCGGCCTTCCATCACCGAGTAGCGTTAAATCGCAAGGTTGTTCGCCGAAGCCAAAAAAGTGATCGGGCACGACCGATTGTGCTCGCTCGCGCACTCGATTTCACGCCGGGCCTCTAAAGAAGCGGCTGCCGCCCGAAATTCTGCTGACTTTTCGAAGGCTGGCGGGCCATTGATCTGTCTGAGCGACGGAGAAGTCCTGAAATCGCGTCTGTGCCGCGCGGGAATCGACGAAATCGCGATTTTCGCTGGGTTTGCGGCGTTTTTGCCAACGCCAGAGGTGACGAATTCGTAGCAAACCTGTTCCTCTCCGGCTGAAAAGCAGTCTTCGGAAGGGAGGACGGGGCATCCTCAGCAGGTTGGCCCGCTACGGAGTTCGAGTATCCTCGGTGTTTGGCCAGCAAAAGGTGTGCGAGTGACGAATCCAGGTGAAGAAACCCATCCGAACGACAAACCTTCGGAATCCCACGGCACCTCCGATCAAAACGAAACCGCGGCATCAGAAGGCCAGTCGTCGTCAGCCGCTTCTCCCTCCGCCAACGCAGAGCAGACTGCAAGCGCGGAGCAGGCCGTGAACGCTGACGTCACCACTCAGGAACACAGACCCGACGGTGTCGATGACGAGCTTCCGGAGTTCGAAGAACTGACACCGGAAATCGTCGAAGAGGAAGCCATTCGCGGCGACTTCATGCTGCGGTGGGCATCGATTTTTCTGGCCATCCTGTTCGGCTTCAGTGAAATCGCCGACACACGAACGCTGATTCATGTCCGCTCCGGCGATGCAATGCAGTCGTCCGGCTGGCTGCCCTCCGCTGAAACATCACTGTCCTACACGCTGGAAGGACAATCGGTTCCGAATGTATCGTGGCTGTTTGACCACGTTGTCAGCTTTGCGTACTCCGCTGGTGGCCCCATGGGTCTGACGGCGTTGAAGGCGCTGGTCGCGGGATTGATCGCCTACATTCTGTCGCTGATTTCGGTCAGTGGAATGCCGACGTGGTGGAGTTCCATCTGCTGTGTCTTTGCCATCTGTGCGGCGTCGGTCGACTTTCTGCCGGTGACGGATCTGGTCACGCTTCTCGGACTGTCACTGACTCTGTACTGGCTGCACAGCTATCAGGCGGGTCGGACAAACGGGTTTGTGGGGCGCTTTGCCGTGCTGATGTTGATCTGGGCCAACATGGATCCCAGAGCATGGCTGGGCATCGTCGCCGTCTTCTGTTTTTCGGTTGGACTGATTGTCTGCCGTCGGCGAGCCGATTCTGCGGGAGAACCTCTGGGATCACCGGTCGATTCTCTGGTGAAGGCTGCCGGCCTTGGAGTCCTGATGCTGCTGGTGAATCCGTCACCGGTCGCCAGTCTGCTTTCTCCTGTGACGACCTATTCCACGGAATTTCCGAGTCACGCGGCATTGAAACCTCTGTCCGACGCTGATGGACGACCACTGGATACGGCATCGCTGCTGGACGGCCGAACAGAGTATTATTCTCTGCTGAATCCTGCGGTGTTCCACGGCTTTGAATTTGCTTACGTTGCGGGAATTTCATTGTGGATCATCGCTCTGGTCGTGCTGCTTCTGGGGCGACACCGTGATGATCTGCCGTGGGCCGTCACGCTGCTTGTCTTTGTTGGACTGGCCATCTGGAAGCTGCACGAACTTCCTGCAGCCGCCCTTGTTGCTGCGGTCGCCGCCGGCGTTGCTGCACAACGATGGTACGGCCGAACCTTCCGCCAGGACTATTCCATTGACAGTATGGAAGTCCTGTTTTCGCGCGGTGGGCGAGCCCTGACGGTCTTCGCGATGGCGTTGTTGGGATTTTGTGCAGTAGCGGATCGACTGCCCACTCGCAGCCCGATTGGAACAGGCTTCGAAGCTAATCTGCAGGCAACCATCGACTCCCTCGGAATTCAGCTGGAAGACATCCCTCAGGACGCTCGAATCCTGAATACTCGCATGAATCAGGGTGATGTGCTGATCTGGCACGGGCGACACAGTTTTCTGGACAGCCGCGGCGAATTATTCGGCAAACCCGATGATCCGACGTCGATCGCCCGGCAGTTCGAAGACATTCGGCGAGGACTCGTTCGCCCGTCTTCACCGCCCGACAGTCAGGCGACTTTATCGGGCATGGAAGGCATCACAGAGAACAACGAGCAGTGGAAGACTGACTACGCGAATCATCAGATTACGCATCTGATGATTCGCCTCGCGCCGCCTGGAAATCCTGCTTATGGCATGGTCACAAATCTGCAGCGACTTCCGGACTGGACGCTCATCAGTCGCGGACCATCAGCCGCATTCTTTGTGAAGGGGGGCGGGGCCGTTCTGCAAAAAACAGCGTTTGATTCGCGTCGGCCGGCGTTTCAGGAATCCGAAGACATCAACGTCGAACGATTTGATTTTGCTCGGCAGCCTGATTTTTATCAGAAGTATATTTACGCCAGCCGACATCCGTCTTCCGCACCCCTGCGGGATGCTCGGCATTACTTCACCCTGGATTCTCAGCTGTCGCCGCAGATTCTTTACAACGTCGTCATGGCACTGGCCAATGATCCGAAGAACGATCAGTATCGGGAACTGCTGGGCAAAGCACTGGCTGGTCCCGTCATGACCATTCGCCGAGCCAACCAGGCTCTTCGAGACGATCCTCAAAACGCCGATGCTTATCGTCTGCTGGGCGGAGCGTATTCTCAGCTGATGCTGTTTGAGAAGGCGATTGCCGAAGCACGGCAGGGCGTCGACATTGAGACCGTTCGGTACAACCAGGCGGTGATGGCTCTGCATCAGTCTGCGACAATCGACCCGGATCGCCCGGAAACATGGAACGCTCTGATCAATCTGTATCGAATCCGAAATCGCACAGACTGCGAACTGACCGCCACAGATCAGTATTTGCGGCTGACGGAAGAGGATCTGCTGAACAACCCGGATGCGGAGGAATTCCTCCGGTCCATCTATGAGCAGCGTCGTGCGCTGATGGAACGCAAAGAGACCATGCAGGCTCGACTGGATGAAGTTCTCAGTGACAACATCCCTGAAGATCCGCGCGAGAATGCTCAGCAGAAGATCATCATCGCCTCTCAACTCTACAACGACGGCTTCGTCGAACTCGCGCTGGGAATTCTGGAAGACAACATCGACCTTGTGCGAGCTGTGCCGCAGGCCGAAGTCCTTCGTGGTCAGTTGCTGATGGAAACCGGCCGACTGGAAGATGCCTTTGCCGTTCTGAATCAACTGGCCGCCGTTATTCGCGATAATCCAGGGCAGCCGGAATTTGCGGCCGTCCGCTGGCATACCCCGGTCGCATTAAGTCAGCTGGCCAAAGCCGCGTATCCCGCGGCCATCGAAGCGTGGGAAGATCAGGCCTCCGTTTTTGATTCCTACGAAACACAGGCCGTCGGAGAGTTTAGAAATCTCATTCGATCCCTCCCGCTGGTGGCCGCGGTCGACAGCAATCTTGCTGCGGTCCTGCCAACCTTCGCGACCAGCCTGGTGGTTCAGTCTCAACTTCCATTGTCGATCGTACCATCCGCCCGATTCGAACCCAAATTCATGACGGCGATGGCAAACATCGAACAGGGCAACCCTGCCAACGCTCGATTTATTCTGGAAGGGCTTGTCGCGGACGGCGGTGAAAACCCGCTGCGTCCACTGGCGGAAGCTTACCTGCTGCAACTCTCCGGCAAAGCCGACGAGATCATCGAATCAACAGCCGTCTCACTGTGGGAAGACTTCACGTTCCCCGAAGCTTCCGAATCCGGAGGCAAAGACGCATCACCCGCCGAGTCGAAAGCACCGGCGGACAATCCGGCACCCGGCACGGAATCAGCTCCTGAAAACACGGACAAGAAGTCAGAGGTGAAGGACAAGACCGACGCGAAACCGCAGGACGCGACATCAAAGGATCCGTCAGCAGAACAGGACACCGAAACCTCGGACGAAAAGACCTTGGACGACACGACCTCAAGCCTGTCAAATACCACTGACACCTCCACGAACAAATCGGCGGAAGGTCAAAACGAATAGCCGACAGCATCATGAGTCCCGGCGATCTGAACAAGGGGTCTGCCCCACTACGGGATCTCGACGCCGTGAAGAGTTTGGGACTGTAAAACACGGTTGTTTAACCCGTGGCCGAGAGGCCAGGCTGTATCGCCCCATTTTAACCTGGCCTCCCGGCCACGGGTT
>JAGQPY010000465.1 GCA_020426485.1 Planctomycetaceae bacterium
AGATGGCTTTGCTGAATCGCCGAACTCCTTCGGCCGCGATTTTTTTGCCGCTGGGGTGAGGATTCACGACAACCGTATTGCCCGCAGCCACCATGTTCACGAAGTTGGCGGCCAGAGTCGGCAGGGAATGCGTCACGGGCGTAATCGCCCCGATCACACCAAACGGAGCGTATTCGGTGACGGTCAGTCCGTGATCGCCGCTGACGGCTTCGGACTTCATGAACTCCATTCCCGGGACAGAACGAATGACTTTCAGCTTGCCGATCTTGTGATCCAGTCGACCGATTTTGGTTTCTTCGAATTCCAGTCGACCGAGTTCTTCGGCCTGCTGTTCGCACATCGACTTAACGATTTCAATCGCCTTCGCGCGGTCCGCCATGGGGGCTCGGCTGAGCTGTTCAAACCCGGCCTGAGCTGCCTTCACGGCGGAATCCACATCGTTGAAGACGCCCCAGTCTCCGCCGGAAACGCTGTGCCCGTTCGAACCGTTCGCCCCATTGCGAGACAACTGGCTGAGGACTTCCTGGACAATCTGTCGAACGGCTTGTTCTGTAGCTTGCATTGGGAGCGAGTTTTCAGTGTTCGGTGTTCAGTTTTCAGTAAAACGCAGAGACCGTTCGTCTTGGTCAGGAAGGTTGTCAGTTTGTTCTGTTCGCCGTGTCCCATCTGAACACTGAAAACTGAACACTGAAAACGCTCCTAGCGTGCTTCAATTTCACGGATCCGTTCTTCCGCCCACCATTGAATACTTGTGGCGGAGGGAATCTTCATGGCCAACATGACGACGACCAGGATGGCAACTGCCAGATTGCCGACAAAGTCGTCGATGAGGTAGGCCACCAGATTCAGAAACGCCGGACCTTCCAGCAAAGCACATCCGATGATGTGCTGAGTTCGAAAGGCTGGCATAAGCTGTTGAATCTTTTCCGCCTCCGTGCCATTCCGCAGCTCGTCCGCACTGACTGACTTCAGCACATTCCCAACGACGACTTGCGGAATGATCAGATGCTGCACAAACAGCACTGCAAAAAATCCCAGGCCGATCCATGCCAGAAGCCCCGGCTCCGTCCCCAACGCTCCTTCGTTCAATATCAGTGTCACTCCCATGAACATCACCACTCCGCCAATCAACGCCAGAGTAATAATCTTCATCCCACGCACATCCGCCACCGGAACCAGGTCGGTCCCGATGCTGTCGGAGTCACTCGTTGTGGAATATGGGTTTGACATGGTTTCAGAATGTTCAGTTTTCAGTTTTCAGTTTTCATAAAGTCTTGTGTTCTGCGATTCTTCTGAATACTGAAAACTGAACACTGGGATCTCGCCTACAGCGTTCCCTCAAAGATTTTCTTCTCATGCACCGTTACGGAATCCACGATGCCGACGATCGCACAATCAATGGGCAGAGTCTTCGTTCCCGGAGTGAAGCGAGCACTACTGCCCTGAACGCACAGAACTACTTCACCTTCTCCCGCACCAACCGTATCCACCGTGACAAACGATCGTCCGGTCGGCTGCAGTCGACTCTGATCCTTCTCATCCACCCGCAGCGGCTCCACAATCAGCAGCTTCTGGCCAACCAGTTCGGTCGCCTTCTGAGTCGAAACAATGCTGCCTGTGATACGAGCGATAAACATAAGGTGAGTTTTCAGTGTTCAGTTTTCAGTGTCCAGACCTCCGGCGGCAGTTCACAGGTTCTGGAGACTGAACACTGAAAACTGAACACTTGCAGCCTCGATCGCTACGCGATTGAGGCTGCCGTCTGTCTTGCCACAACCAATTCTTCATTCGTGGGAATCACCCACACCTGTACTTTGCTGTCGTCCGTGCTGATACAGACTTCCGTGTTTCGCTGAACGGCGGAATTCTTTTCGGAACACAGTTTCACACCTGCCCACTCCATGTTGCGACAGACGTTCGTTCGAATGCGTTCGCTGTTTTCACCAATGCCGCCGGTGAAGACGATCACATCGGTGCCGCCCAGCAATGCCATATAGCTGCCGACGTAAGACCGAATCGACGCTTCGAACAGCTTTAGCGCTTTCTCGGCTCGATCATGTCCCTTTTCCGCTGCCTCCTCCAGATCGCGGCAGTCTCCACTCAGTCCGCTGATCCCCAGCAGTCCGCCCTTGGAACTCATTTCCTTCAGCACCTGCTCAAAGGTCAGCCCGGTCGCCTTCATGATGACCGGAATCGCATACGCGTCAAAATCGCCCACACGATTGTTGTTGGGCAGACCTCCCTGAGGACTCATGCCCATCGAAGCCGCGCGACTTTCACCACCATCAATCGCACATACCGAAGCGCTGCCGCCAAGATGGCAACTGATGATCTTCAGATCTTTGCGACCAAGAATCTCCGCCGTTCGACCGGCAATAAACCGGTGAGACGCTCCGTGAAAACCCCAGCGGCGAATTTCGTAGTCCGTATACCATTCGTAAGGAACCGCGTAGGCTCGATGTTCGAACGGAATTGTTTCGTGAAACCCCGTTTCCAGAGCCGCCACCAGCGGAATCTGTGGAAACGCCTGCTGCAGTTGCCGCATCGCACGGACGTACGGAGGATTGTGAGCCGGAGCAATATCCGACAACGCCTCCATCTTCTGCAGCAACTCCTCGTTCACAATCCGCACGCCGCTCAGGCTGCCTGCGAATACCGCCTTGAAGCCGATTCCGGCGACTTCTTCCACCGACTTCAGGCATCCATGCTCCGGGTCTGTCAACTGCTGCAGACAAATACTGACAGCTGCCGCATGATCCGGAATGTTCTGAATCACCTCGGCCCGATGATCGCCGATTTCCACAAAGCAATGACTGCTGCCCGCGGCATCCCCAATCCGATCAATCCCCCCGCGCGCAAGCTGAGTCTCATCGGACAGATCAAACAATCTGTACTTGAAACTGGTCGAACCCAGATTGGCAACAAGAACTTTCATGGGGAGGGAGTTTTCGGTGTTCAGTTTTCAGTGTGCAGAAAACGCAGGCTGCTGCCCGCGGACTCCTCCTGCGACGTGCTGTTCCGCATTCGCATATCCGTTCTCAGCGCGGCTGAAAACTGAACACTGAAAGCTGAACACCAGTCGCCGCAGGCGACTAACCAATAAACTGACTCAGCAGCGTGGCTTCCGGACGAGGAATCAGGTGAGCCGCAATCAGTTCGCCTGACTGAGAGGCTGCAGCCGCACCGGCGTCCACGGCGGCTCGCACAGAACCGACGTCGCCCTTGATGATCGTGGTGATGAAGGCACCGCCAATCGGAATCTGCTTCACCAGAGTCACATTGGCCGCCTTCAGCATCGCATCAGACGCCTGGATCTGAGCAACCAGACCCTTTGTTTCAATCATTCCAATAGCTTCAGACATTTTGTTTCCCTTTGGGAAAAAGTTTTCAGTGTTCGGTGTTCAGTCTTCAGAAAAACGCCGGGCCTGTTGCCTGCGGTCCGGTATGGTGAGCAGCACTTCGGTTGATTCAGTCATTTCAGTATCTGAATTCACAGCGGCTGATTGCAGCTTTTGAAAACTGAACACTGAAAACTGAAAACTGATTACTACTTCGCTGCTTTCGGCTTCGGCAGAACGCTGCTGAGTTCTTCGTGCGGTCTCGGAATGACTTCCACGCTGACGACCTGACCCAGCTTTGAAGCCGCCTGAGCTCCGGCGTCAATCGCAGCCTTCACAGCAGCGACGTCGCCCACGATAAATGCCGTCACCAGACCGCTGCCGATCTTGTCCCAGCCGACCACCTGAACGTTGGCCGCCTTCAGCATCGAATCGACCGCTTCGAGCAAACACACGAAGCCTTTCGTTTCGATCATCCCCAATGCTTCCATTGACTTTGCCATGACTTTTCTTTCAGTAAAGAGTTTGCAGTTTACAGTTTTCAGTCTTCAGAGGGGCAGCGTCCATTTGCTGAACACTGAAAACTGAACACTGAAAACTCAGTGATTCAATGTTGACACTTACACTTTTCGGGCTTTACCAGATCCACCTTCGTCGCGCGCTCCAGCGCGATGGCGTTGCCTTCATCCGTGTCCAGGTGAACTTCCAGTTTGATGTTCTCTCCGGCTCGCACGACCAGATCTTCCAGAACGGTTGTGCATCCCGGTGATTCGACTCGCAGATGAACCTTGTCCTTGTTCTGCACCTTGTAATGAGCCAGATCGTCCGGCCCCATGTGAACGTGCCGCATGGCTCGAATCACGCCCTGCTTCAGTTCCACAACTCCCTTGGGCCCCACCAGCACGCAGCCCGGCGTTCCCTGAATGTCTCCGGAAATTCGCACCGGCAGATCAATGCCCAGAGAAATTCCGTCGGTGAAGGACAGTTCCACCTGAGAATCCCCGCGACATGGACCCAGCACTCGCACGGCCGGCAGCATGCGACGACGAGGCCCCACGACAGCCACCGTTTCTTCCGCCGCAAAGTACCCGTCCTGATACAGATCCTTCTGAACTGTCAGACTCGATCCTTTGCCGAACAGAATCTCAACGTGCTCCTGGCTCAAATGAACGTGTCGAGCAGAAATGTTG
>JAGQPY010000466.1 GCA_020426485.1 Planctomycetaceae bacterium
CCACTGCCGCCCCTTGCCGCCTCGCAGAGGCAGGTTGCTGGTGGAAAAGCTGTCGCCGGAAGAAACTCCGCCGTTATCAGACGTGAAACAGATGATGGTGTTGTCCGTCAGCTTCAGGTCATCCAGTTTCTGCAGCACAATGCCCACGGCATCATCCATCGATTCGATCATCCCTGCATAAATCGGACAATCCTGCACCTGCCGAACGGCCAGTCGGCGGTCGAAAACGAAGCGACTTTCTGCCAGTCCCGCCGCGACGGCTTTGTCCCGATATTTTCGCCACAGCTTTTCGGACGTCTGAATCGGCCCGTGGACGGAATAGAATGACAGGAACGCCAGGAACGGCTGATCGTGACTGGCCTGAATGAAGTCAGCGGTTTCCTGACCCAGACGAATCGGCAGTGACTGGCCCGGAGGTCCGTCTTCAAGGTTCGGGTTGTTGAACGGCGAAAAGTAACCGCCGTTGCCGGGGCCCGGACTTCCGGACTTCCAGCCGCCTTTGTTGATCATGTACCCGTGATCTTCGGGCCACGAACCTTTGTCTCCCAGATGCCATTTGCCTGCGAAGAAGGTGCTGTATCCGGCAGACTGCAGAACTTCCGCCAGAGTCTGTTCCGATGGCCTGAGCTGATGTTCGTATTCGGCTGGCCAGTGGCTGTCCTGTCGCCCGGTGCCCTTCCACGCTTCACCGGAACGGTCGCCGATGTAGGTGGTGATTCCGGTGTTGACCGGATACTTGCCGGTCTGAATGGCGGCTCGCGACGGACTGCAGACCTGACACGCCGCATAGCCTCGCCGAAATTTCATCCCCATCGCGGCGATGCGGTCAATATTCGGACTTTCGTAATACGCGGACCCTTCGTTGCTCAGATCACGGACGCCCAGGTCATCGGCCAGAATGAAGACAATGTTGGGCTTTCGGTGACCGGTCTCCTGAGCATCTGCCTGCGATGAAAACGAGACACCGAGACACACAATGGGGGCCAACCAAACCATGACGGGAAAGAATCTGTTCATCGGAACCATTCAATCTGAAAGCAGGAAGACAGACTGTGAGCACAGCCGGGAACGTATCGGGATGCCGCTGAGACTCAGAGACAGAAGACACCATCTTTCCGGATCGCCATCGCGATGTCCATTCGCCGGGGGAGGCTTCCGCCGGAAAACCGTTCACTCGAACAGCAAGTCTCAGCGGAATTCAGGATGTTCAACGGCGGTAGGACGAATGCTGCCAGTCTCTCATTCCACAGAAGAACGCCCGCTGGTCAGTCGATCCACAGATCACGTGCGGCCGCTTCTTCCAGCAACCGGATGCCGTCTTCGTCCAGCAGGTAGCGGCTTCGAGTGAGCTCCAGAACAGTGTCTGTATACTTGCTCAAATAGTCGGCTCGCGTTGAATAGCGCTGCCGGATGGACTTTCGCGAATCCGTATCGGTTGGCTTCGTGGGGAACGGAAACCAGCCGCCGTGAAGGTCGGCCAGCAAACCGCCGGCCCCGAATGCATCATCGCGCAGATTCCAACCGGTGTACGTGGCCAGCGGCACAGCTACTTCCGGCAGACGGATGCCCGCAACCTCGTTACCGTCCCGGTCAACAGCGGGCACCAGAGTCATGAAGGGCTTCCCGACGGCCGGCGGTACGGTGTCGGCGATGCCGTCCGTGGTCCAGCGTGGACCGAAGTCCAGACGCAGCGGCTGATAGCAGGATTCCGGAGTAGTAACGGAATCGATTTGTGGAAACTGTTTTCGGAAAGTGGCGACGCTCACCAGAGATCCATCGTCAATGCGAGGGTAACGACTTGGCGGCGGTTCCGTACCGTCGCGCAGCCACTGATTCATCGCCACAAGGAGAGCTCGCAGGACTGGCCCGCGATGTTTCAGTGGATTTCGCGAATAGCGACAGATTCCGCGATCCGTTGGACTGGCTCCCAGATGCGCGGCTCCGGCGATATGGTAGATGCGGACATTCGCATCGAGAGGCAGATCCTGCCGAGCCTCAACGTCCGTATGCAGCAGTGACGCACCACGGGACCAGTACTCCGTCCCGGTTTGTACGAAGAAGATCCTGGGAAGATCACCGGAAGCTCGCAGACGCGACAAAGAATCGCCGGTCTGCCCGGTTTCCGGATCAGATTGAGGCATCGGAGCGAACGGAAAGGAATCCGCAGGCGAAAGATTCTGGCGGTGCTGAGTCGGAAAAACGGTTGCCATACCGAAGCGAGCGTTGAACAGACCTTTGCCGGCCCCGGCCACATGGATGATCGCACCGTCGAAGGCCGGGCGTCCCAGCGAGTCACGGTTCAGTCCGTCATAAAACAATTGGTGAATCAGTCTCCCGGACTGAGAGATTCCAAAAATACAGGCTCGATCAATCCGTCCCAGCGACGGATTGCCTGTCGAGCCGTAACGCAGAAACGCGACGGCATCTCTCAGACCAGCAAGGCCCAGACCAGACACACGCGGATCTCGCGCCGTGTAGACCAGTTCATAAAGCCAGCCCGGGCGAAAGCCTTCTTTCACGTGCAGGCTTGTGGGATCGGGCACCGGTTTGTCATCCACAACTGTGGCGAAGCTCCAGTCTTCGCGAGGCACTTCCTGAGCGGGCTGGCTTCGGTCACGACGCATCGTCAACATCGCGTCATCGTTGCGAAGGCTGACCGAAGGATACGCCTTTGAAACTCCCCAGGGACTACCGAAGAATGGCTGACTGAAGCATTTTTCGTCGACGGAGATCTCGACGTAGTTGCGCCCGGTGACCGGGCTGCCATCGGGGTTGCTGGCAATGGGCAGACCTGCCAGCAATCGATCAGTGCCGTCTTCCATGACATCGCCGTTCCAGCCGGTCCACAACAGAGTAAACCCCTGCCGAAAGAGAAAGCCGTTGCCGGCATGTTCCACAGTGGTCGGGGTGTTTGTGTTCAGAGCATCGTTGAAGGTCCGGAGTGCGAGCTTGTTTCCTCGGTTGTGGACGTCGTACAGCAGGCACCTGTTCCCTTTGGCTGGATCAATCGGTTGCATCAGGAAGAAGTCGGCCCGGAATTCGACCTTGCCGCTTTTATTTCGAGGTGCCAGTTCCAGATCTGCGATTCGCTGATTGATGGGCTGTTCCGGGTCGACTTCGAAGAACAGTTGTCCGGAAATCGACTCGTAACCGCCGACCTGCCCAAATCGCATGCCACCGGCGAACGGTTGACGGCTTTCAATCTCGACGCGGACCACCTCGGCCCTGGCAACACTTCCTGTCAGCAGAAGATAGAAACCAAAGACTGCTGAAACAAAACGGCGATTGATGATCTTCACGAGACTTCTCTTAGGAAGGCTTTTGAGGCGACGGCAACGATACTCGACGATTCAGCCGAAGCGAAAGAGGCAAAGGCTGCGGGTGGATGACGAACAACGTGATGTTAGCAATTCCACAATCATGGGCCACGCGTCCGTCACGGGCCGGTGAGTGCAACCGGAAATTGCTCGCTGCAGCAACACTTCAGGAAAAAGATCTTCTGCCTTCCGTGAGAACGATTCGTCACCTGAGGATGCAGCATCATTTGCCCGCGGGCGATTTCACGGCTGCCTCAATCCTGTGAACGGCGGCCTGCCATTCGGCTGCGGACTCGAATGCTGACTCCATGAACAAAGACGGCATTTTTGAATTCTTTGAGGACAGCAGCAGAACATTGTCGAGCAGTTCACAGCGATCGAAGTGTCGCAACTCAAACCAATGCTGGAGGGTCTTCGTTTCTGTCCAGATCTCTGATTCGGTGATGATCCCTCCGTATTCCGGATAGCTGTTTCTTGATGACGAAGTGCCCATCCAATATATGAAACAGCCGAGAAGACTTCCGAACAGCCAGCCGATTCCGGTGGCGTTACCGGTGAGATACGAATGAATCGGGTGAGTCATGGCACTGAGGAAGACAGCGGTACCCCAGAGTTTGGCAAGCCATGGCTGGTAGAACCGTGAAGCACGGGGCATGTCCGGAAATTGCTCATCGATCAGCGGCAGAATCTTGTGAAATTCCTCGTGCTGAGCACGTGAGATTGTGTATCGAATCCCGTCGGCTGGCAGAGGTGGAAAGAGTCTCGGAAGGTCCTCTATCTTTTGTTGCGGTCCGGTGTAAGTTCGCCACTGCATCAGATCAGTCGCGAACTGATCCACGAAACCCTGTTGATCCAGCGTCAACCAGTCTCGAAGAATCAGCACGGGATTCACGCCGCCATGGTTCAGCAGCCAGGCATCCTTCGATGACTGCACGTCCGTCGCAGCCCACAAAAACCGGCTGTGGCAGGGCTTGCCGGACCGAGTCGTTCTTTCGACTGTGTACCATTTCGACGTCAACTCGATCTCCGTGGTTGCTCCGATAGCCGGATCGGCATCTTCGTAGCGAAATCGAAACCGCCGGAAGAGCAGGATCAGCGCAATCACCGAGGCGCCCGGGATGGCCACGGTGGTCAGCCAGAACAGGATTCTGTCCGCCGTAAAACTTCCCGACCGAATATCCATGATCAGCGACAGCCCCAG
>JAGQPY010000467.1 GCA_020426485.1 Planctomycetaceae bacterium
CGCGGAATCCGGAATGCCCACCATGGTTTCCGTCAGCGACGACTCCGGCCCGCGGTCTCAAAAGATCGTTGCGGTTCCTCAGGTGTCGGGCGCCGTCCTGCGACGGACCGATTTTCCCGACAACGTCGCGGTTATTGATTTCCGGAAGGCTCAGGAGGCAGGTATCACGGCCACCATCGCCGGAGCGGACAGCCCTTCGCCGACAAATGCAGATGTCGCCGCGTCGATAGTCGGCTCCAAAGTGGCACTGTCCACAGAAACCATCAATGACGGAACCTCTGCCGTCGCAGCACCCGCCGCGGTTGAACCCGAACGCTGGGCAGTGTCTCCCGGTGGTGCGGCTTTGTGGAAGGCTGTTCCGGAAACTCGCCTGACCAGTTCCGAAACTGTTCGGCAGGTGGATGCCATTCTGGAATCGGTCTGGAAGAAGGCCGACGTGGAACCCACTGATCAGGCCTCGCCGGAAGAGCTTCTGCGGCGAGTCTACCTGGATCTGGCGGGGCGTACGCCTGGTGTCAGCGAAGTCAGATCGTTCCTGAACGACACCTCACCAGATCGCTACGAAGCGTTGGTCAACCGTCTGCTGAACAGTCACGATCATGCGTCACATCTGGCGACGGTCTGGCGATCTTTTCTGATACCGGATGGAGTTGACCTGACGGCTTTTGGCGGCATTGAAGCCTTCGATCGCTGGCTGGCGGAACGATTTGAAAGTCACGATTCGTACGATCAGGTGGTTCGAAGTCTGCTGCTGGCGGACGGACGTCTGTCTCGATCCGGCCCGCTGCTGTTCTATTCGGCCGCTCGGCTGGACCCGGATCGCCTGGCCGCCAAGACGGCCCGCGTCTTTCTGGGTATGCGACTCGAATGTGCTCAGTGCCACGATCACCCGTTTGAACCATGGAAGCAGACCGATTTCTGGGGGTATGCCGCTTTCTTCGCTCGCATTTCTCGTCCGCAGGGCACGCTGGAAAACGTTTCGACCGTGATGCGCGTCAGTGATGTGGATCGAGGCGAAGTGATGCTGCCGGAAACAAAGAACGTCGTGGCTCCCAAGTTTCTGAACAGTAAAGAATCGCTGGAAGAAGTCGAGGGAGCCAATCGACGCGAACAACTGACGAACTGGATGCTGGCCCCCGACAATCCATACTTCGCGCGAGCCACTGCGAATCGCGTGTGGGGGCAGATGTTCGGTCGAGGCATCGTGGATCCGATCGATGACTTCGGCGTTCAGAACTCGCCGGTTTCCCAGGAACTGCTGGACGTTCTGGCCGGAAGTTTTCTGCAAAGCGGATTCAATCTGCAGGAACTGTTTCGAACGGTCGCGCTGTCACGAGCGTATCGGCTGAGCAGCGGTGCTCAAACGATCGACGAAGATCGTCCGGCCGTGTTCGCTCAGATGAATATCAAGACACTGACCGCCGAACAGGTTTACGACTGCATCTCCGTGGCCACCATGCTGGGCAATACCGAAGGCGGCCCCACAGGATTGTTCGATCTGGTTCGATACGGCAATTCCAGCCGCGAAGCATTCCTGCAGCAGTTTCGGACTCCGGCCGGACAGCCCACCGTTTATCTGGGCGGCATTCCTCAGGCCCTGACGCTGATGAATGGCCAGCTGATTGAAAATGCCACCGGTCTGTCCAGCAGCGGTCTGCTCAAATCGCTCGAAGCGCCGTTCTTCTCCAATGAACAGCGGCTGGAAGTCTTGTACCTCGCCACGTTGTCCCGGCCACCACGAGCCAACGAATGGGAACTGCTGCGAGACTACGTGCCGGAAAATGCGACCGGCAACGAACTTCAGGAAGCATTGGCTGACGTCCTGTGGGCTTTGCTGAACAGCGCTGAGTTCACCATGAATCACTGATCCGGCGACGCTTCGGTGACGTTGGCCCCAAAGCCGCGTCCGATTTCCTGGCGATGTTGTTTGAAAAGCAGTACACAGGCGTTTGAGTTCGGCCAGGGTATTCACGTGAAGAGGCTCTCGCAGAACCGTGAAAGGGAAAAAGAAAATGCCATCTGAGACATCAAGACGTCAACTGCTGAAGTCGCTGGCCGTCG
This sequence comes from Planctomycetaceae bacterium, assembly GCA_020426485.1. Classification (GTDB taxonomy): domain Bacteria; phylum Planctomycetota; class Planctomycetia; order Planctomycetales; family Planctomycetaceae; genus JAGQPY01. The sequence goes on from JAGQPY010000467.1 coordinate 2,062, forward strand.
GCATGGGAGGAGCGGCGGTGTGCCCGTGGTTTCCTGCCTTCGCAGCAGAACTGGCTCAGGATCCCAATCGGCGCCGCCACTGTATTCTTCTGTGGATGAGTGGCGGACCGTCGCAGACGGATACCTGGGACCTGAAGCCCAATCACGAAAACGGGGGCGAATTCAAAGAGATTCAAACCGCATCGCCGGGGCTTCAATTCAGCGAACATTTGCCCAAACTGGCCACGATGTCAGACAAGCTGGCCGTCATTCGAGGTCTCAGCACCAAAGAGGGCGATCATGGTCGGGGCACGTATCTGATGAGAACCGGACGCAAACCCATGGGACCGGAACTCTACCCCAGCATCGGAGCCGTGCTGGCGAAGCAACTGGCTCCCGGAGAAATCAAACTTCCCGGATACATCAGCATTGGTGCCTACCGAGCCTTCAATCAGGATGCTTTCAGTCCCGGTTTTCTGGGACCGGCCTATGGTCCGCTGTTTGTGGGAGCGACCGACATTCCCGGCATCATTCAGGCCGCGACCGGTCAGTATCCGGAACTGAAGGTCCAGTCTCTGGAACGTTCCGAGCAGATCACTGATCTGAGAATGAACAAACGTCTGACGCTGTGGCGAAATCTGCAGTCCGAGTTTCTGGCCACTCGATCTGGTGCGGCGTCGACTCACAACGCCGTTTACGAAGGCGCGGTGCAGTTGATGAACAGCAGTGATGCCAAAGCATTCGACCTTTCCGAAGAACCGGATGCTCTGCGACAGGAATACGGCCCCACGGTGTTTGGACAGGGTTGCCTGCTGGCTCGGCGACTGGTCGAACGAGGCGTTCCGTTCGTGGAGGTTTCACTGGGAACAAACAGTGGAGGCGTGGGCTGGGATACTCATTCCGACAACTTCAATGCCGTAAAGCAACTCTCCACCGAACTCGATAACGGCTGGGCGACTTTGATGAAGGACCTGCAGGAACGCGGGCTGCTGGAATCCACAACCATTCTGTGGATGGGAGAATTCGGTCGAACGCCACAGATCAATCCAAGCGTGGGGCGAGACCATTTTCCGACGGCGTGGTCGACGGTTCTGGCTGGTGGCGGCATCGCTGGCGGTCAGGCGTACGGCCGAACAAGCGAAGACGGCACCACAGTCGTCGATGGAAAAGTGGGGGTCGAAGATTTGCTGGCCACAGTCTGTGCGGCCGTTGGCATCAGTCCATCCGCAAGCAACATGTCGCCCACCGGGCGTCCAATCCCACTGACCGACGGCTCTCCCATTCAGGCGGTGCTGGCATGATGTTGACGATGAAACGCTTCCGAACCGCGACGCCTCTCATCACCGTTCTGCTGACGACGTCTCTGCTGACAGCCTGTTCGCCGGAGGTCTGCCTGCGGGCCGATGAAGTTGCGAACGCCAGTGCCCCGGACAAAAATGCAGCGGCGCATCTGCCTGTCTCTGTCTCTGTCAAGCAGCTTCGAGCACCAGCGTCGGTCCCACCGCCGACGATGACTGCTGTGAACGGAATGATGATCCAACGTCCTGAACCAACGACGCCGACGGCGAAATGGCCTCAGTACCAATTGGATTCTCAACAACTGTTGCTGGCCGGCAGAATTACTCCCGACGATGCTCGCCTTCGATTCATCCTGGCATTGGCTGAAATGCCTTTGGTTGTCGAATTCGACGTCACGATTGACGGTCAGCCGTTTGCAAAGGTTCGGGAAGAACGTATCCGCACGCTGCTTGCCGAAGTCGCCACAGCCCTGACTTCGCCAAACCAGGAAACAGTACCCGCCGACAATTCTGATTCCACGGCCCGGACGGCAGAATCTACTCCCGCAGTGGAGACATCTGAATCGGCGACGGACGCCAAACCATCGGCTGACGCGGAAGCCGAAGCATCCGCGGACTCTTCAGACAACACCAATCCCAACTCAACAGAAGCGACAGCCAAAGATCAGGATCCGACAGAAGCAGATGAGGAAATTCCGGTCGTGGCACAGCCCACGCTTCCGCCGTACAGTCCCCCGAGGTCGACGACTGAGAGCCTTGCGAGATACGCCAGGGCCATCGGCGCCGAACCATCGGCAGAAGAGGTTCGCTGGTTTCTGGAACGCTGGGTCGACGGGCCGGTTTTGATGATGTTGAATCAAAACTTCCAGCGGTTTCGAGCAGGACAGGAACCCGTATTTCAGATTCTTGACCGAGACCGAAACGGCACGGTGTCTCCCGAAGAACTGCAGTTCGCAGAAGCCTCCTTTCGCGAATGTGATCTCAACCGAGACGACATTGTCAGTTTTGATGAAGTGTCCGAGGTCGCTCACAGCACGGCCCGAATTCAGCCCGAGGTCGCTCCGCGTGGCTCGCTGCTGAATGCTGTTCCTGATGCCGACCAGGCACAGCAGGCTTATCAGTCGATTGCTCAGCGATACAGGCATACGGGCACTCCGGATGACAACCGCAAACAGAACC
>JAGQPY010000468.1 GCA_020426485.1 Planctomycetaceae bacterium
CGCGAGGCCCTGTGACCGGCTTCCGGCAGTCCCCGACCATTCAACGCTCTGGGAGACGCGGAAGGGCAAAGTTGGTATTCTCAGGCTCCCAACGCGGTGCGAGGCCACCACTTTCGAATCGGACACAGTTGGTAGATCTGATACCCGTTTCGATTTTGTGGCGACCCGCACCGCTGCAGGGCAGCACCGTGAATCCAATCTTCGGATTCCCTGGTCGGTGTGAAAGATTGCTCTGTCCCTACCGCTCCCCGGAACCCACAAACGTATCCTGCATCACGGCTGAAGGGTGTCTTCCGCAGCTTTGGAGATCTTCCGGAACTCACAGACACTTTCAATGCGCCACCGCGTGAGGCGGTGTCTGAAGATCGCCGATGAATGACGTGACGCGAGCAACATCGACGGTTTCAACGCAGACTGTGACGGGGTAATCGGGAATGATGTCATTGCGCAGAAAGTCCAGCACAAGATCGCACGCGGCATGGGTCATGATCACTTCGATTCGAGTTTGAGGTCTGGGTTCCTGGATTTCCTGTTCCAGCATTCGGCGCCCAACACCGAAGCAGGGCGTTTCGGTGTATCCAGTGGCTCCCAGCGCGACGAACTTCTCCGTCAGCTGACGGGTCAGTTCAGGCGGCGCCACGATTGTCAGACGCCGCACGGGCGTCAGGCCGCGTATTCGCATCGAATGTGCATCTTCGGACACTGCTCGCAGTTCATCCAGTCCTCGCAGTTCCAGCCGCAGACCTTCCTGTTCAAAGTCGTCCGCCAGTTGTTCCAGTTTTTCCATGACGCTGGCATCGACCAGAGTTGTTCCCGACAGATCCAGAATGATGTTTCGCTTCTGAACCAGTCCGATATCCTCGATCTGACGGCGGAAAGGAATCCAGTTGCTGAAGATCGCGGATTCCTTCGCCACGATACGGCTGGTCTGCGGATCAACGTCTTCGACTTCCACATAAGCTTTGAAGAACGACCGCAGCGGAACACCATTCGAAAGATGCAGAACCATTTTCAATGCAATGCCGACAGCAACGCCGATCAGCAGGTCGGTGGCCAGAACGGTGACCAGCGTGACCACAAATAACAACAGCTGCTCTTTTCCGATCCTGTAAACGTTGCGGAATTCACTGGGGTGTGCGAGTCGCGTTCCGGTGTAGACCAGCATCGCTGCAAGAGCTGCCAGAGGGATCAGATGCAGAACGGTTGGGATCAGTCCCACGCACAGCAGCAGGAAGATGCCGTGCCAGAAATTGGCAAAACGCGTCTTCGCTCCGTTATCGATGTTGGCTCGACTGCGGACGATCTCGGAGATCATGGGTAGGCCACCCACCATCGCCGCGCCGAAGTTGGCAATGCCCACGGCCAGCATGTCGCGGTTCATGTCGGAGCGACGTTTATACGGGTCCAGCAGATCCACGGCTTTGGCGCTCAGCAGCGATTCCAGACTTCCAATCATGAAGAACAGAAAGACCCACTTCCACGCTCGAAACTGAGTCAGCACTGAAAAATCGGGCGATTCAATTTCGTCAAACATGCCGAACATGCGTTCCGGCATGCGAACCAGATACTGTTCACCCAGCGTGTAGCGTGATTCGAAAACCTGATACTCGTGAGCGGTCGTCAGATTCAGATACATTCCCAGCGGAACCGCCACCAACAGCACAACAAGGTGAGAGGGAATGGGTCTCAACAGGGACGACCTGACCTTAATGATCGGCCAGACGAACATGATGATCAGGCTGGTGATGCCGATGACGGCAATTGCGGGATTCGCATGCTGCAGGAACGACGGGATCTGACGGAGCAGCGTCAATGGTCCGCCGCTGGCATCTGTGATGCCCAGCGCAAACGGAATCTGCTTGGCAATAATGATCACGCCAATGGCGGCCAGCATTCCATGAACAACGGTGCCGGGAAAGAATTCCCCCAGAATTCCGGCTCGAAAGACACCAAACGCGACCTGCAGAATCGCGGCCACGACCGCAACCGCCAGCGTGGCCTTGTAGGCAGTGGTGTCTTCCGGAAGCCAGCCACCGCTGCTGCCGTTGCCCCCGAATTCTTCAATGCAGCCGAGCACGATGACAATCAGACCTGCGGCCGGTCCTTTGATGGTCAGTTCTGAATTGCTGATCATGGGGCAGATGACTGCTCCGGCGATGGCCGTAAAGATCCCCGCCAGAGGCGGAAATCCGGAGGCCAGAGAAATCCCCACACACAACGGGAGTGCAATCAGGAACACCAGCAGTCCGGCCACGAAGTCCTGGCTGAAGTAGGTGCGAAACCCACTCATATTTCCCTTCGGAGCGGGCTGACTGTTTGAAGTACTGGCCATCATGGGGCTTTCGTTTGTGTCTTGTTCGGTACCGGATTGTGAATGCTTTGAGCCGGTTCTGCCGGACGTTATTAACTCAGTGACTTTGTGACGGCTCCGCCGCCTGTTCCGCAAGATCATGATTCAGCACGCCCGCGGCGCCGGGGTCGCGGTGACGCATGAGTTCGATGGCGGCGTGATAGCGAGATTCGACTCCCGGTTGAGGATAAAGTCCGCCGCCCAGAATCAGAGCCGTCAGAATCAGCACCGCGATGCGCTCGGCAGGACGAACAACAAGTGAAACCGAGACCTCATATCGCGTACCGGTGAAGATGCGGAAGTAGGCATAGAACACCGCAATGCTGTTTAACGCTGCGGCAATGACCACGGTGGTGCCGATCAGCGGATAAACTTCCACCGCGCCTTCCACCAGCAGCTCGGTGCCGACGAATCCAATTGTTCCGGGGAACCCAATGGATGCCAGCCCCGTCAGCAAAAACAGCGCCGCCAGAGTTGGCATGTGTTCGTACAGGCCGCGAAACTGCGCCAGTGAAAACCGTCCGATGCGGGCTTCGATACTTCTCAGAGTCAGCCCGAAGCCGCCCATGGCCAGACCGACAGAAATCCAGACACACAAAGCGCCGGTCAGGCCGACCGGTGTCAGCAGTTCCAGACCAACCAGCACCAGCGACGAATGGCTCAGAAACAAATAACAGAAAAACCGGCGAGCGTCGGTCTGCACCAGAGCCATTCCGGCCGCATAGACCGAGGTCACCAGTGAGACGATCGCAATACTTTGCAGTGCCCAGGCCGGAGCGATCGGCAACACGATTCGCATGACCACGTAGGCTCCTGTCATCGGCGTGACATACAGCAGAGCGGTGCCCAGAGTGGCCTTTTCAAAAAGATCCGTCATCCAGCAGTGCACCGGAACAATGCCACTTCGCAGCAGAGCGGCCGCGGTCAGCAGGGCTCCGGCGGCAATGACGGCCGGTGAATTGTTAAGTTCCGGATGATTCATGGCTCCATCCGGCAGCAAAGCCCAGCCGCCCAGCAACATCGCGATGAACAATCCCATGTGGATGGAAAAGACTCGCGTGGAATACCCACGAGATTCAATTTCCAGCCAAGGTGGAATCACGCCGACCGCGCTGAGCACAATAATGGCCAGTGGATCACGACAGCTGAGCGTGGCCAGCAGTATGGCTTCCGAAATCAGTGTCGATGTAAACGAGAACCGGTTCATCTTGGTTCGCAGCGTCGACAGCACCGTCATCAGGTACAACAAAGCCGACAGCGGCAGCAATGGCGCGTTGAGTTCATCAATGACGAACAGGTCGCTGTGAAAAATGGCCTGAATGATGTCCCAGTGAGCGTGCGCTTCAAAGGTTTGCAGAAAGCCGAATTCGATCCATTCACCGACGGCGGCCAGCAGCGTCAGAGAACAAACCCCGACTGCCAGTCGATACGCCTTGTCCACGTCGCGCACAAATCTCAGCAACAAAGCGCCGGCAAGAGGGAACAGGATGCTGAGTTCCATCCATGGCAGAAGCAGCTCTTTCATCAGTTGGCCTCCTGTGACCGGGCCGTCATGGCGGAACCGGCGATGATTTCTTCGACGTTGTCTGAATCTGTAACGGGGGCCTCGTCTGATAGTGAAAATACGTCGGTGTCAGAACTGCAGCCGTTTCCATTCAGGTCTTCCGGACCCGAAAATCGTTCGTCCTGCGAAAGAAAGTCCACCCAGCGACGTTCCATGCGATCGCACCACTGAAACGTCATTCGAAACGGCCGCACGATATATTCATCCATCAGAGCGTCCAGAAAACCGCGTTCCAGAGCAAATCGATAAAACCAGTCGCGAATCGAACTGTTCAGAATTCGCTGCCAGAAGGATTTGCGTCGCGGCAGATGAGAACCGATGGCGTTTTCGATGGAGTGATAATCATGCAGCAGTGAGGGGGCTCGCAGCAGCTGCAGAGTTCTCAGACACGCATGGCCAATGATGTGAACCAGCGGCAGGTAGCGAAAACCAAGTCCGATTTCCGCCACGATGATGCCCACCTGTGTGAGCGATGCGAATGCCAGAGCACTCTTGATGTCTGTCTGCACGCGCGCCGTAATGGCCCCGAAAATGGCAGACG
>JAGQPY010000469.1 GCA_020426485.1 Planctomycetaceae bacterium
CGAAGACGATCGCTCATGTTCCACCGCCCTCAGTTTGTGACCGGCAGCTGATGGATCTCCGATGTCGTTGTCGATTCTGACGCCGCCTCCGACATTTCTTCACCGTTCAACGAACTCGACGCGGGGTCGCCGAAACCGGAATTCGTTTTAACGCCGGTGAACTGCCGCTCCGCCCAAGCAGCAGAAGAAACGGTTTCATCTCCATCGGCGCATTGACGAAGACCGTCTTTTTGTAGCCGAGCCGGGGCAGGATCTGGTATGCTGACTCTGTCGAGAATGCCGCTGGTGCCTTCGCAGCGCCAACGCGAATTCCGACGCGATCCCTGCCAGTGCCTGAATTGCCTTCCTGCCCACGGTCAGCCCACCCATGAATCGCTTCGTTTCCAGCTGCGCAATCATTTTGTTGTTTGGCGTGTCAGGCTTCTTTGCTGAGGCGGATGAATCCGCCGAAGGGACGTTGTCCCGCGACGAGATCGAACACTTTGAACGCCGCATTCGTCCTCTGCTGAGCGAACACTGCTATGAGTGTCATTCCGGGCGAGCGAAAACTCTGCACGGCGGTCTGCGACTGGATTCGGCAGAGCACCTGCTCCGCGGCGGAGACAGTGGTGCTGTGATTGCCCGCGAAAAGCCGGAGGAAAGTCTGCTGCTGCAGACACTGAGATACGATGGCGACATTCAGATGCCGCCGCGTGGCAAACTGGATGCTAAAGTGATCGCAGAACTGTCGGACTGGGTTCGCCGCGGTGCACCATTTCCACCGTCGAACGATGAGGCTGATCAGGCCACTGCTAACCAGCCAATGGACCTCGAACAGGGACGCCGGTTCTGGTCGTTTCAGCCCGTCCGGCGTCATGACCTTCCTGTCGTGAAGCGATCTGAGTGGCCGCTGCGCCGCATGGACTGGTTTGTGCTGTCGTCCATGGAAAGCGCGGGATTAACGCCTTCACCGGAGGCGGACCGCCGTACGCTGGTTCGTCGACTTTATTTTGACGTCATTGGCCTTCCGCCGACTCCGGAACAGGTGCAGGCATTTGTTGCAGATGATTCCGCCGATGCCCTGGAACGTTTGGTGGAACGACTGCTGCAGTCGCCTCAATACGGCGAAAAATGGGCTCGACTGTGGCTGGACATGGCTCGCTACACCGACCGCACGGCCAGCTGGCTTTATAACAGCGGCGAACCGCATCTGTACCGCGACTGGGTCGTCAACGCCATGAATTCAGACATGCCGTATGATGATTTTGTTCGACGTCAACTGGCGACCGACCTGATGGACGATACCGGCCCGGAAGACCTTCCGGCTCTGGGATTTCTGGGATTAAGTCCGACCTATTGGAAGGAACTAAAACTGCCGTGCGAAATCATCAAGGTGATTGTCGCAGATGAATGGGAAGAACGAGTCGACGTGGTCTCACGCACCTTTCTGGGGCTGACCGTCGCGTGTGCTCGGTGTCACGATCACAAGTTTGATCCGATCAGTTCCGAAGACTACTACGCTCTGGCCGGCGTCTTCGCCAGTTGTCGACAAAGCGAACGGCCCACGATTGCGGAATCGCTGTACGAACCCGTCCGAAAGGCCAAAAGCAAGGTGGAATCGCTGCAGGCGGAACTGGCCAAACTGAAGAAGGCCAAGCCGCAGCCAGCAGAAAAGATCGGTGAACTCACCGCTCAGATCAAACAGATTCAGGAATCGACTCCGCACTATCACACTCCGATGGCAAGTGCTCTGGTGGAAGAATCGCTGCATGTTGTTCGAGCCGGCCAGACCGCACAGGATGGAACTCGCCTGGATTATCGTCCGGAACCTCAGGACCTTCCGCTGTTTGTGCGAGGCAACCCGAATCGACCGGGGCCGCTGGTTCCACGTCGTTTTCTGACCGTGCTGTCTCAGCAAAGTCAGCCATTTCAAAACGGCAGCGGTCGTCTGGAACTGGCGAATGCTCTGACCACGGACGCCGCCGCCCTGATGGCTCGTGTGATCGTCAATCGTATCTGGGCGGCTCATTTTGGCCGGGGAATCGTCACGACTCCCAGCGACTTCGGAAAGCAAGGTGCCGCGCCCAGTCATCCGGAACTTCTGGATGATCTGGCGGCCGGTTTCATCCGTAACGGCTGGTCGCTGCGAAACCTTCACCGCGAAATTCTGCTGTCGGCGACTTACCGACAGTCCAGCCGGCATGATGTGCAACGTGAGTCTGTCGATCCGGCCAATCAGTGGCTGTCCCGCATGAATCGTCACCGACTGGACTTTGAGGCCTGGCGTGATGCGATGCTGGCCGCCAGCGGTCAACTGGATCTGACGATGGGCGGTCCGTCTCTGGACGTGGATTCGCCGGACAACAATCGTCGAACACTGTATTCCACCGTACACCGCCGCGAAATGGCGACCACGCTGACCATTCACGACTTTCCCGATCCGGGCCAGCACAGCGATATGCGTTCCCCCACCACGACGGCACTGCAGGGACTGTTCGCTCTGAATGGCGCCCTGCCGGCACGAGCCGCCACATTACTGGCGCAGAGGCTCCAAAAAGAATGCGCGACGGATGTGGAGCGAGTTGATCGGGCCTATCAGCTGCTGTTGAGTCGAGCGCCGACAGATGCGGAACGGAATCTGGGACAGACCTTCGTCAACGCGGTGTCTGCCGACCACGAACGGAAAACCGGTCCGTGGGAGCAGTATCTGCACGTTCTGCTGGCTTCCAACGAATTCCTGTTCCTTGACTGATGCTGCGAACGGAAACGTCTGCATCGATGTCGGTTCATCCGGGCATGGACGGTGGTCGTTCGTTTCAGGATCAGTTCACAGAATCGATGACGACGACGAGCCCGTACGAAGCCAACCGGCATCCAGCTGCACGTTTGAATCATAAACGCAGTACTCGGATTCGATTTCCAGAATGTGCTCGCCCGCTTTTGTCAGAAGGCCAATCAGTTGTGCCAGTGCTTGCTCGGATGACGTACGCCCGCAGCGATAAGTCCGTAGAGTCACAAAGCGTTCTTCGAAACCATTCGCCACCTGCCGCAGAGCGTTACGACTCAGGTGAGCGCCTGTGAGTTCGCAAATGTGGTTGAGTTTATCGTTCGGACGTCCTGTCTTTCGCTGCAGTTTGACGTGGTGTTCAAAGTAGTTGTGGCGAGAATGCAGTTCGGCATCGGAGTCCGAAGCGGGAACGTCATCGTTGGCCGGCGAAACCTCAATTTTCAGGCGAACAGGATCGAATTCTGCCTGACGAGCTTCCACGGCCACCTGTTCGCTCCGGTTCAGGACATCACAAAGAATGGATCGGGAGACTTTCCATGTTGCCATCGGCTGCTGACAGAACTGACCGCGCGAAAGTACAATCGAGACGAACTTCAGACTTCGCCGACTGCACCAGTTTGCGAAATGTGATTCCTGATCGAAGTCACGAAGTCTGACAGTGAGATGGACTTCGAATGGACCAGCGTAGTCTTTCACAGCCGTCCTTTCGTTCCGGATATGAACATCAATGGCAGCGCGACGATGGTCACGAGGCAAATCCGCCTTGTACGATAGCGAATGCAGAAAGCGAAATGTACTTTGCTCAACCGGATGTTTCAGGTCAGGTCGGCCTGCGCTGACAGTATTGAACGTCGGATGAAACGGTGACACTATGCAACAACGGACGTTTTCTGACGAAATGTTGAACAGACCGCAACCAGGTCTGATCGACGTCGAAACAACGCTGGCTCATTTTGCCGTCATCACCTACCTGATTGATCCCGATGTCGCTCGACAGCTGCTGCATCCGCGATTTCAACTGGTGACCGTCATGCGAGACGGCCGGGAATTCGGTCTGCTGTCCGTCGTGCCGTTTGTGGATCAGGATTTTCGATTTCGGTTTTGTCCCTGGCTGAAGTGGCAGTTCGGGCAGACGAACTATCGCGTCTACGTTCGTGACCAGAAGACAGACGAGCTGGCAGTCTGGTTTCTTGGAACATCGCTGGATTCATGGACGGTATCCATTCCTCGCCACTGCTGGAAGCTGCCCTGGCATCGAGCTCGAATCGAATTCGACTGCGAATACAACTCGACGGAGCAGCGTTACGAACATTATCGCATGAAGACGACCAACAGTTGGGCCGATGCCCAAGTTGAACTCTCCGACACGGGAAAGCCTGTGACGGAACTGGACGGCTTTCCGGATGCGGAAACCGGACTCGTCGTATTAACTCACCCGTTGAAGGGCTACTATTTTCGGCGGGACGGTCGATTAGGCTCGTATTCGATCTGGCATGACCGCCTGCAGATGACGGTCGGACAGGTTCAGTCGGCTCACTTCGCGTTACTGGATCAGATGCAGCTTGTTCAAAGCTCTGACCTCGACCAGGTCCACAGCGTCCTGCTGCAACCGACCACAGAATTCACCATCTATCTGCCACCACGCCCGGTGGAAGGCGATCTCAGTGACAAAGCCGCCGCAGTG
>JAGQPY010000046.1 GCA_020426485.1 Planctomycetaceae bacterium
TGATGAGCTCATGACGAATTCCCTTCTTGCCTACGATCCGTCTGCCGCCGTGGGATATCTGGCGGCTGGTCGGCTGCAATCCCTGAAAACGCCGATCGAAGCGGCTCGGGAAGAAACCCTGCGAGATGTCGATCTGTGGCAAAGCCATGGAACTGTTCCGCTGGATAAAGATCCTCTGGATGCCGGCTTCATTCAGTGGCCGGAGGAACTGCTGCTGAATCTGAAGGAGCAGGGAGACAACAGCCTGGTCGGTCGGATTGAAGCCTGTGCTGCCAGGTTGCGTGAGCGTGTGGATTCGGTTGTGGTTCTGGGGATTGGCGGTTCGTACATGGGGATGCGAGCCATGTTTGAGGCTCTGGGGCACCCCTATCACAACGAACTTTGCCGTAACGGTCGTAACGGAGTGCCGCGACTTTACTACGAAGGCTGGAACGTGGATTCCGACAACCAGCGGGCGTTGCTGAACCTGCTGGACAAGCGAGCCGAACGAGCTGCGGATTCTGCGGGGCCGGAAGGTCGCACCGCTGTCATCGTGATCAGTAAGTCCGGAGGGACTTTGGAAACGGCCGTGGCATTTCGCGTGTTTCGCGAAATGATCGAACGTCGGTTTGGCAGCGATGCGACTCGTCTGATCGTCCCTGTGACGGGTGATGCCGGACGGCTGCGTGACCTGTCGAATGCCGCTGGTTATGAAGATGTGTTCAGCATACCCGATGGCATTGGCGGGCGATTCTCCGTACTGACGGCCGTCGGCCTGTTGCCGGCAGCTGTTGCGGGACTTGATATCCGCAGTCTGCTGCAGGGGGCGGCGGATATGACAGATCATTTCAGAAACGCCGCCTACGGCAGCAATGCCGTGCTGGACTACACGGCCGTGTCGCATGCCTTTGAGATGGATCATGGGATGACAACTCGCATCCTCTCGACATGGGGCAGTCGACTGGAAGCCGTGGGCCTGTGGTACGACCAGTTGCTTTCCGAAAGCCTGGGCAAACACGAAAAAGGGGCCACACCTTTGACGGTGGTGAACACGCGAGACCTGCACAGTCGTGGTCAGCAGCATCAGGAAGGACGCCGCGACAAGCTGATCACCAATCTGCTGCCCGGAACACCGCGTGACGAACAACTGACCCTGCCGTCTCGATCGGACGACTTCGACCAGTTGAATAAATTCGCCGGATATTCACTGCCTCGCATTCTGCAGGCGGCCATCGACGGAACCAACAAAGCGTATGCGGACGACCGACGTCCAACGACCGACATTCGGCTTCCCACGATCAATGAACATGTCATTGGGCAGCTGTTCCAGATGCTGATGCTGGCGACTGTCGTTGAAGGCCGTCTGGTGGGAACAAATCCGTACGGGCAGCCGGGTGTCGAAGCGTACAAGAAGAATATGAACGCCATTCTGTCCGGCAAGTAGGACGAAGGCCATTCGCTGGAGAATACGATGACGACAAAAATCACCTGGCTGGGACATGCTTCGTTTCAGATTGAAACCGATGGGAAGTTCATTCAGGTCGATCCCTTTTTCGATGGCAATCCGGCTGCTCAGGTCAAGGCGGAACAGCTGAAGGCGGATGCGGTCATCGTGACGCATGGTCATGGTGATCACATTGGTGATGCGGCGGCTGTGGCCAAACGGACGGGGGCGCTGGTGGTGTCCAACTTCGAAATTGTTTCGTGGCTGCAGCAACGAGGCGTCGAAAATGGCCACGGAATGAATCTGGGAGGCAGCTATCGTTTTCACTTCGGCACGGTCAAGCTGACGGTGGCGCACCACAGTTCCATGTTGCCGGATGGCAGCAATGGCGGCTGCCCGGCGGGTTTCATTCTGAAGACAAAATCGGATGGCAATCTGTACTTTGCCGGAGATACCGCTTTGTTCTCGGATATGAAGCTGATTGGCGAAGAATCACTGGCCGTCGCCGTTCTTCCGATTGGCGACAACTTCACCATGGGGCCGGACGATTCGCTGAAGGCGATCGATTTTCTGAAGCCCGGGATTGTGATTCCGTCACACTACAACACCTGGCCCGTGATTGCTCAGGATGCAGACGCATGGGCAGCATCCGTCACGGCAAAAACATCGGCGAAACCAGTGGTGTTGAAAGTCGGCGAATCGTTTCAACTGTGACTGTGTTCGTTGCCTGGGAATTCGCCGTCCTGAACTTCACGAACGTATTCGCGCACGGCATCCACGGCGCCTGTTCGCAGAGTCGCGAAGTGTTTCAGGAATCGAGGTTTGAAGTCGGGAGTCAGCCCCAGCATGTCGGGCCCCACCAGCACCTGTCCGGAACACGACGGCCCGGCGCCGATACCAATGGTCGGAATCGACAGTGATTCCGTGATCCTCGCGGCGATGCGAGCAGAAATCAGTTCCAGAACAATGCCGAAAGCGCCGGCCTGTTCGGCGGCTCGTGAATCTTCCAGCAGTTGTTGTTCATCGCGCTGAATACGGCCCATGCCGCCCATCTGATGCACGGCCTGAGGTCGCATTCCCACATGAGCCATCACCGGAATTCCGGCGGCTGCGATGGCGGCAATGCTTTCACTCTGAGTCTCCCCGCCTTCCAGTTTGATGGCATCGGCGCCGGTTTCTTTCAAGACTCGCCCCGCGCTGCGAACGGCCTGACGAGGACTGACGTGGTAAGACATAAACGGCAGATCCACGATCACGAGTGCATTTCTGACGGCTCGACAGACGCACTTTCCGTGGTAAATCATTTCGTCCAGCGTGACCGGCAGAGTAGTGTTGTGACCCTGAACGACCATACCCAGACTGTCGCCGACCAGAATGCTGTCGACTCCGGCCTCATCCATGATACCGGCCCACAGATAATCATAGGCGGTGACCATGGAGATCTTTCGCCCTTCGCCGGCCATGCGAACGAAATGCGGAACCGTAATTTTCGTATTGCGAGGTTTATTCACCGAGACGTCTCAACTGCCGATGGGACTTTGTTTTGGTCGGGCGACCTGTGATTGCCGATGCCCGGCCGACGCAGCATCAGGAGCAGCCGATTCGGGGGGCATTCGGCAGGAATAATAGTCGTTTCGAACGCTGGGTGAAGCGGATTCCGGAGTGTCGCTGTGCTTCCGCCGTGGTTGACGGATTCCTTTCGCCGCAGTCCTGACCGCTCGCAGTGAACGTGTTCAGCCGGTATAACCATTAGAAGGTGTGGACTTTGTCCGTGGTCATGAGGCTTGAGTCGTTCGTCGGCCTTTCAAACCTGCGGCGGCGGCCGATGGATGGCCTGTAGAAGAATACGGCCCTGTAGAAGAATACGTTTCAGCATCTGTGTTGATAAGAATCTGCATTTGAAAGTCAGGCGATGAATCCGATTGATATTCTTGGCGGCATGCTGAACAAACGCGGCGGCGGTGGCGGGCTGGGAGGCAATATTCTGGAGAGCATCCTGCGAGGTGGACGTCCGGGATCGGGGCAGCCTTCTGGTGGTGCGGCGATTCCCGGTCGGCCGTCCGGAAGCCCTCAAATTGTCGAGCCGCGTGGTCGACAGGAGGAGTTCGACAGTCTGGAGGATCTGTTGCGACATGCACAAGGCCGGCAGCCACGGCGTGCTCCGACAAGTCACCGACAGCCAGCGCCACCACCGCAGTCTTTCCCGCAGCCTGATCCCAGGATTGCTCGTCGGCAGACGGATTTCGATCACCACTATCAGCAACACCCCGACCGCTGCAATCAGCAGGCGGAGGTTCTGATTCGAGCCATGGTGAATGCCGCCAAGGCCGATGGGCAGATTGATCAGCAGGAACAGGATTCCATCGTTCAGCAGATGGGCCATGTTTCACAGGATGACATTCAGTGGCTGCGTACCGAGTTTGCTCGACCGCTGGACGTTCGGGACTTTGTGTGGTCAGTGCCGCTGGGAATGGAGCGGCAGGTGTACGCC
This sequence comes from Planctomycetaceae bacterium, assembly GCA_020426485.1. Classification (GTDB taxonomy): domain Bacteria; phylum Planctomycetota; class Planctomycetia; order Planctomycetales; family Planctomycetaceae; genus JAGQPY01. Next base: position 3,915 of record JAGQPY010000046.1, read on the forward strand.
ATGTCACTGATGGCCATCCGTCTGGATAACAATGCGGAAGTGCAGTATCTGCGTGATCTGGCTTTTGGTCTGCGAATGACGCCCGAAGAATGTGATCAGATTCATCAGGAATTCGGTGCTCCACAGATACGCTGACTTGGCATCCAGCAGCTTTGAATCCTTCCCTTGTTTGACCGGCCGTCATTCATGAGTACGCCTTCCGCCGACGAACCGATTTCAAATGGTGTTCCGACTCTGGGCGGCCGTCAGTTCTGGGGCGATGTCCGTTTCTTTTCCGGTTGGCGCATTCAGAGGAATGTGTTGACGGGACACTACCGCCTGCTGGATGCGGATGATCGACGACATGCCAGCGGCAGTCGCGAAACCTGCGAACAGGCGCTGAAGGAACAGCAGCGGCAGCGGCGTCTGCCCGCGATGTCGGGGCGAGCCGTCGTGTTGATTCACGGCATTGGCCGATCGTCGATGTGTTTCTCGTCGATGGTTCGCGAACTGCAGAACGACGACGTGATGCCTGTTCGCTTCGATTACCCCAGTACCCGACAACCCATCCCGGAACTGGCCGATTATCTGCGGCAGGTTCTGGTGTCGCTGGAGGGGATTGACTCGATCGATTTCGTGTGTCATTCCATGGGAGGGCTGGTTCTGCGATCGCTGCTGAGTCAGTTTGATGATTCTCGGCTGCATCGAGTTGTGATGCTGGGAGTACCCAATCAGGGAGCAGAGCTGGCGGATTTTCTCAAGAATAACCCGGTCTTTCGCCTGATTCTGGGTCCGGCGGGGCAGCAGTTAATCACCGATCGGAATGGCCTGATCATGTCGCTGGCCGTTCCGCCGTGCGAATTCGGCATTCTGGCGGGCGGCCGCGGTGGTTCCCGAGGCTACAACCCGCTGCTACCCGAAGATAATGACAGCACCGTGACAGTCAGCAGCACTCGACTGCCGGGAGCCACTGACTTCCTGCGACTGCCCGTCATCCATGCATTTCTGATGTCCGACCCGCAGGCGATCGAGGCGACTCGCTGCTTCCTGCGAACCGGACGTTTTCTTCCGGATCGCGAACCTCAGCGAATACCGGAGACTGAAATCCACGTGCTGGAATAAACGTCAAGCGGTCTGCTGAAAAACCGTTCGCTGGCGATCACCGCGACTGCTGCTGATCATCCGTCGACGATTCTGCTGATGCTTCATCTTCCGTCTGCAGTCGAATCAGCACCTCGTTGCGTCGCAGCAGTCCAGGCGTGAAGGGAGGATCATATCCGGCCCGCTCTGAGGTGTCTTCGGCCTGCAGGCCGCGCGAACGGATCCATTCGCGAAGTTTGGCTTCCTGCGAGCCTGCAAGTTTTTCGTTCATGATGCCGGTAAAACGAATGACGGCAAACCGTCCTCCCTTCCTCTTGCGAATGGCGACGTCTGACGCTTTGGGCTGAGGAGCCCCCTGTTTTGCAATTTGCTGTGGCATCACGAAGCCCATCTGGCCGCCGGAATCCGGACCGTCGGGTTCCATGAAGACCGGTGTGGTCATTTCAATCTTCTGTTTCGCTTCGTTGTTTCCACTGATGTAACGGAACAGTCGCATGAAGCTGCCGTCATTGCCGCGAGCTGCGAAACTTGCTTCCGTCGACGCCAGCACCAGATCGGGGTACTCGCGAATCTCAATGCTGCCTTCGGCTTCAATCACCTTGTACGGAGCCGATTCGTAACCGGCCCGAGCAGCCACGCTCCATTTCACCACGGCCAGAAGTGCCAAACCACCAATTAAGCATAGATAGATCATTCGATTTCTCAACGTGGTGACTCCTCCGGGGATCCTGCACTCGTGCCGTTCATATGTTGTGCATCATAGGCACGCCTGCCGTTCCGGCCAGGAGCAGAATTCTCGCATCAAACCCAGCCGGTATCATTGTACGGAAGCAATCCGTCGAATGTTGCAGCGATTACTGTTGCCCCAGCATTCTGCGAGCTTCCTGAAGCTCTCCACTGGCCAGAGCGCTCGCAATTTCGTCGAGAGCTGCCTGATCAGTTGCGTCGAATGAGGCTTTTCTTAACTGCAGAAGCTTCTGCGGAAACAGCAGATCTGCTGCGTTTGGTTCCATCGACGGCTCCTTTCGACGGCTGGTGAACGCCTGAAGACACTCCAGATCCCGGTACCCGAATTCGGTGCTGGGTTCGATCTGTGTTCCTTCGCCCCAGTCGTTCCACGTTGCGATCTGAATGATGGGAGCGTCGGAGCGGACGGCTTTTTCCAGAGTGACTCGCAGAGTACGGCCATTGTTATCGGGCAGTTTCGGGTAGCCATCGCTGACGTTGGCCTCCCGATAGATGTCGTCAAATCGAGGAAAAGCGGCCGGGATCGCAGTCGGCCAGGTGGATGCGGTTGCCAGAAAACGATCGACCTGACCCATGCCGACTTTCGGGGCGGGCCAGCCAAAGCCACCTGTCGCACCATCGCGCCGAATGTCCTGACTGAAATAGGCGACGGGATTCTGCAGTCGCGACAGGCATTGTGTCCATTCTTCGCCGGTCAGACCCGAATGACCAAACGACAACAGAACCGGTCTGCCATCCAGTTTGACGTAACTGCCGGACCTGAACCAATACTTGCTTAACCAGTCGATTTCATTGACCGCATGCGTGACTCGCTCGGCCGTTGTGATTCGCTTCGCTTCCACAAGTGCCGGAATCGTTTGATCTTCGTAGCAGATCACGAACTTCATTTTCAGTCGTTCGCACTGCTGCAGCAATCGAAATGTATTGCGATTCAGAATGGCGTAGTCACGATAGTCCGTGAGTCCATACCAGTCCACAATGACTCCATCGATACCGGCCAGTTTCATCAGCAGCAGGTGGTATTCCAGCACATGCGAATCCCCGGAATCATATGGCCCGATCAGCGGATAATACTTCGATGCAATCTGCCTCCGGCCATCCACCTGCTGCTCCGGATCGAAGTGGTTCATCGTCCAGTGCCATCCCCAGTGGTCGCTGAACGGCTTGGCCGTGTACCACGGCATGTAGTGGGCGAGAATCAGTGGATGATCCGTTGGCTTCACCACGGAACCGTTCTGCCTGGATTTGTCGTCGGCTTCGGCGTGGAGATACGCTCCAAGGCACATCATGAGCATCAGCAAAGATTGACGTGATAAAAGCATGCTGCTGTTTCTGTTTCAGAATCGAATTGGCGGATCGAGAAACGTGAAGTCCTGCCAGTCTTTCCGAATCGCCGGGCCGGTTGTTGGCGACGGATGCGACCATTGGGAGATGCTGACTGAGCAGTTCTTCCCGTTCAAGTTCTGTGGCAACCATGTTACCTATAAAGCGATCGCTGATGCTCACGCGTTGTAGCGAATCATTGTCGGAGAGTGTCAGAAAGTACTGATGAAATCGGTACTCAAGCTCGCTTCGCCGGGAACGTGCCTTCGCAGTGGAATACGAATAAACCTGATTGATGCACGAGATCTCTCAGGGTTTCGACATGGTCGCGACTTGCCTTGCGACAACACAACCGAGCCGCCGGTCCTTCGAGAACTTCTCGCACGCGATAAGTACCAACGAGTTCGTGGATATTCAGCGTTCGCACAACGAATCCGGCCTGCGATGCGCTGACGACAGGTCCCTGCTGGTTCACGGTTTGCAGGCATTCTCGCCTGATGCATTGCGAAACGTCATGCTCCTGCGACGGCAGGATCTGTCGCTGCGGATCGCCAGGTCTCAGACTGTCGTTCAGAATGCTCGGCTGAATGGAATCGACAACCTTCTGTCGCCGCGAAAGTCTGCTGCCTTGACGTGCCGTCCCTGGAATCTCTTCATCATCAAAGTTGCTCATTCGTCGCATTATCGGCAGCGATCGATAATATTTAGCTTGGTTTGGTTCGACGAGCAAATTCACTGAATCTGCAATCAAAGAGGAACGAACTCTTATGCTGACTCCATTTCATCTGGCAATTCAGGTCCGTGACATTGCGGAGGCGCGCGAATTTTACGGAGTGAAGATGGGACTGCCGGAAGGACGCAGCGCAGAAACGTGGATTGACTGGAACATGTTTGGGCATCAGGTTGTGACGCACCTGAATCCGCAGCTCGGACCGACCGGCAGAGTCTCCAATCACTGCAATCCCGTAGATTCTCACGCCGTTCCTGTTCCTCACTTTGGAGTTGTCATGGAAATCGGCGAATGGAAGCGGCTGAGGGAACGTGTCTGCACTTTTGTCGATCACTTTATTATCGAACCCTACGTTCGTTTCGAAGGATTGCCGGGCGAACAGCACACGATGTTTTTTGAAGACCCAAGCGGCAATGCTTTGGAATTCAAGGCGTTTGCAAATATCGAAACCGAACTGTTCGCGACGTAAGTGTCCCATCATTCTCGACTGCAGAAACGTTCGACGATGAATATCGCACAACCAATCTTCCCGCTGGTCAGAATCGCCTGCGTGCTGTCGCTCATTGCGAGCGCAGGCTTTGCACAAAACATTGCAACGCCCATGCTTGGCCAGGGCAGGTCGTGGCAAACGCCTTACTATGTCGTGGACAGCGGCGTGGATGGCCCGACCGTTGTGATCACCGGCGGCATTCACGGCAACGAACCTGCCGGCGCGCGTTCGGCAGAACAGATTCGCCATTGGCCGATTGTCCGAGGAAAGCTGATTGTGGTCCCGCAAGTCAACACGGCCGGACTGCAGGCGAACAAACGGTTTATTCCCGGAGCGCCGGAGGAGCAGCAGGATCTGAACAGGAATTTCCCCAGCCCCGGAATTGCCGATGAGCCTCGTGGCGAGATCGCAACCGAACTGTGGAAATTCGTTGTCGCACAGAATCCTGACTGGTTTTTCGATCTTCACGAAGGCTTCGATTTCAATATCTCACACGAACCGAAGCCGGGGAATGAAAAGTCGGTTGGTTCCAGCATTATCTACGACCGAAATCAGGATCTCGATGTTCTCGTCGAGCGGATGCTGGCTGCGGCAAATGCAAACGTAACGGACGATGACCGAAGGTTCGTGTCGAAGGGACGAGGTCCGAAAAAGACAACGCTCGCCGGAGCCGTCATCGACGTGCTCGACAGAAAGGCCATGATTCTGGAAACAACGTGGCAGCATCAGCGGCTTCCCGTTCGAACTCGGCAGCACCGGAAGATGATGAATGTGGCGTTGAACCAACTGGGAATGATCGTTTCCGACTGTTCCCCTGTGGTGGCTGCCCCCGTGGACAAGCGCCACGGGCACATCTTTGTCGCCCTGTATGATGACGAAGGCGGTTCAGACGCCGGTGTGGCCAATCTGACGAAAGTCTTTGACGCAGCACCCGACATGACGGTTGTGCATCTTGGTGCGGACGATATTCGAGAAGAAGTGCTGTCTCAGTTCGACGTGGTTGTGTTTGGCGGCGGAAGTGGATCCGTCGAAGCAAAGACCATCGGCAAAGAAGGCGCGGAGGCCGTTCGGGCGTTTGTTCGAAATGGAGGCGGCTACGTCGGAGTCTGTGCCGGGGCCTATCTTTGCTCTGCCCACTACACGTGGTCACTGAATCTGATCGATACTCACGTGCTGACCGGAAAACGTGAGGTCGAAGGATCAGGGCCCAAGAGCATGTGGTATCGTGGCGGAAGCAGTTGCCAGCAGATGGAGCTGACCACAGAAGGTCGACAGCTTTTCTCAGGCATCTCTCCGAATGTGGATGTTCGCTATCAGAATGGTCCGATCGTCTCTCCCAAAAACTTTCCCGGTCTGAAACCGTATCAGGTTCTGGCCTATTTTCGATCCGAACAGGTGCTCCACCCGCCCCAAAAAGGCACGATGATCGACACACCGGCTATTGTCAGCGGAGAGTTTGGAAAAGGCCGCGTCATTTCCATCAGCCCGCACCCGGAGGCAACGGAAGGACTGGAATCGATGCTGGCCACCGCCGTGACCGCCGTCGCCCCCCAACGCGAGCCATGACGTCGGTGCGCGACGGTGGGGTGTGATGTCGCCGATGCCTGCGGAAAAATGATTCGCCTCGGGCACCGGGTCTGCAGTTACTTCAGCGGCGGCCAGGGAAGTGGTTTCCCGTTGGTCGTCAGCACCTGAATCTCATGCGCGCGGTGTGGACCTTCGTAGGTCCAGACGATTTTCTTATCCGGTGTGACTTCGAACACCTTGATGCCTTTGGGGGCGTGGTAGCTGCAGATGACCGTGTTGCCGTTGGGCAGTCTTTGTGCTCCACAGGGATCGTCAAAGGGTTTGCCGGGGAAGTCATCATTGCTGACCTTCCAGAGAACTTTGCCGGCCTGATCGAAGATCACCGTCTTGTTGCCGTGAGTCAGGTTGACCAGCAGCTGATCGTTGTCCAGCACGATCGCCGTGAACGGCCAGTTTTCGGCTGCGCGTCCACCCAGTTCTTCCAGATCGGTGGCGATCGATCGCACGACTTTTCCTTCGGGAGTGTATTCTTTGACTCGAAACGCCAGCAGGTGCGGAACGAGGTAGTTGCCGTTGGATAACTTGCGAGCCATGCGAGTCTGCATGTGAGCGTTGTTGGTTTCCGGAGCCAGCGGCACGTTGACAGCAATGTTTCCGTCCGGCGTGACTTCCAGCAGTCGAGGCTGAGCGCCCAGTTCGGTAATCAGCGTCCTGCCATCAGGAAGTCTTTGCACGGTGCCGATTTCCTTGTTCTCCGGGGATCGGCGGTAGTGAAAGACGACGTCATGTGACCGAGTGAATTCTTTCACTTCGTCGACCCACGCAATCAGAACGTTGCCGTTTTCCAGCACGAATCCATCGCGAGCCGCCGCGCGCCCCGCGTTCCAGCCTTCCGAACCATCTTCTTCGATGATGCCCGTGAACGTGGGACCCGCGATGAAGAACGAGTGCCGGATCTCATCGGCCCTGACAGATGGCTGCCACATCGAACAGCAAAGCAGAAAAACACAACCGGTCATGCGAACAACAGTGATTAGAGAACGATTCATAGGTCTTCCTGCGCTGATGGAAACAAGGGATGGAATGATTTGGTGAATCTGCCGACAGCAGACTTTGATGTCGAGTGAAGTTGGCAAAGCGGGTGGTGTTCGGATGTCGTCTCACGAGGCAGGGCCTTGGATCAATTCGAGCGGCCGCTCGGAAACGCTCCCGATCGTCGCTTTGAAAACCTGACTCAACGGAAGCAACTCATCTTCAATAAACGTCGCTATTCCGGTGTATCCGGCCCGTCACACCACCGCATGCCCTGAGTCACCGGGCCGGGGCTGTCTCGATAGGGGCCGGATTCCAGCTGAACATCCAGCACTTCTGCGGCCAAACCGGTGGAACTCTTTCGCTGCCACTCCAGAGCCATTTCGGCGGCCGCGTCTTCGTCTGCAGCCAGCAATCGCCATGTGCAAAGATAGTGATCCCATTCCTGCTGACTGGCCAGACATCCGGCGGATTCCGGCCAGGAATCATTCAGTGGTTGCTTCAGAACACATTGGTAGCAGTTGACTCGTGGTCCGCCATCGGCATCTTCATCTTCGTCAAGTAAATCAACGACTTCGTCCGGCAGCGGATGCGCATCCTTGTCATTCGACACCACAGCATCTTCTGACAACGGAGTTCGAAACGTTTCGAAGTAGTCATCCGGTGCAAGGCCCGCCTGAAGCATGATGGTTTCAAACCGGCAGCGTTCTGCGTGGTTGGCAGGAATCGTCGACCCGGCGACCCGATGCCAGGTCATGCCAAACAGTCGACACAGAGCGTTGAACGTCAGGAAGTCGACTTCCGACAAGCGATACTGATTCACCTTCTGCAGAAATTCCAAAGCTTCATCAGTGCGATCCATCTGCAGCAGAGCACAGACGGACAGCAAATCCAGATGCAGTTCTGACGGTGGTTCATGACGGCGTTCCGCTTCGATGGCTTCCAGTGCTTCATCACAGCGGCCGAGTTCAATCAGCGCGATGGCTCGGTAATAGTCGACCCAGCCGGGATCTTCGTCCGACAGTTGCCGGATTTTTTCGGCATAGATCAGTGTTGATTCGAATTGTCCCAGCAGCAAAGCCAGCGTCGTGGCATCCATGGCCAGGTCCGGATCGCTGCCCCCTTCGCGCAGGCAGATGTCCAGGACATCCAGTGCATCGCGCGGGCGATCTGTTTCTCGGTAGATCTGAGACAACTGCCTTGCGGCTGGAACGCACGTGCGGTCCAGCCGGAATGCTCGCGCGAGGCAGCGTTCAGCTTCTCCCACATCACCGTGTCTCAGAAAGAACTCGCCCGCTCGCTGATGATTGCCGATGCGATTGACGTCCATCGACAGTGCCAGCCGATGCAGCTTCAGCAGACGATCTTCGTCGATGACGTCCACCAAAGGCGAATCGGGCATGTCTCGAATGCCTTCTCCCAGAACGGCCACCATGCTCAGCACGCTGGGTTCATCTGAAAAGTGCTGTTCAAAGGACTGAGCCCATTCCCAGAACAGTTCCGGATGTTCGTGATTGGTGGCAACCATTGTGGCGAAGTGCAGCGTGGCACAGGCGTCGGTCATGTCGGTGAATGAATCGGGCGTCATGGCCAGAATCTGATTCGCGGCCGCCTCTTTTTCCGCCGGATCTTCGCTGGTGAAGTATGTTCGCAGAATCTCCAGCATGGCAATCTGATGAGCCGAAACTTCTCGTTCCGGCCCGCCGGTGTTCTGCGATTCATCATCGTCAGCGGTTTCCGTCGGGTAGGCATCGGCTGAGGCGGTGGACGCAGTCTTTGGCTGAGACTTCAGTGTGGGACCTTCAGCAAACAGACCGCTGTTCAACGGTGCGACGGTTGCCAGCGGGTTGGGAGCCACAGTTCGATCCAGCAGGCGTTCCAGACGTCGCAGAGTCAGAAAATCATTGGAAGCGAGTGCTCGCTCTTTCAGCTGAGCCGCCATGCGTTCGGCTCGACGATCATCCCCGTTCAGCAGCATGGCCGCAATCAGACGCAGTCGCAGTTCAAACCACAAATGGCCGCAGCGATGCTCTGTCAGCTGACGATCCCATGCGGTCAGAATTTCGACGGCGTCGTCGGGACAGTCGTTGCAACAGGCCGCCAGAGCGTCGTTCAGAGCAACACGAAACTCCATCCCCAGCCATTCGCCTTTTGGCAGCGGATAGTCCGGACTGCCGTCCGGATGCACGGACGACCAGTCAATTCGCGGCTGGTCAGCCAGAATCAGAGCCGTGTCCAGATCGGCAAGGACTCGCATCCGGCATTCCATCTTCAATGAGACACCGTCCACATCGACCAGTTCATTGGCTTTGCGAGCGGTTTCGATGGCCAGATCCAGGCGACCTTCCAGCAGATGAATCCAGCTGAGCTTAATCTGAGCCAGCCAGCGCCGATCGCCGCGATTGGACCAGCCACTTTCACGAGCCGCAATGGCTTCGCACTGATTGCGAGCCAGCAGCATGTCGTCGGCGGCCGTGTAGACATCCGTGGCGTATTCGCGAAAGCAGGCAATGCACTGCAGCTTACCCGTTCGACGACAGACCTGAATGCCGTCGCCAATGCACTGATGCAGTCCCTGAGAATTATAGCCTTCCATCATGCCCGTGGCTTCCGCCAGGTTTTCATACAGGCATGCCGTCATCCACTGCTGAGTATATTCGTAGTAGTCCTGTGGAAGATCGGGCTGAATGCTGCGGGCTCGATCTTCATCCTCAATGACCGCGATCAGTTCAATCGCGCTTTCCTTCATCGTGGCCAGATCAAGGTTGTACTGCGACTGATCCATTTCGTGAAAGCGAGCATGAATGTAATGCATCGCCTCCCCGGAACTTTTGGCCAGACGAGCGGTCTCGCCGCTGAGCCTTGCGGCCGAATCGAAGTGGCACCGACGCATGAGTTCGTCGGCTTTTTCCCGCATCGCTTCAAAGCGATCACCGCTGCCGTCTGATTCTGGTTCGTCTGTCATTCGTCGTGTCCTCAGCCAGGTCCGGAAACGTGGTCTCTGTCCGAGGCAGATTGTTGACGAATTAGCGAACGCATGCGAGCGAACCGCGACCGGCAGCCGCCGTTTGCCGACTCCCTGCGCAGGTCATGAGCGACGACGTCCCGTCAGAACCCTCGGTGCACGGGATTTGGCGTTGCCGTTCCGGGCCGATACTCCCGGCGGATTTCGCGACGAAAGAAGGAATGGTGCCAAGCTGCCAACAGCACCGGTGTGTCAGCCAGCCGTTTCACGTTGCCTATTGCCGGACTTCACGAGATTCGCTGGCAAAGTGAACGCCGTCCTGACCTCCCACGGCATCGCCCGTTGAACGTGGAGTAAACGCGACGGTGCTGGGCAACTGGCGTCGCTGCATTCCGGGCGTGGCCGTCGTGGCGCGGGTGACGTCTTTCTTGAGCGTCCCGTTTTGAAACGGACCGATGCCCATCACAAACCAGTTGCTGTCGTCGGAGCGAGCCAGCGCGACTCCACCTTCGCCCAGCGACTCCTTTGTCTTCGCGTCGTAAGTGACCAGGCCGATCTTTGAATAGCCAAACTGAGTCTTGCGTTCCATCAAACGGATTTCAGGAATCGTCAGCATGCCGGGCAGAGCAATTTCCGGAGTCCCCACAAAGGATTCCGCTGTATCCGTACCAACACCGCCACTGCGAACTTCCATTACCAGATCTGCGTCTTCCGCTTTGTCCGCCAGAATCGCACCCGCTCGCAGCGCGCGATGACGAATGGAACCGACCAGATACTGCTTGTCCACACAGTCCAGGTACTTGTCGTCGATCAGGACTCGTTGTCCATACAGGGGAGTAAAGTCCACTTTGTCGAGCGACTGATCAACTGAATTGGACAACAGCATTTGTTCTTTGGCCGTTCGAGGCGTGTTGGACGTTACTGTCGACGCACATCCTGCGCTCAGAATGCAGATCAGAATTGCTGAAACAGTCGAAGTCATGCGACAGGTCATCATCAAGTCCTTTGATGAACAAAGAGCGCGCCCGCGAAGAAGTCGGGACTCTATGACTGTCGCAATCGCTGACTCAAGATGGCTTCCGGCGGATTTGGCCTCGTTTCCATGTGAAGACAGTGCAATGGCCGAATCGGCCGCTCTTCCATCCGTATGTTCGGCAAATTCGGCCGGACGAAGTTCAAAGCGTTGCCGCTGCCTTCAGAAAGCCACAGCGCCGACGGCTCCGGCTGTGGGTCCGGGACGGCTTTGAATGCAAAGGTACGGGCATCCTGATGATGCGATCAGCGGGAACGGCAGTGCTTCTTTCGGCGGTGGCTCGAACGCGGTATGGGCAGTGTCCAACGCCGTGAAGAGATTTGATCTGGAAAAACTCAGTTCGTTGAACCCGACCCGCAGCGAAAGCGACGGCGGTCGACAGAATGCCTCACCTGCGGACTTGGGGTTAAACGATCACCGCGCCGGGCACTGCCCTTGTTCGGCTGAAGACGGAGTTCCTGGGAAAGCGTGCCGCGTTTTCCGAACACAGATCGTTTCAGAAGGAGTTGCCGTCCAGGATCGTCTGAGCCCCTGCTGTTGGAAGAGACTTGCTGCCAGCGGCGGTGATCAGTTGAGCGTACACGTTCAGGTCGATGTCTTCGCTCAGAAAGCGGGCAGACCCGTCGCACATCACCACGTTGACTCCGCCGGGATGGCTGGAGGCGGGGAATGGTCGTTCCCCTTCGGGCCCGGCTGCAGCTCCATTGATGACGCCGTAGGGATGGGCGGGATCGAGCGGTGCCGTGGAGAAATAGGTGGCGGCGGTCAGTCCGGCGGCCGTGGGGTTGGGATCGATCGGATAGACAAACGTGCAGTAGCGAGCACTCGGGTCGCCCCAATACTGGTCTGAACCGGCGTTCAGGTTTTCACTGACCATCAGAGTGTTGGAAACGCCATCGTAGATGGTATTCAGTGTCTGACTGCGATTGGGATATTCGGTCGGCTTTCCGTCGCCATTGCGATCGACAGCCATGCCCCACATCACGCCGCTGCGATGGGAAATCTGTTTGTCCTCGTCGTCATTGGTGGTGCCATTGACGTTGTAATCCAGATCGGGGTCATTGTCCCGGTGCAGATTGCTGCTGCCCGCCCATCCCGAGGCCGCACTGAGTGATCCATCAATGTTGGCGTAGCCGGCGTTGACGACATAGCTGAGTGCTCCTGCACCGTCGCCGCTTTCGTCACTGGGACAGACCAGCACTTCAAAATTGTATTCTTCAATCAGTCGCCGATTGTTGAATCCGGAAGGGCCCACGATTGTTCCGTCATGTTCATCATCGAAGTTCCAGCGGTCAAAAATGTCCTGTCGATCCAGTTCTGAAAGAATGTCGACGACCCAGTTACGCAGTTTTTTTCCGGTGGTGTTGGTGTTCTGCCAGACACCACCGGCGTTCTTCACATCGCCCCATGTACCGTAGGACGGAAACTGACTGGATGGGTTCTTTGAAGCAAAGCTGTGCAGTGCCAGCCCGATCTGGCGAACTCGGTTCAGACACTGTGTGCGGCGAGCGGCTTCGCGAGCGTTCTGGATGGCGGGCAGAATCAGGGACATCAGCACCGCGATGATGCTGATGACCACGAGCAGTTCAATCAGGGTGAATCCGGAGCGAACGCGAAATTTGCTGTTCAGAGCGGATTCCCGCCGACGTCGGCTCGAAGACTGAAGACGCAACATCGCAATATCCTTCCTGCAGGCGGAACTTCAGCACCGCCGCAACAATTGCCAGCGCATCATCACGGTGAGAATGATCGGGGCTCACGTCACAGCGCGCGATGATTGCGGTGGCGACAATTCAGATCGCCGCACCGCAGGAGACAACGGAATGCCAACCGGCATACCGTCATTAATCCATTTGGTCTCGCCGGACGCAGTGTATCAGATCGATCATGAATTTCGCGGGCGAACGGCGTTAAAAATCCGCGAGACTGCTTCGCGAAAACTTCAGAAACGACGGCACCACAAACAACGACTGCATAACAAACGATGCCCCCGAATCTGTTGCCGTCACGGCGGGCCGTGGGCTTAGAGACTGGCCGATCTCTTCGACTGGGGGCATCCGGTCCTGATGTTCCTGTAAATGCCTTCACGGTCGCTCCTGTGAATTGAGTCCGCCAAGCGTTTCTGCTATAATCAGAAGTCGCACCAAGAGTGTTGTAACATGTTGATTTAAAAAGAGTTGCGCAAATCCTTCCCGGCCGCATTGTGGTCCGAAATTCAATGATTTGCGTGACACGGCCTGAGTTGGTTTCTTTCGGAATTCAGGCATTTCAGACCACGAGTCGCATTCTGATTTTGTCGACGTTGTGGTCTTCAACCAAGGAGCTTTCGGTTGTCTACAGACGATGTGCAGGATGATGACGGTGATGGTGGTGGCAGCAACGACGGTGGTCTGATCAGTGATGTTCGTGTCCGCCGCACCGACATTCAGGAGGAAATGCGAACCAGCTACCTGACGTACGCGATGAGTGTCATCATCAGTCGAGCGTTGCCGGACGTGCGTGACGGCCTGAAGCCATCGCAGCGCCGCATTCTGGTGGCGATGAATGACCTGAACCTGACTCCCGGTGGAAGTCGAACCAAGTGTTCAAAGATCGCTGGTGAGACGATGGGCAATTACCATCCTCACGGCGACGGCGCGATTTATCCGACCCTTGTCCGTATGGCTCAGGACTGGGCCATGCGCGAAACGCTGATCGACAAGCAGGGCAACTTTGGATCGCTGGCCGGTCTTCCGCCCGCGGCCATGCGATACACCGAAGCTCGCCTGGCCGGAGCCGCCGCCGAACTGTTGCGCGATCTCGACCGTGAGACGGTTGATTTTGTTCCGACCTATGACCAGCAGCGAGTGGAACCGGTGGTTCTGCCGTCGCGATTTCCCAATCTGGTGGTCAACGGTTCAACGGGAATCGCGGTGGGAATGGCCACCAGCATTCCGCCTCACAACATGAACGAAGTCTGTGAGGCCGTGAAGCAGATCATTGATAACCCGGAAATGACTCTGGACGAACTGCTGGACGTGATGCCTGGTCCGGACTTTCCCACCGGCGGCATCATCTGCGGTCAGATGGGCATTCGTCAGGCCTACATGACCGGACGTTCCACGATCACTCTGCGCGCTCGCACGCATTTCGAAACGGAAAAGAACAGCGATGTGATTGTGGTCACGGAAATTCCTTACATGGATACTCGTGACCGCATTCGTGAAAAGCTGGAAATTCTGGTTCGTGATGAACGTATCAAAGGCATTTCCCGCATTGTTGACCTGACCGACCGCACGACTCCCACGTGGCAGGTTCGCCTGCACATTGTGCTGAAACGCGATGCCGACAAAGACATCGTGCTGAACCAGTTGTTTCAGTTTTCGCCGCTGCAGACCACGGTCAGCATGATTCTGCTGGCACTGGATGGCAATCGGCCTCAACTGATGACCATTCGCGCGATGCTGGATGCGTTTATTCGACATCGCGTCGACGTGATTCGCCGACGGACGGAATTCCAGCTGCGGGAAGCTCGCAAACGCAAGCACACCGTCGAGGGTCTGCTGCTGGCTCAGGTGGACATCGATCGAGTCATCAAGACCATTCGCGATTCCGCCAGCCGAGCGGCGGCGAAGGATGCGTTGCAGCAGATTCCCATTCCCGCCGAAATGGTCGCGCGTGCTCTGGGCGATAACGGCTTTGCCGAATATCAGCGCGAACAGGGCGTTCAGGAAGAGTACTCGCTGTCGGCGAATCAGGCGGAAGCCATCGTGTCCATGCAGCTGGGTTCACTGGCCAATCTGGAACGAGAAAAGCTGCAGGGCGAACACGCTCAACTGCTGCAGAACATCGCCGACTATCTGCACCTGCTCAGCGATGAAGCTCATATTCGTGCCGTCATTCGACAGGACATGGATGAGCTTCAGGCGAAGTACGGCGACAAACGCCGCACCACGATTTCTCAGGAGGAGCTGGGCGATTACGACAAGGAAGCGTTGATTGCCGAAGAGGCCATGGTGGTGACGCTGTCTCAGCGTGGCTATATCAAACGCACGCCGCTTTCAACCTATGAAGCACAGAATCGTGGCGGCAAGGGAATCAAGGGGGCGACTTCGGACGATGAAGATGCCATTGAGCACCTGTTCGTCAGCAGCACGCACGACTATCTGCTGTTCTTCACGGATCGCGGGCGAGTCCACTGGCTGAAGGTTTACGATCTGCCTCTGCAGGCTCGCACGGCCAAAGGCCGAGCATTGGTGAACGTGATTGTGCTGGAAGATGGTGAATCCATTTCCAACTGCTTCAATGTACGCGAATTTCCGGAAGACAAGTTCCTGATGATCGCCACTCGCAAGGGCATCGTCAAAAAGACGGCTCTGTCGGCTTACGGGCGACCTCAGAAAGGCGGAATCATCGCGATTCGTCTGGATGACGATGACGCTCTGGTGGACGTCCGAATTGTGGAAGGCGATCAGGATGTCATCATCAGCACTTCCGGCGGTATGGCGATTCGCTTCAGCCACGATGATGCTCGACCAATGGGTCGTGCGACACGCGGCGTCAAAGGAATCACCTTGTCGGGTGATGAAGTTGTCATTGGCATGGTTGTCGCCGAAAACGAACGCACTCTGCTGACGGTCTGCGAGAAGGGTTACGGCAAACGGACTCCCTTCGGTCCGGGCGTGATGGCGTCCGAAGAAGACGAAGCCGATGGCGAAGCGGAAGGTTCCACCAGCAGCAACGCTCAATACCGACGTCAGCGTCGCGGCGGAAAAGGTCTGCGAGACATCAAAACGACGACTCGAAACGGGGCCGTCGTGGATGCACTGTCTGTTATGGACGACGATGAAGTACTGATCGTGACCGCCAAGGGAAAGATTCAGCGTTTGCGAGCTTCCGACATCAGCACCATCGGGCGGAACACGCAGGGCGTTCGCATCATGAAACTTGATGAAGGCGACGCCGTTGCTTCCTGTGCTGTGATTGCCAGCGAAACGATCGACGCCGAAGAAGCCAAAGCTGTCGAAGCGGCCACGGCTGCTCCCCCGGCACTGCCCGCTCCTGCTACACCGATGGATACGGCGGAAATACCGGAGTCTGACGACGCGGAATCGACTGAGGAAGACGCTGAAGAATAACGCTCAGCGGGTGGTTCGGGAAAAATTGCCGTCGATCTGCTGTTCGGGCAGTTCGACGGCTCAGATCTCCCGTGACAGTTCCCCCGTCACAGTTCTCCATTGACGCCCAGTTGATGGAAGTAGTGTTCGACGCTGGACTGATTTTCCAGCAACCAGTCAATCGAAGGTTCGTTGGCCAGTGCTTTTCGAATGACTTTCACCGTGGCCTCTCGATTGATCTGAAACAGTCCTTCGTGATCGACCTTGTCGACCTTCAACACCGAAGGGTCGAGCCACACGGAATAAATGATGCCCAGATCATTGGCTTTGTCACGCGGGATAATGCCTTCACGGACGGCATCGAGAACTCCGTGAGCAATCCCCGCCTGCACGCTGCCCATCAGGATATTGGTGTATCGGTTTCCCGTAACGGTCACCTTGCTGACCATCAGCGTCGCTGGCCGAACCTGCACATCACTGTTCAGAATCGCGAAGACTCGCGTGTGCCCCTGAACCTGATTGGCCAGCATGTTGGCGAAGGCGTTGCCCACCGGCCCGTCCAGTTCTCCGATGATGATTTCCGGCTCCGCACACAGATAATCCAGCTCCCCTTCCACCAGAGCTTCACCGGTGCGCATAACAATTCTGTCGGACATGAACCTGCTTTCTTTTTGCTTCAATGTGAACAACCGGTCAACGACGGAATTGAAGCAGGTCGCAGGTTGCTGTCCAGCCAGAGCCTTCAGAAAATCAGGCTCCGGACAGTCCACGCGAATGGCCGGTGCGGAATACAGGCACGAGAAGGACGCTGACGGAACGCCTTCGGCACATATCCTTGCTTCATTGCGGATTTATCAGCGGAAAGCTCAGACAACAGCCATTGCTTCGATGCCCAGTTTCCCCTGAACCGTGCGACTGAGAGTTTCGCGGACGACTTCGACCGGAATGCGGTCGTAGACCTGTTGGAAGAAGCCTTCCACGATCATGTGCATGGCCTCTTTCTCGCTGATACCGCGGCTTTGAGCGTAAAAGATCTGCTCCTCGTCGACGCGACCGGTGGTGGCTCCGTGAGTACACCGGACATCATCGGCTTCGATTTCGAGACCGGGAATGCTGTCACACCGAGCGTCGCGACTGAGCATCAGCGCATCACTGCGCTGGTAGCCGTCGGTCTGCTGAGCGGCGGGATCCACCTTGATCATGCCTCGCCAGATGACTCGACTTTCGTCTCGCAGCACTTCCTTGTACAGCAGGTCGCTGTGAGTCCCCTGTTCGCGGTGGTGCTGCTGAGTGTAATAGCTGATCTTCTGGCGATCGCTGGTGAAGGTCACGCCGTTCACTTCCGCCGTGGCGGCTCGACCGTTCAGGTTGATGTCCTGATGAATGTGACTGAGCTTGCTGCCCAGACCCACAACCGTCCACTGCAGGTTGCCCTGCGATTCCACGTTGCCGCCCTGATGAGCAAAGTGCCACGTCTTCTGGTTCCAGTTCTGCAACTGCACATAACGCAGATTGGCATGCTTGCCGACAATCAGTTCGACGCAGCCGACATGCAGTCCGGCGATGGTTTCGTCGGCGGAGGTAGTTTCTTCCAGCAGAGTGGCTCGGGCTTCATCTTCGACGATGATCAGAGTATGTCCGAAATCCGCCACGCCGTCTTTGGAATGAGCAATCAGGCTGTGCAGCGGCAGATCGACTTCCACACCTTTGGGAACGTACAGCAGAGTCCCGCTGGTCCAGAACG
>JAGQPY010000470.1 GCA_020426485.1 Planctomycetaceae bacterium
AGGCGGATCCATTTTGCGAGATCGCCGCCATGGCGCGAGGGTTCCCGTGTCGCGATGACAAGGTCAACGATGTAACGCTCCGCGGCTTCGGCTACGTGAATCGCGGCAACTTCCTTCCGAGCGGCAAAAATCACTTCCTGCTCGATTGGATCCGGGCGCGACTCGTTGGAGCCGGATTTTTCACCGCGCACCAGCCGAAGAATTGCAGCCTCATTTTCCGCAGGCGGATAGGGCACATGCACATAGAGAAGGAAGCGGTCCATCTGAGCCTCGGGCAGCGGATAGGTGCCTTCCTGCTCGATTGGGTTTTGCGTGGCAAGCACGAGAAACAACGGCGGCAGCTTGTGGGTCGTTCCAGCGACCGTCACCTGACGTTCCTCCATGGCTTCGAGCAGCGCGGCTTGCACCTTGGCGGGGGCTCGATTGATCTCGTCAGCCAGCACGAGGTTGCCGAACAGCGGCCCGGGCTGGAAATCGAACGTCGCGGTTTTTTCGCGATAGATTTCAGCGCCGGTGACGTCGCTTGGCAGCAGGTCCGGTGTGAACTGCACGCGCCGGAATTCGCTCTTCACGAGGTGACTCAGTGTTTTGATCGAACGTGTCTTGGCCACGCCCGGCAAACCCTCCATGAGTATGTGTCCATCCGCAAGGAAGGCGATGAGCAGCCGCTCGACCACCGTTTCCTGACCGATCACCGCGGCATTCATGGCGGCGGCGATCTGCTGAAAGGCGTCGCGAGTATTCATAGGTTCCTGACCATCTGTTTTACCCTGACTTGAAGTGAAACGGGCCGCACCTGCATGGACAGATGCGGCCCGGTACCTGAATGCGATGGGCGGTTGGGATCACCCGAAGTTACTGTCCGCTGGTGCCTGCTTCGGTGAGTTTCCTCAACGCATCATCCAGCCCGAAGCTGCCGACCTTCTGACTCGGCGGGAACTCTTTGTAAGTGGCAAGGTGTTTGCCGACGAATTCCTGAGCTGGCACAAGAAGAAACGCACGATCAATCCGCCAGTGACCGTAGTCCATAGCAACATGGTCTGCCTCCTCGAACGGGTCGCTGCGGAGGTTAAAAATCTTTGGCAGACGCAGCGTGACGAATGGTTCCTCCCAGACGTCAAAGCCGTGTGCGCGCTGTTCCTGGAAGACGATCTTCCAGTTGTCGTATCGCATTCCGACCAAAGAGCCATCGTCATTCCAGTAGAAGAATTCTCGCCGTGGATTGGGGCCCTTGCCGGCAAGCGAGTCCGAAATGTTGTAGCCATCCAGGTGAACCTTAAAGGTCTTGTCGCCAACCTTCATGCCCCTAAGGAGTTGCTCCTTGACGTCCGGTACACCGACGGCAGCCATAATCGTGGGCAACATGTCCTCGTGGGAATAGATGTTGTTGTCTACGGTGCCGGGCTCGATGACGCCAGGCCACCGGATGGCACAGGGCACGCGATAGCCGCCCTCCCAGTTTTCGTTCTTCTCGCCGCGGAATGGTGATGCACCGCCATCGGGCCAGGAGAATTTTTCCGCACCGTTGTCGGTCGAGTACATCACGATGGTGTTTTCATCCAGACCCAGTTCTTTCAGCTTGTCGAGAAGCTGACCGACCATCGCATCGTGCTCGATCATGCCATCGATGTACGGTGTCAGGCCGCTCTTGCCCTGGCTCTCCTTCTTCAGGTGTGTGAAAATATGACACCGGGTGGAGTTCCACCAAAGGAAGAACGGCTTGTCGGCCTTTTTCGCTCGGTCGAGGTAGTCGAGAGCTCGAGAGGTGAATTCCTCGTCCACTGTCTTCATACGCTCGATGTTGAGTGGTCCGGTACTTTCAATCTTGCCGTCGGCAAACGAATGGATGACGCCGCGCGTGCCGTATTTCTTTTTCAGGGCCGGGTCTTTGAAGTAGTCGGGATTCTCGGGCTCCTGCTCGGCATTCAGGTGATAAAGCGAACCGTAGAACTCGTCAAAACCATGCGCTGTCGGCAACGTCGAATCCGCATCGCCAAGATGGTTCTTGCCGAACTGAGCGGTCATGTAGCCCTGAGCCTTGAGCAGTTCCGCGATTGTGACATCACGGGCCTGCAGACCTTCTTTCGCACCCGGCAGGCCGACTTTCAGCAGTCCTGTGCGGAAGCCGGACTGACCGGTGATGAAGCATGCCCGGCCAGCGGTGCAGCTCTGCTGACCATACCAGTCTGTGAACAACGCACCTTCCTTTGCGATACGATCGATGTTCGGTGTCTTGTAACCCATCATGCCCTGGTTGTAGGCGCTGATGTTCCAATAGCCGATGTCGTCACCCCAGATGACAACAATGTTAGGCTTCTTTTGCTGCGCTTCGGCAACTGCAACCAAATTGCAGATCGCCAAAGCCAGTAACAGAACACGAGTCAGCGGCATTTTCGGTAACTCCTTCAGTTGTTTCGAAAAGACAGACAAAGAACCGCGAACATTTGACGTTGAAGACAAGTCAAGTGATGGAACTCTACGTGCAGCTTGTCATGAACCATCGCAGTGGTGTTACGACCACACCGGACTGCATCGAGCAAGATCTAAGTGTCGCGATGTGAAACGGTGACATCCACACACGTGTGCTTTGCGACAACACGAACCCAAAACGTCGCAAAGTCCGAGTTGCGAGGGGTTGTGGAGACTAGATGCTAAGAATGGCTGCTTCAAATGCAACCAGGCACGAGAGTGGATTCGCGAGAATTGAGTATCTGATACCTCATCCCGTTAAGAATCATTGATCTAACAGCGAATCACGACCCATTGGGCAGCGTTGTTATCTGATAACCTTGTCTGGTTTCCGATTCGTCAACAAATGAAGATCGCGGGGCAAATCCAAACCTGTCGGATAATTCCCGCTTGTCATTCGTGCGTAAAATTCGACGTTGCCCCGAATGGCACGGCTCCGGGATTCGCCCTGTCGAATAAGCTTCGGAATGATTCACCGCACAAAGAGAGCCGCCATAATTGCCGTGGCAGCCGCTGCATGTTGATCAGGGCAAAATAAAACCCACGCTCATCATGACACGGTTAGCGCTGTCACCGTTGCCGTCACCGTTTTCACGGAATCCTCTGAGATATTCGATTCCTATGAAACCATGCTCACGTGGCTTCCAGATCAAATTCGCGGCCAGATATCGATTCCTGGCCAACGAATCAACGGGTTGAAAAGCAGTGTGTTGCACATCCGCGGCGCTATAGGTGAAATTCGAGGACCACGCTTTATTCCATTGATGCTTCAGACCTACATACCACGCCAGAGACTGGAGTGCTTTTCCTTCGGTGCTGGAGACCGGCGCAAGATCAGGCAGATCGCGGTAGTCGCCGATTCCAGTACCCCACAGGATTCCGCCGTAAACACGATCGTCGTCAGTGATATCAATCAGTCCGGTTGCGTTCATGCCTCGACCCGTGAATGTCCGGACATCCTGTCCATTCGGTTGGAACCCAAGTCGTCGCGCGAGGCCTGCAATTTGAAATTGCGAAGATTCGGACACCAATCGCAGCCTCAGGACCGCGTCGGGAAGCTCAGATCGCGGCGTACCAACTGCCAGAAAGACGTCATCGACACGGACCTGCGAATTCTCCAGGGCCGCGCCGATCAACAGGCGGTCATCAATAAGGTGATGAGTCCAGCGCAACTGAGTCTGACGACGACCGATGCTGGCGACGTCGCCAACAGAATCCAGAGTATTCGGCAATGCAGCTCGATGTGCAAACGTGGACCATGTTTGCCCGATGAGCCAGTGGCCGCTTTCGCCGTACGCATGCCGCAATCGAAACGTACTGTTGTCGCCGAAAAAATCACCTTCCACCATGACACGAATAGGTTCTTCCCCGGGAACTGTCCACCGGTTGTCCATATTCAGCCGTGACTGGCGGGTATGAAATCTTGTGTTTGTTCGGTGTGGAGCTCCAACCGGAATCGTCGTTGGATCGAAGGTGTCCGTGGAGTCAATCGGATCAAAATCATGAATCAGGTCGGCCTTTACATAACCGCCGAATTTGGTCACCAAAGGACCATTTCTAATGTAAGCCCCTGAAAGAAAGTCTGGTGGGAAATGATTGAAATCGAACTGTCCGCTTTTGTGAAAATCAGTTTCAGAAAACTGTGCGTTCAGATTTTTCGGCAATGGAGCTGGTGACTGTGCAATCGCAGCGCCGATGTCCGGCATTTTTGGACCAGTGTTCTGAGCCTGAGTCGGCGGCAGGACGAAAGCGGGGTGGTGAACGTTAGGGAGTTCATCATTTGCGACCGCAGGCATATTGGTGTCGGTCGCATCATCGACAGAGTTATCAAGCCTCGCAAATCCAGGCGTGTCCGCGTCAGCGCGCGAGTTTGCCTGCAGCATTACCGTGCAGCACAGTACAGAAATAGCCAGAGGCCGGATCGTAAGAGCGACCCGGGCGGAGTTTTCGTGCGGAGCA
>JAGQPY010000471.1 GCA_020426485.1 Planctomycetaceae bacterium
TGCTTCCGGAATAGAACAGACGTGGTTCGGCGATTGTTTGTCAGCAAAATCCAAAGCGGCGACAAGTCGCCGCACTCCAAGGTGGCGCTGTCCAGTTAGTTTCACGCGAGGTTAGCAGGCCGTGCCGGATTGTCCACATCCGCGCTTTCGGCATCGGATTGAATGAACGGTGTTTTTGCGGAAGGCAATTGCTCACGGCGTTGGTCGGCCCCCATGGGATCGACCGCCTTCAGGCATGCGGAGTCGCTCATGAGTTGAGCGATCTTCTGCCCGCATCACCAGGGAATCTGTGTATCGCCTTCCAGCAGAGCGGCCGCCATTTCGCCCATAAAGACCAGAATGAGTGCTGCAAACAGCACTCCGGTGGCGGACTGAGTATTGCGATGCTTCAGAATTCGCCACACCATCAGCGCCGCCAGGGCGGGGGCTGCGATGCCGCCAATCCAGCGGATACCCAGCCAGATTTGTTCTGTCAGGTCGATCGTCGCCAGACCGGCATCCATCACGGCCCAGCCTGATCCGACGGCTCGCAGGACCGCACTGGTCACGATTGCCTTGTTGAACCAGTACAGCGGCTGGATGCTCATCGTGGGAGTCGTCAGGTACCAATGTCCCAGCAGCATTCCAATGGTGACGCTTCCCAGCACTCCTGCGGTGGAGAAGGCGGACAGGAACTGCAACAGTCGCGGGACGTCTCCGGGAACGCTGCCAGCATGCAGAGAGAGCCATGTCACGCTGATCAGTGTCAGCAGGTGGATGCAGATATTTCCGGGAAGACGTCGTCCCAAAGCCCAGAAGACGGAACCAAAGTACGCGATCACCGCCGATGTGACGGCCAAAGACCTCAACCAACCAGCAACTCGTTTTGCGGAAAGTCCCGTGATCTCAGCACCGGCTTCTGCCGACGCTGCGGACGAATGGAGACCGATGACTCCTTCGACCGCTTTTTCCGCCCATGTCGTGCTGGAAGTGAGCAGGAGAGCGGCGAGGACAGAAAGTCCCAGCACGACTCGCATCTGAATCCGAAAGAAGCCATCCGTCACGTCCCGTCGCGGCATCAGCCACCACATGAACGTAATTCCGGCAGCCAGTTTCAGTACAAACCAGGCGATCATCGACAAATTTCATCCACAAGAGCAATCGTTGAATCAGCCAAACACTCTGAGCCCTCAGAGACGCATTGTCTGCTGCGTTCAGGACATGGGGCATCGAACCTCCGTAGCTCGGTCAGCATCGTTCGAAATACACAAAAGGCGATCCGACGCACCTGCATCTTTCAAAGCGTGCACAGCCCGTCAGACGGTGATCAGGGAATGTGAGCAACCGCCGAACACCTTCATTTCTGGTTGATGAGAGCCATCGCTTCGGCTCGGCTGGACGGATCTTTTTTCAGGAGACCTCGCACAGCACTGGTCAACGTCAATGCTCCCGGCTTGCGGACGCCACGAATGGTCATGCAGGTATGTTCGGCTTCCAGCACAACGATGACGCCTTTGGCATCCAGTTCGGATTCGATCAGATCCGCGATGGTGTGCGTCATTCGTTCCTGGACCTGCGGTCGACGGGAAACTTCGTCCACAACCCGTGCCAGCTTGCTGAGCCCCGTGACTTTCCCTCGCGGGATGTAGCCGACGTGTGCGTGACCGATGAACGGCAGTAAATGGTGTTCACACATGCTGTGAAAACTGATGTCGCGCACCAGCACCATTTCGTCGTACTGTTCTTCGAAGACTTTGTGCAAATGTCGGCCGGGCTCCAGATGGAGTCCGCCAAACATTTCCGCATACATGCGAGCGACTCGGCCCGGAGTATCCAGCAGCCCGTCTCGCTGAGGATCTTCTCCGATCGCCGCCAGAATTTCGCGCACGGCAGCTTCGATCCGCGGCTGGTCGATGTTGCGTGCTTCCGGAGGCGTTGCTCCTGTCGCCAGAGTTTTTTCCAGTTCAGTCATGATTTTTTCGTTCTGGTTTTGCCGTTGAGTCAGCCGATTGCCCTGAAGACGTTTAGAACCGCTCGTAAGACCGGAACAGGCTCTCACAACGAGGCAGAAACCCTGCGAAACGGCGATCGGGAAGGGGGCCTCTTTCGGTTTTGTGAGGGGCGGTTCGCCATCAAGGTGCGATCGGCGCTCCCGTACATTTCACAGGAAAATCGTCCCGGCGGATTCGATACTCAGCGAATCTCCCGTCAGGAATCGAAAGACCACATCGACCATCAGCGGCAGCCCTCAACTCCCGCGATTTCCCACTGTAATCGGCAGTCCCGCGGAACTCCGAATACGTTAACCGGATTTCCTCACCCATGCGCGGCGCGGGAGTGATTAATTGGCAAGTTGGCAACGGCGACCAGCGGCGCCGGATGCTGGTTCGGCTGCGGCGGACGAGGCTTCCGCTGAATTCACAGGTCGCGACCGGGAATTCTGCGCAGGACCTTGTCCGTCGCCCGATTTTTCAACGCGGCAGTGCGCCCGCGACGGAATCCGGCAGAGACAGAAGCTGACTGAGGCCGACCTCCGGCAGGAGCCATGAAAATCACGTCAGGAAATGTACCTGCCACCTGCCGTTTTCCAGCAACCAAGTGATTCTGACGACAGGTGTCCCCGACAACCAGCAGATCAGGTTGAGGCCGTCGCCGGGTCTTTCGAAAGGCACTTATCGATGTGTCGAACGGCCTGTCGCAGTCGCTGGCTGTTTTCGACGATCGCCAGTCGCAGGCAGCCTTCGCCGTCGTCCCCGAAACCACGTCCCGGACTGACGGCGACACCACCTTCGTTCAGCAGCTTCATCGCAAATTCAATCGACCCCATGTGCTTCCATTCGTCCGGCATATTGGCCCAGACAAACATCCCCGCGCGAGGCGGGGTGACATCCCAGCCCAGTCGAGTCAGACCTTCGCACAACACATCGCGACGACTTTGGTATTCGCGAGTAATGCTTTCCACGGCCGCGTCGCAGTGTCGCATCGCTACGATCGCAGCGATCTGCACGGGCTGAAAGATTCCGTAGTCGTAGTAGCCTTTGATGGTTGCCAGAGCCCGCACCATTTCGCGGTTCCCACAGCAGAAACCAATCCGCCAGCCGGCCATGCTGTAGCTCTTGCTCATGGACGTCATTTCGACGCCCACATCAATGGCTCCGGGCGTGGCCAGAAAGCTGGGAGCCACGTAGCCGTCATAGCAGATGTCGGCGTAGGCAAAGTCGCTGATCACCAGAAAACCGTGCTTCTTCGCCAGCTTCACAAGGTCAACGTAGAAGTCGCTTTCAATGACAGTCGCTGTCGGGTTGTGCGGAAAATTGACGACGACGACTTTGGGCTTCGGCACCAGATTTTCGCAGGTGTAAGCGATGTTCTGCAGAAATTTTTCCGGATTGCGAGTATCCAGAGTGATCACGTTTCCGGAAGCCAGCATCACGGCATACACGTGAACCGGAAAATAGGGAGAAGGAACAATGGCTGTGTCGCCGGGCCCCATCAGAGCCAGACACATGTGACTGAAGCCTTCCTTGGACCCGATGCAGGCCAGGACTTCTTCGTTGGGGTCCAGCCGGACACCGTACCGCTTCCAATAGCGAGCCGAAACCTCTTTACGCAGGTTTCCGATTCCGTTGCTGACGGAATAGCGGTGGTTTCGAGGGTCCGCGAGAGCCTCTTCAATCTTCTGAACGATCAACGGATCCGGTGGATCGGTGGGGTTGCCCATTCCCAGGTCGATCACATCCACGCCTTCAACTCGCAATTGGTATTTCCGCTTGTTGATCGCACCAAACATATACGGCGGAAGACGTTTGACTCGGTCAGCCACCGGAATTTTGAATGGCTTGTCTTCAAAAAGAACTTCTGATTCGCTTCGCATGATGGACTTCCGGAGAAGACGGGGATCTCGTGGCGGCCCAGACGGCTCAGCCACAAAGCTTATTCTAAAGGGTGAACGGCGTGACGACCGGCGAGCGACTTTCGTGAGTCGAACACGACAACGGAGTCGATGTCCGAGCCCTCGATGCAATCTTTCGCGTCGGATGAAGTCTACACTTCAGATAATTTCCAGGCGATGGCGAACGGACACGGAAAAACTCAGGAAGACACAGAAATCGGGGAACATTCGGAGTCTGCGGGAGTGGTCTCGGATTCGAGAAGCCTTCCCATGGCGTTGTCCACCGCCTGTCGGATCAAAAGCGACGATTGAAACACGCCGTCTCCGCCTCGAGCCCCTGAGCGTGAATTGACGTCGATGACCATGGTCTCCCCAGACTCTGCCGCAGGTCGAGGCCAACGCGTAATGCATGCCCGGGCCTGCCAGGTCAGACGATGGTCTTTGGTTGCGCGACCGTCAGAAGTACGAAGCTGCTGACCCACGATCTTCGTTGCAGGCCCAAATATCTTACCTTCGATGCAGTGCAGGGCCGTCTCACCACTCAAACCCGTTG
>JAGQPY010000472.1 GCA_020426485.1 Planctomycetaceae bacterium
GAAGGAGTTTATTGTCAATCACTGATCTGAGATTGTTGAGCGTGGACCGGACCGGTCCACGCTCAACGACAGTTTCTAATCTGAAATCCAACATCCGAAATCTGAAATCTCTGGCTTCACCCTGGAACAAACCGAAACTCAAACCTTCGAACACAAGGAATCTTTTCATGGCATTTTCCCGAACCTGTGACGGCATTGGACGACGTGACTTTCTGCGTGCTGGTGTTGCCGGCGGCGCTGGACTAAGTCTGGCCAGTTACCTGCAAATGACTCATGCCGGAACGCTCAACACCGCCGCGAAGGCCAAGTCGGCCATCTTCATTAACCTGAATGGTGGTCCATCGCATATGGACACGTTCGACCTCAAGCCGGATGCGCCGGATGAGTACCGAGGCGAGTTCAGCCCCATTCAGACGAACGTTCCCGGAATCTATATCTCCGAGCATCTTCCCAAGCTGGCTCAGGTGATGGATAAGTTCTGCATCCTGCGAGGCGTTTCGCATTCCGTTGCGGCTCATCAGCTGGGCACAGAATACGTCAATACCGGAAACCGTCCTCTGCCGTCACTGGAGTTCCCCGGTTACGGAGCTGTCATCAGCAAGGAGCTGTCCGGTGATCCGGAACTTCCAAAGTTCGTCGCCATTCCTCGCAGCGCGCAGCGTCCCGGATATCTGGGCGTTCGATACGCTCCGATGAACACGACCGCCACGCCGCAGATTGGTCAGCCGTTCTATGTGCGCGGCATGTCACTGGGCAGCGGTCTGACGGTGGAAGACGTTGACAAACGCAACAACCTGCTGACTCAGCTGGACAGCACCTTCGGTGAGTTTGAATCAAAGAATCAGCTGCTCGACGGACTGGACCAGTTCGGCCAGCAGGCTCACCAGATGATCACCAGCCCAAAATCCCGGCAGGCGTTCGACATCAGCAAAGAGTCACCCGAATTCGCTGGTCGATTCGGCAAGACAGGGTTGGGAGCGAGCTGCCTGCTGGCTCTGCGACTGGTCGAAGCGGGTGTCCGTTTTATCACCGTGACCAACGGTGGCTGGGATACTCATCGCGAAAACTGGGATGCTCTGTCCACGAAGCAATTGCCACCGCTGGACGAATCACTTTCAGCGCTGTTCTCCGGCCTGGAAGAGCGTGGTCTGCTGGATTCCACCATTGTCTATGTGACGGGCGAATTCGGCCGAACTCCCAAGATCAACACCGAACGCAACGGTCGCGATCACTATCCACGTAACATGTTCATGCTGATGGCCGGTGGCGGAGTGAAGGGTGGTCAGGTCCTGGGCGAAAGTGACGAGAAGGGAACGATGCCGAAAAACGAAGGCTTCAGCCCCGACGATGTCGCCGCGTCCTTCTACCACGCTCTGGGCATCAACCACGAAAAGGAATACCACACCTCCACCGGACGGCCCGTGATGATCGTCCGCGAAGGCAACATCATTCCCGCTCTGTTTGCCTGATAAGAGCTTCGCTCTTGACCCGATCGCGTGTAAAGTCGTTGGACATGGTGACCGAAAATCGTCGACGCGCTCCCGTTGGTCGCTCTGATTAAGGAAAGTGGTTGGTGGTGTAGTTGTAGTTCCGGCTGTGCCGGACGAAACTCTGCAGACGGCTAACAATCAGAATCCAGGCCCGGTTCAACAGGACCGGGCCTTTTTTATGCGCTGATTTTCCTTTGTGCCGAGGTGGCTGTTTATTTCCGAGTGCGGGAAAGACTTCACCAACGTTGCTCACGATGCACCAACGCACACTGCCCACCGCAAAGACGGCTTTTGCTCACTGCTCATTCGGCAGCTTATGCCGCATCGGCTCCGACTGAGTTTATCTATACCGGAACTGTGGGACGGACCAACGCCCAACAGCGATTCCCGTGCGCTGCCAACACCACCCGGAAAACCTTACCCCAATTACCGTGCCGGAATTCGTTCGGGCTGTAACGGATATTTGCCTTCTGCCGGATGTACACAGCGTCAAGCGCAATCGGTACATCGCCGAAAATCATTGAGACCCTCAAATTCGGAATGGGAGCTGTCCGGCTCCCCGAAGTATTCATTGCCGGAGTGACTCAATGCTACCGCAACGGCTGTTGGCCCAAACCCGCGTTCTCGTGATGTCTTTGCTGTCAATCGCCGCAGTCGTGCCCATGGCGGCGGCGGATGAGAAGCCGACCAACGAACAGTTTCCTCTTCGCGGACGCGATGTGGATGAGCCTCAAAACTCACTTTCAGAGTCTTCAGTTCAGACGCCCTTTCAGTCCATCTCCCGTACGCGGCAGAAATCTGACGATCCGCTGATTCAGTTGGCTCAGCAGGCTGTGGATGTCACCAGCCGTCGATTCCTTTCCACGGATCGTCACACGCCATGGCAGATGATGCACGCTCTGCTGGGACTGCGTCACGAGTTTCGGATTCTGCATCAGGGCCAGCCCATCAACGGTCTGGACTGGATCGCTGAGGGACAGGTCTTTGATAACGAATACTGGTTCGAAAAGACGCGGCATGGCGGTCGGGCTCATCCGTACAGCCGACCTTACGCCTTCGAAGGGCATGCGAATCAGTTTGTGGCAATTCTTTCCATGTGTGGCGTCGACCTCAGTCGAGAGTTTGGCACGGGGACGGGCAAAATCACCATGCGACAGATGATTCAGCATGCTCAGGCGACCATCACGCCAAAGGATGAACCCACCTGGACGCTCTGGGCACTCAGTCGCTACCTGCCCCCGTCAGCGCGCTGGCGAACGGAGAACGGCGACGTTTACAGCATTGAACGCTTGGTCAGCGAACAGACGGCCAAACCGATGCAGGGCGCTCCCTGTGGCGGAACTCACAGTTTGTTTGCACTGGCCCATGCTCGAAACGTCTACCTGCGTCAGGGACAGCCTCTGCGTGGAGTCTGGCTGCAGGCGGAGTACAAGATTCGCAAATACATCAACACAGCTCGCATGCAGCAGAACAGCAATGGCATGCTGTCATCGAACTACTTCCGAGGTCGCGAATATGATCAGGACGTTAACCGTCGCATGGGGAGCGCGGGGCACATTCTGGAATTCCTGATGATTGCACTGCCTCAGGAAGAACTCAATTCCCGCTGGGTCCGCATGGCCATCGAAGCATCGGCAAGAGACGTGCTGAACAACAAACAGGTCCCGATCAAATGTTCGCCTCTTTACCATACGGTCAATGCTCTGAATATCTACCTCGACCGAGTCAATCCGGCGGTATCTCCGAGCGAACCGGCCACAGAAGACACGGCGGCTCAGATTGCAGACACACCGAAACCATTGTCTGACGTTGACGTTGCTCTGAAGAGTGTTCCGGCCACCAACATCTCCAAATCGAACGACGTCTCTGAGCCATCGGCTGAAGGCGAAGCCGACGTTGCATCGATCGAACCATCAGCAGACAGCACGATGGTCGCTGACACTTCGGCCCCGACCGCAGCGGCTGACGCGACCGTCGCTCCGGCTGACAAGGTGGACGACTCGCTGACGAGCCTGAAACCGGCGGAGACGGCATCGACCGACAGCGACCACTGGAAACCAACCGCCCCGGAACGGCGACGGCCGATTGTCGTGGCTGACGACGCCGGCTCTCCAAGTGCCACAGTGGACGCTCCGCAGCCCGTCAAAACCGTTTCTCGCCCGATAGAAAAGAGTTCGCCGGTGATCGATGGCAATTCTGTCGTGGAACGTGTCACCCCGGAACCAACGCCGGATACTCCGAAACCCCGCCTGCTTCCAACGGTCGACAGTCTTCCCGAAGCCGACGTTGATACGGAGACCGAAACGAAACCTCAGCCAGCGGAAGTCCCCGCTGAGAACAATCCCGATCCGACGGAGCCTAAGCAGGAGGGATCAACTGACGACGAAGGAGCAGCCGCCGAGTCGACACAGAAGTCACCGGAAGTGGCTGAACAGACTTCATCCGATTCTCCGAAAGCCTCTGAACCGACCGAAACGCCCCCAATCGCCGAACCATTGATGGTGCCGGAACTTCAGGACAAGGACCCATTTGACGTACCGGCCGACCCACCCGAACAGGAGACGGTGCCATCGATACCGGAAACGTCAGAGAATTCCGAGGGCTCAAACAGTTCAGAGGATTCACCGCAGCCCCATGCGGAACCAGGTTCGGTGATTGCCGATCCGCTGCCGGTGGATTCCACCGGGACGGATTCGGGCAACACTCTGAGAACTCCAAGCCCGGACAACGGCAGGCTGATGGCCGTTCCGGTTCTGGAGGAGTCACCGACGGCTTCGGAATCGTCAACCGCCCCGGCTGACGACGCCTCCGATACTGTCGCCGGCACCGTGCCGAAGATTCCCGCGGAGTCAGTTGCCGTTGAAACGCCGGTATCCCCCACGGAACCTCCGTCGTCGATCGACACCGAGGTCTTCATGGATGTGAAACTGGAT
>JAGQPY010000473.1 GCA_020426485.1 Planctomycetaceae bacterium
TTCAGTAAGTTCAATGTTTTCAATCTTCGGATCACGAAAACTTCGTTCTTGATGTGCCTGTAAGTACCTGCCGGCAATGGGGTTACATTTCGTTGAACGGTATTGGGGTTAAACGAACTGCGTTTCTTCGTCTCGATTCTGTTCACGGCGTTGGGCGGAGCCGTTGTTAAGCCTGCACTTGTCAGGCCTGAACGTTTCCAAGTTTCTGCCACAGACACGCGCTGGCTCGAATGCCGTTGCGGAAGTCCTGCAGGTGGAAGTGTTCGTTGGGGCTGTGCAGATTATCAGTGTTTCGGCCCCAGCCCAGCAGCAATGTATCGATTCCCAGAATCTGCTGAAAGCTGGACACGACCGGGATCGATCCCCCCTCACGGATGAAAACCGGACTCTGCCCAAACGCTTCTTCAATCGCTTCGCCGGCGGCCGTGATCCACGGGCTGGTTGGGTCGAAGGCAAAGGCTTCGCAGCCGTGAAATCGGCGAAACTCAAACTTCAACCCCGCCGGACAGCGGTCTCGCAAAAAGGCTTCCAGCGCATCCAGAACTCGGTCCGGATTCTGATTCGGCACGAGACGGCACGTGATTTTGGCCATCGCTTTGGACGGAATGATGGTCTTGGGACCTTCCCCCGTGTAACCACTGACAATGCCGTTGATGTCGCAGGTCGGTCGAGCCCACCGGCGTTCCAGAGTCGAACGGCCTTCTTCACCAAACAGCGCGCCGCTGCCGACTTCCTTCAGGAATCCGGATTCGGAAAACGGTAACTCGGCAAACTGGGATTTCTCCTGATCGGTCAGTTCGGCGACGTCGTCGTAAAAGCCGGGAATCTGAACTCGACCGTCGCAGCCCACCAGACTTCCCATCAAAGCGGCGATGGCATTGGCCGGATTCGCCACACTGCCGCCGTAGACTCCGCTGTGCAGATCTTTTTCGGGACCGATCAGCCGCACCTCCGCCGCCACGATGCCTCGCAGGCCATAGGTGATGGCCGGAATGCCGTCGCCATACTGACTGGTGTCACTGATCACGGCGACGTCGGCCTTCAGGCGATCACTGTTAGCTTTCAGAAAACGTTCCAGATTGTCGCTGCCGACTTCTTCTTCGCCTTCGATCAGAAACTTGATGTTGACCGGCAGCGAACCATGAATCCGGTTCCACGCCTCGATGGATTTCAGGTGAGTAAACACCTGCCCTTTGTCGTCGGTCGCTCCGCGTGCAAAGATTTTTCCGTCACGAACTTCGGGTTCAAACGGCTGGGTCGTCCACAGATCCAGCGGGTCGGGAGGCTGAACGTCGTAGTGACCGTAGACCAGAATCGTGGGCTTTGCCGGGTCCTGAGTCGTTTCTCCATAGACCAGCGGATGGCCGTTGGTGGGAATGATCTCCGCCGTTAAGCCTGCTTTCTGCATGGAGTTCAGGACAAATTCCGCACAGCGCTGCATGTCGGCTTTGTGAGCCGAATCCGCGCTGACGCTGGGAATTCGGAGGAAGCGGAACAGTTCGTCCAGCGTTTCCGACTGATGCCGGTCCAGATAATCGAGCACGTCACGGGTCATTTTTCATGGGTTCCGATGCAGTGTGAAATTGATCAAGCGGGAAGTCCATCCGATCGGAACCATTCGAATCGTTGTATGGTTCCGGTCGCCGGACGGACGGATTTTGCCCCTGCCGCTGATGAATCTTGCGCGCGGGGGACACAAGGCCCTTCACGGCGGCCTCCGCCTCCTCCATCATCAGCGGCCGCATGGTGTCCATCAACAGCCGCATTGTGTCGAATGTGAGTCAATGTTGTCATCCCTTCAGCCGGACTGGGTTCCGCAAAATGCCAAACAGACGACTGACAAATTGTGACTTTTGCAGCGAACCGATAACAATTCCCGATGCAGGTGGTTACACTCCTCGGAGGATAACGATGTTAATCAGGCGGACTTTCAGACCTGATATTCACGTCCGAAGCCGATCAAGAACCACACTCACCACACCGTTGACGCAATCATTTGTCCGCACGGGCCAACCAGACCATCAGGGGAGGCGGGAATTCAATGATTCAGTTCAATTCATATCCCTGGGAAGGCGACTCCAAAGGCGTGTTGGTCGTGGAGCTGTCCGGGCGACTGGACACCGACACGGCCGAGATCTTCTTTGCTCGGCTGGAACAGGAAGTTTCTCAGGGACACAATCACCTGGTCTTCGACTGCGAGAAACTCGAACACATCTCCAGTCTTGGGTTCGGCATGATGATCCGCGCCCATTCGCGCCTGCAGGCGGCAGGTGGAGGCGTTCGGTTTGCTCGACTGGTGGGCTTCATTGAAGAAGCATTCCGAGTCGTCGGCTTCCACAAGCTCTTCGAAAACTATCCCACCATCGAAGCGGCCGTTAAGTCGTTCCACAATGACTGACCCGCAGCGCGCCGGGGCGGAATGCATTCCTCAGGATTCAGGACGGCAGTGCTGTCCATTCCTGACGATTTCTCTCCACCGGAGTGCGGTACGGAAGGCTTGATTTCCGGCCGACCACCATGCGCGAAAGGATTTCGCCCGGCAGCCCGCGATTTTCGGCAACTTTTCTGAACCGGACCGCTGAATGGCCGTTCAGTGCATTCCGCGGCGAGGGCCGACCGGAAGTTGCTCGTGTCGTGTCTCTCAAGTCGCATCGTTTGACCCGAGGCCGACAGACCAGGTGTTCTCTTTTTCCTGGGCTGGCGGCCACGGGTCAAACAGACTGAACACTCCGGACAATAGGATCCCATTTGAGTGAGACGCCGCACTGGGTTCCGGGGAAATTGGCCTGAAGTTTGCAGTGGAATGGAAGAGCAGTCAGAACCGCCAATTTGGCCCTGCTGGTCTGATCGACGCCCGAAGAAGTAAGTCACTGACGGGCACTCGCAGGACGCGATCGGCGGTCGTGGAGAGAAGAAGGAAGAGAACATGTTTTTTGACATGAAGTACATTTTGATGGTGATGATTCCCGGCCTGATTTTGTCAGGTGGGGCGAGTTTGCTGGTGCGAGCGGCGTTCAGCCGTTACTCGCAGGTTCGCAGTCGTCGTGGATTCACGGGGGCTCAGGCGGCTCAGCGACTGCTGGACATGGCCGGAATCCAAGACGTGCGAGTCGTCCCGGCTCATGGTTATCTGACGGACCACTACAATCCGCAAACCAAAGAGCTGGCGTTGTCGGAAGAGGTCTACAGCAGCAATTCGCTGGCCGCGGTGGGAGTCGCCTGTCACGAAGCCGGACATGCCATTCAGCACGCCGAACATTACGCACCGCTGGGACTGCGTTCGGCCATTGTGCCCATGGCAGGAATCGGATCCAATGTGGGCTACATGGTGATGGCATTTGGACTGTTCATTCATCCATTCGTCGTCGGCATCGGCGCGTTGATTTTCTCGGCCGTGTTGTTGTTTCAGCTGGTGACTCTGCCGGTGGAATTTGACGCGACGGCTCGAGCCAAGGCACTGGTGGTTCAGGCGGGAATCGTCGATCCGGATGAGCGATACGGGATCGACCGCACTCTGAACGCCGCTGCTTTGACCTACGTCGCCGCCGTCATCACGACTCTGCTGACGATCCTGTACTACCTGATGCGAGCCGGACTGATCGGCGGCAGTCGCGACGAATAGCGACTGCCTGAAATGCCCGAGGCTGCTCTGGAATTCAGGGACTTTGGATTTATGGGTTGACCGGTTGAAAACCGAAGTATAATGTCACCACCATGAGCAACCTGCGACTTAACCTGAGCCTTCTACTGCTTCCTTTGTGAAGCCCGCCTCGGGTACGTCCACTGCTCATCAAGTTAACTGAATACCCTGAGGCTCCGGTCTCAGGGTTTTTTTGTTCCGATGTTCGGAACTGCTTCTGAGTCATCGGATCTTCAAGCGTGAGACCGCGAGCTTCTGTCCTGAACGGAACTCATCGTCAACGTGCACGGGTGACCTCAGCGGCCGGACAGAATTCCGGTAAGGATGGATGACGTTATGACAGGTGACCAGATCATTATTTTCGACACGACTCTGCGCGACGGCGAACAGTCTCCCGGTTGCAGCATGAACACCCGCGAAAAGCTGGAAGTGGCCCGCGCGCTGGTGGAACTGGGTGTCGATGTGATTGAAGCTGGTTTCCCCATCGCTTCGCCCGGTGACTTCGAAGCCGTTCAGCAGATTGCCGAACGATTCGGCGATCGAACGGTCATCTGCGGTCTGGCTCGCAGTCGCACCGAAGACATCGAACGAGCCAAGCAGGCGCTGGCGGCGGCTCAGATGCGTCGCATTCACGTGTTCCTGGCAACCAGTGCCATCCATCGTGAGCACAAGCTGAAGATGGATAAGCAGCAGATCATTGAACGAGCCATCGCTTCGGTGAAGCAGGCGAAGGAATTCTGCGACGACATCGAATTCTCGCCGGAAGATGCGGCTCGCACGGA
>JAGQPY010000474.1 GCA_020426485.1 Planctomycetaceae bacterium
CGAATTTCGGTTTTGCCGCATTGTAACGAAATCTGGTTCATTTCGGCGAACCCAATGCCCGAAAAACCCCTCTGGAAGTTATGCTGTGTGGACATGATGAGAAGCAGATTTTCCTGCTTTACATCTTCATCCTTCAGTGATAAATTTCCCAAGTCGCCCAGACGGCGACGGAAAATCCACTACCCCGTGGTGTAATTGGTAACACAACAGATTCTGATTCTGTCGTTTGGGGTTCGAGTCCCTGCGGGGTAATTTCACCGTAAAGCCCACCAGATCATATGATTTGGTGGGCTTTTTGCATTTCCTGTCACCCTGTGCGTGGCTGTGCAGGGGGCTGCGGGGCCGCAGATGGGGCCACCGTTTCGATCAGTAGTTCGAAGTGATGGTCGTCGACCTGAGAAGCACAGAACTTCGAAAGGTAGTTTCAGAGGCGGTGGTGGGGGTGCCGGGTTTACCGAGAGCCCGGAACACGAACTCAGTTCGAGAGGTCATGCAGGAGTTCAAGTTCCCCCCGGGGAGCAGCCGTGATCTTCCGCGAGCGATCCATCGGCGCAGCAAATATGTGACGTTCCAGTGCATTGGCTTTGGCTTGCCAACTCTCATTGCGAAGTCGCCGTCTTGAACGCAACTGGATATCCGGAACGCCGCTCTCGCATCGTTGAAGCACCAGGCGAGCAAAGTCGGCGGGGTCACGGGCGACGTCAAGGCAGTCATTCCATTCTGCGACTGCCGGAAGACTGCTGACCACGACCGGCCGACCTGTGGCCATATATTCTTTCATTTTGAGTGGTTGCATGGCTCGAGTCACAGGAAGATCAGCGTAGGGCATGATCAGGACATCTGCCGCTGCGGCCAGAGACGGCAGAGCTGAAAAGGGCAGTGGGCCGGGCGAAAGAACATTGGGCAGCTTCAGCAGACGATCATCCGGGTCCTGATGAGGTCCCACAAGCAGAATCGTGCCGTTCGGCATTCGTTGTGAAAGCGTGGTAATCAGCTCAGAATCCAGTCTCCGGTCAACGACTCCCCAGAAGACGGCCAGCGGTCCGCGAATTGCTTCGGGCAGGATCTTCGAAAGATCGTGGTGCTCAGAATCCGCCTGCCAGAAATCCATATCGACTCCGTGAGTCAGCAGGTCGGCATTTCGGTGGCAGCGGCCGATCATCGACTGCAGGTGCTCGCTCACTGCGATAATCCGATCCGCTCGCTGAATCATCTGCACGTCCATGTCGCGCAGAGTTTGCCCATCCAGTCCCGGCCATTCCCCGAAGTCATCCACACAATAATAGACCCACTGTTCCACCGGCAAACAGCCCACCAGATCCGCAGTGATTGGCAGGGTGGTCAGGGCCGTTACCGGCTGAGGCAGATTCTGAATCAGCGGAGTCAGCTGTTCTGCCAGCAACCACCGATTGAGGCGTCGATCGCCGGATCGAGTAAACCACGGCCACATACGAGGGTTGGCGACTGTCAGGTGTTCATGGGAAGCCGTATCAGCAGCGGCCTTCCTGGAAGCAGGCTGCCCGGAGGTCCAGTGCTTCAGCTTCTCCCCGACTCGCTTCAATGTCGCAAGATCAAACTTCGGAGTGCGAGTGCCGATCGTGTTGACCCACAGAACATGATAGTCCGAAAGTAACCGCCCGATCAAATGCTGACACGACGACGGATGTCGTCCCCAGTCATCGGAGAACACAACCAGAGAAGCAGATTTCTCAAAGCATCCGGCAATCATGAATCATCTCGCGCGGGTCTGTCAGGATCGTTCTGCAGGACAACGAAGTTCGCTCTAACAGCAATCAGTTCAGACGTCAGTAAATCATCGGGGGCGGTTCAAAGTTGACGGATGGAAAACCGGACGACTTCGCGATCCGGCTGACCGCACAATCTGTCGAACAGCCCCCGTTCAAACCAGGTGGCGTCAAACAAGCCGATGATCAGATGCCGATCGGCATCACGAGGGGAACTGGCCTCGAAATGCCAAAACGCTGTGATCGATCAACTTCATGGAGCGAAGCACCGACTGAAGTCGTCCGCCGCAGCGAAGCATTACGCGGACTTCTTCTCCGGGTCCGATGAGGCAAGGGACGTTTCGCGAACAGAATTGCCCTGCACAGCACGTTTATTGTGACGATCCGTCTTCCGACTCAGCGCATGAGCCGCTCGGTTGGCGACGCGATAGATTAAGGTCGTTGCGTCCTCGTCCTGATCCTGAATGACCACTGGTGGCAGATGACGCAGGTGCAGCACGCAGCGACACTGCTTATCGATGCCGCCACGCGGCCCATTGACGTCTTCCAGATACAGATACACCTGCTTCAATCGATGCTGGAAACGCTCCAGCGATGAAAACACCACAGCCTCCAGACTGTGATCGCCGAAATCCGATCGCTTGCCGCCGCTGAATCGAATGTTGATCTGCATCATTGCCTCCCCAAAATTTGAAAACATGCTCAAGCACTTGAGCTGTGTACTGTTGACTATACGCGGCAATAAGTATTAGGATTAATTAAAAGTTTGATTACAACTGTTTAGTTTTATTTAACTGTCAGGAGTCGCCGTGGACTTTCTGAACTATCATCAGCTATTGAACTTCTGGCTGGTCGCGCGTGAAGGCAGTGTTCAGAAAGCCAGCGAAGTCCTGCACGTGACGCCTGCCAGCGTCAGCATCCAGATCAAACAACTGGAACGCGCGCTGGGCGTTCAATTATTCCGCAGGCAGGGGCGAGGCCTGGCGGTCACGGAAATCGGTGAGCAGGTGGCGGACTATGCATCGGAGATTTTTTCCACCGGCCGCGAGCTGGTGGAGATGGTCAGGGGCCGCCCCGTTGGGCGACCGCTGGAACTGAGAGTCGGCGTTCGAGATGCCATGCCCAAGCTGGTGGCGTTTCAGCTGCTTCAACCGGCTTTTGCGATGCCTGAGAAAGTGAAAGTCATCTGTCACGAAGGTGACATGAATCAGCTTGTCGGAGATCTGGCCATCCACAAGCTGGACGTCATTCTGACCGACACGGCTCTGGATCCGTTGTACAAGGTGCAGGCATACAGTCACCGACTGGGGGAATCAGAGGTTGTGATCGTCGGCACTCCGGAGCTGGCCCAAAAATATCAGAAGAATTTCCCCGCCTGTCTCAATGACGCGCCGTTTCTGTTGCCCACAGACAGCAACGTTCTGCGGCGAGCCATGGATCAGTGGTTTCGTGACCTGAGCCTGACGCCAATGGTACGGGGGGAATTTGCAGACAGCGCCATGCTGAAGATTGCCGGACGACACGGCATGGGACTCTTTCCGGTGGCGGCCAGAATTCTGGACGACGTCACTTCCATTTACGGACTCCAGCTTGTCGGCACCGCTGCCGGCGTCACAGAACAGTTCTATGCTGTTTCCGTAGAACGAAAACTGAGGCATCCTGCAGTGATCGCCATTCGTGACAGTGCCGCGTGAGAATGCGCGAACAAGATGCTTCACAAATCAGCGCTCCGGAGAATTCTCCGTTATCGCTGAAGCCGAATTCCGGCCTGTGTGACAGGATGTTCAGTCCTGTGCCATATTTGATGCAAACGGTTGTTGCGGCATCGGGCCTGAACCGTGTGCAGCGGTTGACGGGCGATGAAAAAGTCGATGTCGCTCGGACACGAGTGTCGTGTCTCACTCAGATGGGATTTTATTGACCGTAGTGTTCTGTCTTGTTTAACCCCTTGGCCGACTGGCCAGGAACAGAGAACACCTGGCCTGTGGGCCACGTGTTAAACGAAAGGACTTGAGAGACACCACACTATCGCATTTTTGCGTTTCCCAATCACAGAGGGAGACAATGCAGAATGGGCTGATAAACACAGCGGCTTACCAGCCCGCATCTGCGTCCAGACTCAAGTGGCAAGCACCTTGGCCTGTGGGAAATCAATTTCCGTCTCAGCAACGCTGTTGAAGAAATTCGTCAACACGTTCAGGCTGATATGAGCAACCACTTCTGCAACAGCTGCGTCGGAATAGCCGGCCGTACGAACGGAATCGAGATCCGCATCGTCAACATGGCCTTTGGAGTCAAGAACCTGATGCACGAATCGAAGCAGCGATTCCGCCCTGGGATCATCAGAAGTACCACGGCGTGCTTCATGGATTTGATCTTCTGTGAGACCAACCATGTTGCCGATCGCCGAGTGCGCTGCGGCACAGTAGCCGCAACCGTGATACTCAGCCACCGTGAGGGCGATGCGTTCACGGTCTTTGGCGTTGAGCACACCTCGGCTCAACGACTCGCTGAGTGAAAGGTAGCCACCCAAAGCGGCTGGTGAATGCCCAAGCGACTGCATCAGATTGGGGACTCGTCCCAGTTTCTTCCGGACTTCTCCGAAGAGTTCTTTGGATTCAGGGGAAGCAACATCGTTGCTCAGTGG
>JAGQPY010000475.1 GCA_020426485.1 Planctomycetaceae bacterium
GCTCGTTTCAATTGCGGCGTTGATGGAAGCCACCATATCCGCAGCAGTCAGGTTGTCAGTGGTTGAAGATGCGGGAACAGTGACGGATTGCGATGCTTCATCGTTCACCGCGATCTCAAACGTCAAATCGTCCAGCAACTGTGTCGGCAGCGTTCCAGCAGCGGTTGCGGCGACGGTGCTGACCGCCATTGAGGTGCCGAATTCAGGACTGACCGTTCGAATGGCAAGCCGATTGGTGTGCGCCGGATCGAAAAGGTTAACGCCGCGGGAGATTCCGGTTGCCGGCGCGGACTGCTTTGAACCGTCGAAGCGAACACTCAGCGATGATTGCGACAGTTCATCGATAGCCGCCCGCTGTGTTTGCCCGCTGACATCTGTGTAGTTGATAACATCACCAATCTTCAGGCCCAGATTAAACAGATCAATGCCTGGGGCAAAAGAAAACCGATAGCGTTTCAAGCCGTTCAGTGGAGCAACAGCAGGACCAACCGCAGCGGCTGAAACATCAGACACGGTTTCGACCTGAGTCGCATCAAACGAGCGTTGCCGTTCGGCGATCAGGAATCCGTCAAGTCCGGCGGACTTAAATGCCTCATTGATATCGACGTACAGGTCATCGATGGACTGGTTATCTGCGGTGCTGGCTGCCGGAATCGTGACAAAGACCGGTTCGCTGCCTTCGGCTCGCAGGGTGATCATCGCATCACCGCTCAGCACACCGTCGGTCACACTGATATCGTTGTCGCCAACCAGAGACGCGTTGAAGTAAAAACGACGTGCGAAGTCACCGGCTGATTCCGTGAAATCCACGACTTCACTGATCGCGTCATCGACGAAGGGAATGCCGTCTGGGACGTTCAGTTCGCCGGCAATGGATTGCAGCGAATTCCCCAACTGCAGAAGCATGGTCACCACAGCATCCGGCGTAAGCGAATCGAAGCTGCCAATGGTGTTCGTGACGCTGACATCGTCCAGTAAGCTGCCGAGCTGACCGAAACCGCTGAAAGAAGTCGGCCCCGCGGTCGAAATCGTAATCTCGCCAGGAATCGTGGTGCCCGCCACTTCCGGCCTGATCACAAGGCCCTCAATATCGAGCGAACCTCCAAAATTAACTTCAAGTGAGTCCGTTAGTGCACCGGCGATTTCAGTTGGCGTTGACTGGGCATTGAGTCCGCTACCGGTCTTCGGGTCGACGATGTTCACGGTCACCGTTGTGTTCAACACGATCCCGTTGTTGTCCGTCGATTCTTCCAGCACGGCACTCAAAAATCCCAACGAAGCCCGAGCGTGCGGATCGTCGATATTGGCGCTCAGCGAAATGGTGACTTCCGGTTCGACGTCCTCAATCACAAACACACGATCACTGGCGGAAAGGGTCGCATCCGGGTCAAGATTGATGCCCAGTGGCAAACGAATCACAGGCTCGGCAGTCAGCATGAACCTGCCGGACGCATCAAATTCCAGCCCCACAATGCTGTCACCAAAATCCAGCTTCGATTCGAACTGAATCGGTTCCGGGGCAAAGGTCGGAGTCAGCGTGAGCGTCTTTGTCGTTTCGTCGAACCCGATGGCACCGAAATCAATTCCCAATGGGCCAGACAATTCGTTGAGCAACCTGCCGATTGTTGGAACCACTGCGCCGGGTTTGTTGTAGTTTCCAAGAGCCGATCGAAGTTGATCACCGATAGATCCACCGACATGAAATTCCAGCGACTGTAAGCTGGTGGCGTCTGGTTTGTCGTTTCGTGCGGCGGCGTAAGTAAGCGTGACGACGTCAGTGCCGACCGATTCCACCGTTGCTCCAAAACGATCACCTCCCTCAGCAAGAAAGGTCACCAAATCACCGGGCTTAATGCCCAGTGACGACACGCTGCGACCGCCGGTATCAAGCGTCGCCATGAATCGCTGAACGTCTCCGTCGACGACAGACGTGCTGATCGACGTAATTTCATTTCCGGAGAAACGTCGCGGTTGGGCGGGTGACGTCAGCAACTCGTGCAGCGACTTGTTGATCAATGGGATCGGCTGGTCCAGCGAGTCCGAACCGATCACATCATCCAGCGAATCGGCAAGCTGCAGTAACCCGCCGACGACGTGTTCTGCCGAAAGATTTAACAGCAGTGGTGCAAGGTCAACATTGAATGTCGGCGCGCTGTTATCGAAGAGATCCGCGTCAGAAACCAGAATGCCGGGCAGGTTGGGAGGCGTCGCTCCCAGAGCATTCCCATACAGACTGCCACTGAAGTCAAAGTCCAGGTTGAACGGTGAGGTTCCAGTGGTCAGACGAAGGCGGTCTTCGATCGCAGCCGCTCCAGGGGGCAGCACAATGGAGGCATCCGCCGTAATATCCAGCTTCGTTGCGGAGATCGTGCCGTCAACGGGGCCCATGGCAAACCCGAATGTGGCATCATCCGCGTTCACGTCGGTACGAATATTAAACTTCTGCAAATCGAAAAACGGATCATTCCCCGTGTCCTGGTTTAGCCCCATGCCAAACGACAGGGCGAGATCCACGGTTGTGACCACATCAACAGTGGCGTCCGCATTCAGTTCAATATTCAGATTCGTCCAATCGGCACCCAGCGCGTCGAAAGACAGATGTACATTCTGCGTGCGTTCAGCATGAACTAATATTCCGAATCGCAGCTGGTTGGTTTCGGCATCGATCCCTCCGCTTACCATCACCGCTGCATCACCATTCATTCCCTGGAACTCAGGAGAAATAGTGACCTGCGCCGCCAACGCGTCTCGCAAACCGTACGCCGTCGGTTGCTGCCCCACGGACGCCGGGTCAAAATTCGTACTGGATGAATCAAATTTCTGAAAGTATCCGGCCGCAACCTGCTCTAACATCACAAGATCACCCCAGCGGGTGACATGACTGGTTCCATCCTCCAGCAATCCGTTCAGACTGCGGCCAACGCCTGGAATTTCTCTGTTCAGGGCATCACTGTTTCCAACGTCTCGAGCCCCCGCATCCAGACTGGCCAGCACCGCCAGAATCTGATCCTGAATGGGCGGAGACAATTGCGCGTCGACCAGTTCGTCCGACGTACCGGCCAGCAAAACACGGGGCTCCAGCGTTTCCAGGCCGATTGCCGCAGATCGGCGAGCTGTTATCGGAGCCTTTCGTCGACGTGCGCGTTGCGGGCGGTTACGCTGGAATAGCTGCTTGATGAAATGCATATTGGATCCGATTGAATTGATGCCCGTGAGAAACGCTGTGATTCGAACGGCGGTTGAAGATGGGGGTGTTTAGAAGCCACATTGGGCTCTCCCCTATACTGCCGCGAGGCATCGGATCTACGACTCGATTCAGGAAAACCTTTTCGTCTCCTGTTCAGCGGCGCGCGAAAAGGTGGATTGGCGGCGTTTCAGCAGCGATCACGATTGAAGCTCTCAAGACTCGCGGGATTTGCGGCAGCTTCCGTAAGCTGAGGAGTGTCCTTGCTTTAGCTTCTTCGCATCAGCAAAATGCAAATTGAGTCGTAGGTTTCGGGCCGAACCGAGGTATTACGGGTGAGAAATTCGATTTCGTCAACG
The DNA here is from genome assembly GCA_020426485.1 of Planctomycetaceae bacterium. Taxonomy (GTDB): domain Bacteria; phylum Planctomycetota; class Planctomycetia; order Planctomycetales; family Planctomycetaceae; genus JAGQPY01. The sequence continues at coordinate 3,544 of JAGQPY010000475.1, forward strand.
GATGTCAGTCTTCTGGCCCGTCTTCAGCAGACCGCGCATGATGAAGTTGCGTGGTACGATTTTGTTGATCGGTACGGATCTCGAATCTTTCAATGGTGTGAAATTCGAGGTTTGCAGCCCAACGATGCGGAAGATGTGACGCAACAGGTTCTGATACGCATGAGCCGGTACCTGCGAAACTTTGAGTACAACGCCAGTCTTAGTTTTCGAGCGTATTTGCGCCGTGCGACGGAGAATTCGATCACTGATTTTCTAAGTAGCCGAAACGGACGTGAACGGCCCGGAGGTGGGACCGAAATGATGAATTGGATGGCATCTGTGGAGGCCCGGAATGAACTGGCCGACCGCCTGAAGGACGTCTTTGATGCCGAATTGCTGGAGCACGCGATGTTCAGGGTTCAGCAGCGAGTAAACGATCAGCGGTGGCAGGCGTGGTATCAAACAGCGGTCAAACAGCGCGACAGCAGAGAAGTCGCTCAGGAACTGGGCATCGGCATCGCGACGTTGTATTCAGCCCGCAATCAGGTGGGAAATCTTGTGCGTGATGAAATTCAGCTACTGGAAAATCCTGAATCAGGCGCGGTTGGGATATGAGTGACTGTCCTGCCAGCGATGTCCTTGATGCGATAATCGCCGGGCGATTGTCGGACGAAGAATGTCGGCTGCTGGATGTTCACCTTGAAACGTGTGAGGCCTGCCGATCGCTGCTGGAGAAATGCTATAACGCCTCGCCGCCAATCGCCGGATTGAATTCCGTAACGCAATCGCCTGTTGCTGCAATCGGAAATTGGGGCAACGACCGTATTCTGCGTCTGGCAGATGCGATTCGAGAT
>JAGQPY010000476.1 GCA_020426485.1 Planctomycetaceae bacterium
GGCGCCGAATCCCAGCTTCAGAGTTCGGTCGTCTCAGGCAACAGGGACTCGTGGCCTCGTAGACGACCTGATCGCAAAAATCGCTCGGCCAACAGCTTCTGTGTAGTCACCCGTTCTTCGCGACATGAATTTCCAGGACGCAGATCAACCGTGGTTTTGGCGATTCGCGGTCAACGACGTTGCGACCGCAACCGCGGCGGTGACGTCACGCTGCCACAGTGGGCGCTGTCTGCGGGCAGAGCAGGCGCTACTTGCGGGCACAGTGGCCATTAACCGCGCTGGAATGCTCGGCGAGTGTCGATTTCGTATTTGTCGTAGAGTGCTTCGCGGAAGTCGTAGACTCCAACAAAGTCTTCCAGTCGGTCTTCGTCGGTTTTACGCATCTCGCCGGCTTCGATCAGTTCGAAGACGATCTTGCCAAAGTCCCCGGTGGAACGCACACCCCATTCTGAAAATACGGACATGGCCATCAGCCCAAAATGCTGCAACGCCAGGTCGCGGACGCTTTCCAGAAGCTCAGGGCCGGACACATGACCGGTATCCTGATTTTGCCGATCTCGCCCCAACCGATCCTGCGCGTGGCGCAGAGCGGAGAACACGAATTCATACGCACTTGGATGAAATGTGCGGCGGGTTGACTTACGAAGAGTAGTCATTGAGGGGATCTCGACACGACTGATATTGAGGCGAGGGAAGCGTCAACTGCCTGAATAATACCGAGACATCTCATCTGTCTGAAGTCTTTGTTACTGATTTTCTGCAGCCTCTTTCACACCCGGTCCTTTATTTCCACGGGACACGACTGTGACGATATCGGAAGCTTCGGTGATTACGCGACGTCCGTCTTCGTAACTGATCAGGAGTTTTCTGACCAGAAGTTCCTGCCCGATCACCTTTCCCGTGCCTTCACGAGTCACCACCGTTGCCCCGACTCTGGGCAGTTCTTTGCGATGGGCTTCATATGTATCGTATTCGTAACGCAGGCAACACTTGAGGCGACCGCAACGTCCGGAGATTTTGACGGGGTCCAGCGTCGCCTTTTGCAGCTTTGCCATTTTCATGGACACCGGCGGCATTTCCTGCAGATGTGTGTTACAGCACACCGGCTTTCCGCAGTCACCATAGTCCGCCAGTAATCTGGCTTCGTCACGAACACCGATCTGTCGCATTTCGATGCGGGCGTTGAACTCGCGCGCCAGGACTTTGACAAGTTCGCGAAAATCGACTCGTTTTTCGGCGAGATAATAGAACACAATTCGCTCGCCGCCAAAAATCTGTTCAACATCGACAAGCTGCATCTGCAGATTTCGTTCATCGATCAATTGCCGGCATCGAGCGAAAAATGCCTTCTCTCGTTCCGCAAGCTCTGACAGACTGCGTCGGTCTTCATCGGAAGCCAGTCGCAGAATCCGACCGCCGCCGGCTCCCTGCCCCAGAAAGTCTGAAGTCCGTTCGCCAGCCATGCAAAGGACGATTCCAAATTCGACACCGCGCTGGGAACGAACGATCACATCGTCCCCGCGCACGATCCGTTCAGACTTCTTCCACGAAAACTCACCCAGTTGACGCATCGTCCCAAAGCGAACGACGAACTTCTGTGCGGCGTCTTCGGCGGCTGGTGGCGACTCTTGCTGAAGGTCCGTTGACATGGATTCTGCAAACTTCAAAAAGTGAAGTGAGGTGTGGAGGCGATCTGAAAAAAGCGGCTGACCGTTTGAGCCGCCCGGACAGGCAACGCAGTTAAGGATTTTCATTCCCGTAAAGACCGTTTAACTCGATCTTGAGGGAAGGCGCCGATGGCGTGACATTTCCATTGGCTCGGGTTAAACGAAGAAACTTGCTTCACAGCGTTGCCGGAGAGGGGCAGTGCTTTTTTCAGATTGCCTCCGGATTCGCAGACTAATCGAAGTCTGCCAGAAATCACAGGGTCAACCGACCGGAGTGGTCCGCATTTGGCTGAAACCGAAGGGGCATCAGCGAGTCGGCGTGATGATTGCGCCTACCGGTGCCATTGACGCTTCGGGGCCTGCTTTTTGTGGAAGGCATGATCCTTCAGATCACGTCGGGTACCGTTATCCCGCGTGTCCAATGGTCGTCTGGTCCTGCAGGATGGCAACCAGCGGGGAAATGACCCAGCCGATCGGAAACCAGGGACGGGTCACACGGCAGAAACAGTGCGGGCATTCATAAGACCGAAACCCGGTGAACAGCATCAGGAGTTCCAGCCAGCCAACATCGGCCAGCCGAACCACTTCGTACCGCAGTCGACAAAATCGACACCTGATCAGCCCGCGAAAAATACTCATCAAGAGACCCCGGCAACAGAGTTGTGAGAACGTGATGTGCTCCCAGTGTCAGGTCTGCGAAAGGTCGATGATAGGGAAATCTGCCAACTTTTCGCGCTCAATCACGACGGACGGCTCACACCCCGGAACGCGGAGCATCCTCGATCCGCTCACCCGTGCCGTCGCCTGCTCGTCTGGTCGCCGCGATACAGGGGCTTTTGCGATTGATGATTGTTCGCCGGGCCAGTCAATGCGTAATGGTGGTCGCTCACATCGATGTGAGCCAGGGGCTGATGAGGCTTCGCGATTTCCACGTGCAGTTCGTAAAACCAGCCTGTTGAACCATCGGAACATGCTGCGCGAATGGTTGTTGGTTCTGCCGTGTGTAATCTATCGATCTGTTGCGTCGGTCTGAGGATGCTCAATGGTGAGCTCACCCGGAATTACCCGACCCTCCAGCCAGCCTTTTCAAACAGAGGAACATAGATTGACGGGATCCACAGTCGGTCTTCGGGATTGGCGACTCGAAAATACTGGAGTGGTGGAATCAGCGTGTTGGAGTCCGATGCCAGGTCGATCACATATCGCCCCGGAAGTTCGCGGCGGCTGAGGTAACGGAGTTCAAACGGCTCCAGCAGCAGAGGCGTCATCGAATCGAAGATGCCTCGATGTTGTTCCCGGGCCGACTGAACGAAGCGACGAGCCATCGAGAGTTCCCGATCGTCACGAGCCAGTTGAGCTGCTTTTCCGGCGGGAATTACCGCCTGTTCGATGCTCTCCGGTCGCTCCCATGGGTTCACGTTTGGCCAGATGAAATATGGAAAGGCGCGCCCTCGTTCCAGCATTCGCAGGTTGTAAGTGGGGGGACGCGGGGCCGGATTATTTCGTTCCGGTTGATTGCGATTGATCATGCACAGAAACCGACCGTAACCGTCCATGACCTCAAAGCCGAAGTTCATGTAGTAACGGAAGGTGGCGAGATCCTTTCCCATGACGTTCATGTCGGACTGAACCATCTGACGGAGTTCATTTGTCGCGTGTTGTGAATGCAGATGGTGATCTGAGCCCGGCATTCCCGAAACGCGTGACTGTATCCACGACTTCAGTTCTTCCGGCACAGGGCGACTGAATGCTCCCCAGCGTTCGTCAAACGGTGTCCGCAGAAAATCATTCCACTGAGGATCACTGAGATCCAGAAATGTTTGTCCGGGAAAACTGAAACTGACTTCCGGTGTATCAATGCCAAGCAGCCGAACACCAATATCTCCATCAGGACGAACGCTCAGCGTGTCTCCGTCATGAACCTGATGTTCCACAGTGGCCGGTTCATCCCGGTAAAGTCCGGGCATGGCAAACCCAATGGTTCGATTGTTGACAGAGTCGGTTCGAATGGCTTTTGGCATGGTTAAAACTGTTCCCGATGAACGTCACTGTGCAATTGTTTTCTTCGAAGATCGCGTCACACGACGAGTCTGCGAATTCCGAGCAACAAGACCTCGCGGATTTGTCCACGACTTGCCAATACAAATCCGCCGACCAGCCGTCCTGGAAGTCGTGGTCAACAGCGCGGTCTTATTTGGTGTTTGGTGCCACGGAAGATGTCCAGTCGCACAATTCCTGAAGTTTGGCCGCCGCTTTTCCTTCGGACAGAACGCGGCGAATCCGAGCCACAGCATCGGTCAGGCTCGCTTCCTGTTCCGCGACAAACAGCGCCGCGGCGGAATTTGCCAACACGATGTTGGTCGCCGGACAATCCTTTCCTTCAATGGCGTCACGCACCATGGAAGCACTCTGAGCCGCCGATTTCACTCGCAACATCCTGACATCGCACGTGGGCAGACCAAAATCATCGGCGGTCCAGGTTCGTTCCTGAATGCGTCCGCCGGCAACTTCGTACGCTCGAGTTGGCCCCCACAGGCATACTTCGTCAAGTTCGTTGTTTCCGCAAACCACCATGGCTCGACGACAGCCGAGCACCGACAGTGCGGACGCCAGCAGGCGAGCACGCTCATCACTACTGGTTCCCACGAGTTGATATTCCGCACCTGCGGGATTCGTCAGAGGTCCCAGCAGATTGAAAATGGTTGG
>JAGQPY010000477.1 GCA_020426485.1 Planctomycetaceae bacterium
GTCGCACAACAAGACGCTGGCGGCTCAGCTGTATTCGGAGTTTCGTGAATTCTTCCCGAACAATGCGGTGACGTACTTCGTCAGCTACTACGACTACTATCAGCCGGAAGCCTACATTCCTCAACGCGACATCTATATCGAAAAAGATGCGTCGATCAATGAGGAAATCGACCGTCTGCGACTGCTGGCGACCAGCGCCCTGGTCAGTCGGCGCGATGTGATTGTGGTGGCCACGGTCAGTTGTATTTATGGTCTGGGATCTCCCAAAGACTATCTGGAAATGATGATCCCGTTGCGAATCGGCCAGCAGGTTGATCGCGACCAGCTGCTGATGAAACTGATCGATATTCAGTACGATCGCAATGACTACGATCCGGGACGTGGCAAGTTTCGAGTCCGCGGTGATGTCATCGAATGCTGGCCGGCGTACGAAGAATTTGCTTATCGCATTGAACTGTGGGGCGATGAAGTCGAACGGCTGTGCATCATCGACCCTGTCAGTGGACGGGAGTCGAAGTCGCTGCAGGAAATCTACATTTATCCGGCCAAACACTTTGTTCTTCCGCAAAGTCGTATCGATGCGGCGTTGGGCGAAATCGAGGACGAACTGAATCAGCAGTTGGAAGTGTTTCGCAGGGAAGGAAAGCTTCTGGAAGCTCAGCGCCTGGCGGCTCGAACGCGTTACGACCTGGAACTCATGCGGGAAACCGGTTTCTGTCCGGGCATTGAAAACTACAGCCGTGCCCTGGCCGGCCGAAAGCCCGGTGAACCGCCGTACACGCTGTATGACTTCTTTCCCGAAGACTTTCTGATGATTGTGGACGAGTCACACGTGACGATTCCGCAGATTCGAGCCATGTATGCCGGAGACCAGTCGCGCAAGACGACTCTGGTGGAGCACGGATTTCGTGTTCCAATGGCCAAAGATAACCGGCCTTTGAGGTTTGATGAATGGGATGCCAAGCAGAAGAACCTGCTGCTGGTGTCCGCAACTCCCGGCGACTGGGAACTGGATCAGACCGAAGGTGCGGTTGTGGAGCAGGTCATTCGCCCCACGGGACTGGTCGATCCGCTGATTCACATCGTTCCCGCTCGCGGACAGGTTCCGCATCTTCTGAAAGCCATTCAGGGGCGAGCCGAACGAAAAGAACGTGTTCTGGTGACGACTCTGACCAAGCGGCTGGCGGAGGATCTGGTTGGCTACATGAACGAAGAAGGGATTCGGTGCCAGTGGCTGCATTCCGAACTGGATGCGATTGAGCGAGTCGAAATTCTGCGAGAACTGCGTGAAGGCAAATTTGACGCGGTTGTCGGCGTCAATCTGCTGCGGGAGGGACTTGACCTGCCGGAAGTGTCACTGGTGGCGATTCTGGATGCCGACAAGGAGGGTTTTCTGCGCAGCGAAACCAGTCTGATTCAGACGATCGGCCGCAGTGCTCGAAACGTCAACGCGGAAGTCATCATGTACGCCGACACGGTGACCAACAGCATGCAGAAAGCGATCGATGAGACGAATCGACGGCGAAAGCTGCAACTGGCTTACAACGAAAAACACGGCATCACGCCGGAAACGATTCGCAAGGCCATCCGTCGAGGCATCGAAGAAGAAATTGCGGCTCGCAGAGTGGAACAGGAAGTCAGCGGAGCCGCTTCGGATGCTCAGTACGTCACCGAAGAATTCATTCGGGAACTGGAAGCCGAAATGCTGGCCGCAGCACAACAGCTGGACTTCGAACGAGCCGCACAGCTGCGCGATCGAGTGCAGCAGTTGAAAGAAAAAATCGGCCAGCCGGTCCCGGAGACGCCGAAAAAAGACGCTCCGGGTTTCGCAGCCAAAGGCCGTCGCCGATCAAAACGGAAGTGATGCACAGCGGACGAAGTATCACAAAAGCGACGCGGGCTTGTGAAAAACCGGCGAAAGTCGTGCCCGATTCAGTTCAGTCGCCGGTGAGAAACAACGATGATCGCTGCCACCGGAAGGTGCGGATTGTTGGAGGAAAAATCGCCGGTGACCCGCCCATCTCGGTTTCACGCCGCATATCAGAGCTCGATGTTAATCTCCTGTGAACCGCTTTTTACGTCTTTCGTAATAGAACCATCCTTTGCAGCTGCAGGTAATCCCGCCCCAGCAGCTGCTTTCTTCGCCCGTTCTTCATCACTCTCGTAGCTACCTTCAGGCTCTACCGCGACGACTGTAACCGTGTGTTGGCCCAGCATTGCGCCCGCTGCCTCAACGGTATAGTTAAGAGCGTACAAACCATCGGCATCTGTCAATCCAGTCGATGGGCGTCCTTCCTTCGGAGTGAAGGTAACACGCGCGTTAACCACGGGCTGGCCACCCGAAGTTACCTTCCCGGTGACGAGCCCAAGTTCGGGCAGGTTTGCTCCTCCGCCGCAACCAGGAAGCAGGCAAACCAACATTGAAATGCACAGGAATAGTCGGCTCATAATTATGTTTCTCCGTCAAATAGAAAACGGGCCAGCCTGGGGCCAACCCGTTGATGTTAAGGCTAAGAAAGACTCGCTTAGAATTCTCCGATTGGGATGTCGTCATTGATCATGCCCAGCCGCTGGTAAATTCCGATCGTGTTGGGATTCGTGGCATCTGCTGGCCAGTCAATTCCCTGATCGTCTCGCTCAGGAATCGCCTGAATGTCATGGTGAATGTTCTCACTAATGAAGCGTACAGCACCGTCTGCCATCAAAAACTGAGCTCCGCCTTCATGCTTGCTGCTGAAGCCGTCCGTACATCCATCGTTGCCCGTATTGTCCGCAAAGTTAATTGGCATTCGCATACGACCGAGGACGTAATCGTTGCCATGAGTTCCGTTTCCGTCGGGGTTTCGGTTTCCGATCCAGGAACCCGCACCGCATCGCTCGTCGCGCTCACCAATCGCAATCGTGTTTGATGTTCCGTCGGTGATATCCCGCATTTTTGTGCGGCTCAGCGTGAAGAACATTCCTCGAGGATCTCGATGGTTTGTTTGACGCGGGGCCCGAACGTCTCCAGCAGCTTCACCGGTGCTGGCAATGTAGTTGGAAGTGGGCGGACGCCAACCTGTCACTCCCGCCAAACCAGCGTCGAAGTTATTTCGTCTCATGCTGGACTTCAGGTTTGGCCCAGTGGTGTCACTCGGACACTGGAACGCAACAAGTGATGGAAACGCCGTATTCAGAGCCGCAGTGTTCGTTGGCCCAACGGCTAAGAGAACCTGATTCAGAGACCGGTTATTCACATCCAGCTGATTGAACAGTGGAGCCTGATCGATTTGTGGAAGTATGGCGACCTGCCATCCCCATGACTCGTAGTTTGCTTCTACGCGGTTATTGTTGGCTGTCGTTCGTCGAGCAGCACATCCCATTGGGAATTGTCCGTAGACGTCATGGTAGTTGTGTAGAGCCAGGCCCAGTTGCTTCAGGTTGTTTTTGCACTGGGTGCGGCGAGCGGCTTCGCGGGCCTGCTGGACGGCGGGCAGAAGCAGTGCGATCAGGATGGCGATGATGGCGATAACCACCAGAAGTTCGATCAACGTAAATCCGTGCCTCAGGCCAACATTTCTTCTCATAACAGTTCCTTTCCAAAGAATATGGAAAAAAGACAGGAGTGTGGGGCAGCCACATGAAACACCTTACGCCCCACAGGAAGTTTGTTAACACAACTTAACACTAAACGGAAATTCTGAAATTGAGAAGTCGCTTTCTCGGTTGCGCGCACCGGATTTTCAAAAATCCTGTCTGAATGGTCCCTCGATCTGAGCTGGGTGACCATGATTCCCTGTGGTAACCCGATTCTTCTCGACCACCGTCAATGCAGGCTCGCCGCGCTGTCACATAGCTGATTGGTAAAAGTTGCTTGAATGGAGATTGTCGTCGCCGTTCGGTTGACAATGTCTCACGGTTGGATGCAGCCTTCTTCAGGCCGGACTTCGACACGTCATCGTCTCCGACGAATCGGCATTGAACGCCTTCATTTGCTGAGGTGCGTTTGTGGGACAGGATGGATCTCCATTGCGTGCAGGGCTGTCTGGTCGGTGCGTTGACGCTTCCGCGGAGACTCTGGCTCAGAGTGGTCGGTGAATGGAATCAGCCCTGATGGGCTGGCCGTTTGCATCTGTCGCAGGGACGGGGAGGCTGTTGGCTCGCTCGTGAAGTTCAATCCGTTAGACTTACCGAACTGATTCCGGCGAATCAGTTTCAGGCGGACGAATTGCATTTGAGCCGAGTCGGAAACCATGCCGGGTGAGTTGTCGTTCCTTGAGAGATATCAGGTGACGTACAGCATCTCATTCGAACTTCTCCGGGCCTGGCAAACCTGTTTGCTTTGTGTCAGGAGTTCAGAGTGACCAATGGAAGCGTCTGTCCAC
>JAGQPY010000478.1 GCA_020426485.1 Planctomycetaceae bacterium
ATTCGCGTTCTGCCGCTGAGCGAAAAGTCGGACGACTACGCCAAAGATGTGGCCGCTCGACTGCGTCAGTACGACTTCCGAGTCTCCACGGATCTGCAGAGTGCCAAGCTGCAGGCAAAGATCCGGGAAGCTCAGATGGACCTGATTCCCTACATGCTGGTGGTCGGTCCGAAGGAAGCCGAACAGAACGCCGTCGCCGTTCGTTGTCGCATCGATGGTGATCTGGGAGTCATGTCTTTCGACGATGCTCTGAAGAAGCTCACCGAAGAACGCGCCGCCCGCACGATTCGACAGGTGGTGAAGTCAACATTCACGGCTCTTCCCGCCGTTGAGGACAGCGACGACGAAGCGGATTATTGAGTAGTCATCAGGTCTCCCGACAGCACAGGCAGTCCTGTCTGTGCTGCCCGCTGTCCGGTTTTCAGTTCATCCGGAATCTCCGAGATCCTTGAACGACATCCTGACCTGTGCGACTCTACTGGTTGACGTGCATCCAGAATTGTTGCCGCAGCGGCGTTACTTTGCGTCAGGAAACCAGTCATGAAGTTCATCCCCAACATGTGTACGTTCGGTCTTCTAGGCAATCAATCGAATCAATCCGTCAGGACAGGACAGATTTACGGGGTCCGATTGCTGTTCCATGTTGGTTGGTTACTGGTAACGGCTGCGATTGCCCTGAACGTTCAGTCGACGATGGCTCAGGACGCCTTTCCCTTACAGGCGCGTCGTATTCTGTTTTTGGGAGATTCGATTACGCATGCGGGATACTATGTTGCTGATATCGAGATGCAGTTGAGGATTCAGCAGGCTCCTCATGTGCCGGAACTGGTGAATCTTGGGCTGAGCAGTGAAACCTGCAGTGGGCTTTCCGAACCGGATCATCCGTTTCCCCGGCCTGATGTTCACGAACGCCTGGATCGAGCTTTGGAGAAGGTGAAGCCGGACGTCGTCGTGGCCTGCTATGGGATGAATGACGGTATCTATCATCCATTCAGTCCGGAGCGGTTTGATGCTTATCAGGTGGGAATGCGGAAGCTCATCACCAAAGTCCACGATGCGGGGGCGAAGATTGTTCTGCTGACTCCTCCGCCGTTTGATCCGCTGCCTCTGAAGAGCAAAGAAGGCAAATTACTGCCTGCCGGACAACAGAAATACGCGTGGTTTGCAATCTATGAAGACTATGACAGTGTTCTGAAGCGCTATGGTCAGTGGGTGATGACTCTGCGGCAGGAAGCCGACATGGTGATTGACGTTCACGCTCCACTAACGGAGATGATTAGTCAGCAGCGTCGGTCTCGCCCGGATTATCATACGGCTCCGGATGGAATTCATCAGAACGAGGCAGGACATCATGTCATGGCTGCGGCTGTGCTGAAGGCCTGGGGTGTGGAGTCATGGGAGGAACCCGGCGATAAACTCCGCCAGCTGATGAATCAAAAACAGAAGGTGCTGCACGATGCCTGGTTAACGGATGTCGGTCACAAGCGACCGGATGTCAGGGACGGACTGCCGCTGCCGGAAGCCCGGACGCAGGCCGCCACACTTGAACAGCAGATCCGGCCATTGATCGCGGAGGCTCAGCTGCCCGATGTTTCTCGCCGTTCCTCAACGGGCGGCACGATTCATCAGCTTCACTTTCCCGCTCAGTTGCACGGTAATTCTCTGCGGCTGTCCGTCGACTACTATTTGTGGATTCCCGAAGGTGTTTCCACGCTGCAAGGCATTGTTGTTCATCAGCACGGCTGTGGTCCGGGAGCTTCACTGGGCGGCCGGACCGCAGCCGATGATCTGCACTGGCAGGCACTGGCTTCGAAACACGATTGCGCGCTGCTGGGTTCTTCGTACGAACCGCGGCAGGGAGTTAATTGTCGGTTGTGGTGTGATGCTCGGCGAGGTTCCGCCGGTCGATTTCTGCAGGCGGTGGAACGCTTTGCTGAAGTCACGGGGCATGCTGAACTGGTCCAGGTGCCGTGGTGTTTGTGGGGACATTCCGGCGGTGGTTTCTGGGCATCTCTGATGCAGACGCTGTATCCGGAACGTATCGTTGCGATCTGGCTGCAATCGGGCACGGCGTTCGGTTACTGGACCAGCGGGGAAATCGAAAAACCGGTTATCCCTGATGCAGCCTATGGTGTTCCGGTGATGGGAAACCCCGGACTGAAGGAGAAAGACGATCAGCGTTTCCATGTTGCATGGGATGGCATCAAGGCAATGCAGGAAGACTATCGGTCTCACGGCGCGGCATTCTTCGAATTCGCACCGGATCCCCGGACAGGTCATGAATGCGGAGATTCACGCTACCTTTCCATCCCGTTTTTTGATTTCTGGCTGGATCATCGACTGTCGAATGACGGCTCGCACACGCTGCAGTCGGTGGATGCCGGTGACCTGAAGGACTGGTCTGACACGATGGCGGGTCGCCTGAACGAATTCATTGAAACCGGTGCCGTGAGCGATTCCACCGCTCCGCCTGCTCCTGCCGGTGTGAAGGCTCAGCGGCTGGATGACGGCAGTGTGCAGCTGACGTGGACCGCGACCGCAGACTTTGAAAGCGGAATCGGAGGGTTTCAGATTTTCCGCAGTGGTGAGCAGATTGGGCAGATTCCCGAGAAGCCGGTGGGGAGATTCGGTCGCCCGCTGTTTCAGGTGATGTCGTATCATGATACACCGGAACAGCCGCTGCCTCGAATGACCTTCACGGACAATTCAGCACCGACGGATCAGATTCCTGACTACAGCGTGCGAACCGTGAACAGCGTGGGCCTTGTTTCGGAACCGGCAGGCAATCGCCGCTGACTACTTTTCTGCCAGCAGTCCGTCAATGGCTCGCTGAGCCTGCGGGTCATCGGGGGCGAAATACAGTACGCGATACCATTCCTGCAGAGCATCCCGGCCGCGTCCATCTTTTTGAAGCAGGTCCGCCAGCAGTCGGCGAGCTTCCAGGTGAGCGTTGGCGCCGCGGACGAAAGCGGTCAGCCATTCGATGGCTTCGCCACGGCGATCAGTCTGCAGCAGATGATGTGCTCGCAGCACCGCCGTCGCTTCATCATGCGAACGTGAGTCGTCCCAGAAGTCATCTGCCCTGCTCCACAGAGTGTTGCGCAGATCTGTGTTACCGGTTTGTCGAGCGGCCGTGACGGCGTCAGCATAATTCCGTGGGCCGAATTTCTGCAGCAACTCGTCCTGGCTCCAGAGTTCGCTTCCCGCAGCCAGCATCTGAGGTCGGTAGGTCGCGCTGTAGTGCAGGCAACGCTGCCACAGTTCGTCGGCACGATCGCGGTTTCCCAGATGAACGTTTTGCAGTCCGAAGTGAAACAACAGTTGCGCGTTGGAAGGTTCCACAAACAGTGCCTGGTCGACTCGGCGATGAAACTCTTCCGAATCGCCGCGAAGTAAGGCCAGTTCGGCCAGCCCGTCCGCTGTTTTCGGCAGCAGAGGATAAAGCTGATGGATATTCTGATGAACCTGCAGCAAACGGCATTCGTCAACAAGTTGCAGAAGTTCCGTTCGGAATGCTGCCGCTCCGGTTTTGTCGCGTTTTTCAGCCAGAAGCAACTGTTCCGCGATGCCGGCCAGCGTCGTGCGTTGCCAGAGGTTGCTGATTCCTGGTTCAGCCAAAGCGGCTGGACCGAATGCTGACTCAATCACTTTCTTTCGGAAGTCCGCTGCTGCAATCTGCCGCAATGCGTCCAGCCCTTCCGGATCATCAGGCCGCTGCTTCAGAGCCGCTTCCAGTTGCCGACGGATTGGACCGACTTCAGCCAGTTGTTCAGGAGAGACTGGCATCGCCAGGGCCTGATGGACCTGAACGACACACCGATCAATCTCTGCGGCCGCCCACAGATCTCGTGCAAACATCCCCGCCCCGGCCACCAGACTGAGCTGCACCAGCAGAGCGATGAGTCTTCCTGACGCGAATGCAACTCCGGTGGGCACCGCATGATGACGTTCGCTGTTGGTCAGCAGTCCCGCAGCGCCGGCGATCAGCAGAATGTGCAGCGCGCCTGCTGGCGGCATGGCGACACCGTAATCGAAGAATCCGGAGACGGCCTGAGAAACAAAGATCATCAGCAGTGCTGCCGGAAGGACCTGTTGCAAAACATGTCGAGGAATTTGGGCACCGTGATCAGGTTCGAAATCGAAATCTGTGTCGTCAGAATTCAGTCGCATTGCGGCTCGCACAGTCAGCAGCCCACACAATCCGATTCCAACAAAAAGCAGGCCACCCGTTATCCCGCCTTCCACAAACATTTCCACAAACTGATTGTCGGCATTGCGATACCATGCCGCGCTGTAGACGGTCTGGTACGGAGGATTGGCGACTCGATATGTACCCAGTCCGGTTCCCAGCCATGGAA
>JAGQPY010000479.1 GCA_020426485.1 Planctomycetaceae bacterium
GTCCTGCAGTGAATCTGTACTGCTCAGGTGCTCACTCCCCCGCTGTCTTGATCATCATGACGACAAACCCTTTCCCAATTTTTTTCAATTTGCTCGACGGACCAACAAGATGAGGACACTTCGCTTTCTGTCTTTGACTCTTCTGACCCTGTCCCTTGGCGGCTGTGGTGGAGGCCCCAACGATTCCGTCACTGTGGCACCCGTCAGCGGGGTGGTCAAGCTGGATGGTTCTCCGTTACCGGATGCGGTGATCACTTTCTATCCTGAAAAGGGCCCCACGGGCATCGGGATGGGGGACTCCAGTGGAGCGTTCATCGTGAAGACAAACGGTCAAAAAGGTGCTCCGGTCGGCAAGTGTAAAGTGACTGTGGTTGCTGCTAATCAGGCTGGCGAGGTCCCGGAAATGGACGGCAACGAGGCTGAGTATGCCAAGAAGACGCGTCTGAATGCCAAGTACTCAAGCCCGGAAACCACCGATCTGATCATTGATGTCACCGCGGAAGGCAACCAGAACCTTCAGCTCGATCTGGACACATAGGCTCTTCCTCTGAAGAAGCGACTCAAATCAGAAGGGCGAACGGCGATGGCTGTTCGCCCTTTCTCTTTGAAAGATGGGATTCCGGCGAGGGCAATTCTCTTAACCGTCGGTACCCGGTTGTTGTGCCATCGTGGCGTCATTCGGGAACTTCAGCAACCTGCATCCGACGAGAATGTGGCGAAAGAATCTATCCGCTTTTCTTCTTCATTCGCACAATTCCGTCCCAATTGGCGGGAGCGGTGCGGTCGTGTTGAGTGATCTGCATGGCCAGAAAGTCCTGTGCTCGGTCATCGGCGGGGACGTTGTGCAGGTATCGCCATGCGGTGGACCAGTCGCCGTCGATGAACTTCTGAACAGCGTGTTCAAAGTCGGTCAGGTGCTGGTCTGTCAGTTGAGGCATCCGCTGTTCTGATGGCAGCAGTTCACTGACGATCAGCGAGTTGTCCATGCCGTAAGGCAGAACGTGCAGTAACCGGCGGACGCGCCCTTCAAAGTCACTTCCCGCTTCTCGAATCAAAGCATCCAGTCGATCATCGATCAGGATGGGGACATGCAGTTGTCGAGTCATGCCTTCCAGGCGACTGGCCAGATTCACCACCGGACCGAAGACGGTGACTTTCACCTGTTCCCGAGTACCGATCTTGCCCGCGACGGCTCGTCCGTGAGCAATCCCGATGCTGGTTTCGAAGTCCTTCAGCAGGTGACCGCTGGTTGCGTGTGCTCGAGCGAATTCTTCACGAATGGCCAGTGCTGCTCGACACGCATTGAGCGGTGCTTCCGGCGAACCAATGGGCCATCCCCAGAAACCCAGTGCGGCGTCGCCCTGAAAGTCGCCGGTGACACCACCGAACCGCAGAATCTGACTGGTCATGACTTCCAGGGCACGGCTGACGCGTTCCAGAAGACCGGTCAGATTGTCCGCCTGTTCTTCTGCCTGCTGACTGAAACCGCGCAGATCGCAGAACAGCACCGTCACGTCGCATTCACGCGGTTCCAGCATTGATGTGTCCAGATCCCGCCCTAAAGCCTCCAGAACGGGCGGCGAAAAGAACTGGCGAAGTCCCGTGTGCTGCTGTTCCAGCTCACGTTGCCGTTGCAGTGACGTGACGATTTCCGCAATAAATTCAGTGAATTTGATGTCTGCATGCAGTCGCTTCTGGTTCGCGCGAGCACCTTCACCGGGACTGCGACCGGCAATATAGATAGCGCGCGTGTCCGAAATTCCTTTTACAGAACCGGATGGATGATGGCGACTTCGAACGTGCTGTTCCGTCGCGTCGTCATCTTCCGGAGTGCCGGTGCCCGCGAACGGCGTGCAGAACGCCCAGTTGAAACCGGAATGCTGGGTGTAACGGCTGTCTTCTGCATCCGGCGAGTTCTCATCCCAGATGTGCAGAATTGTTCGTCCCTGTTCGACTGCATTGCTGATCAGTCGCGCGCTGGGCTGCATGGAACCATCTGCTTCAAACCGGCGTTCCTGATGCAGGACCACAGGGCGCTGATGTGTTCGTTCCAGCGTCACAATGGCAACGCCTTCGGCATGCTGGATTCCTGCCAGCAGCAGATTGGCCAGCCGGAGATTCAGATCACGTTCCACGCCGGATTCGCGAATGACGGCTGGAAGGCTGGCCAGCACTTCAATCCTCTTGTCGGCATCTTCGTAGCGAAGCTGTTTCAACTGGCGTCGATCGATGGCCAGTTGCTGCACCGGATTACCGCGGGGTGAATCGGTCTGTGTGGTCTGATGGAGTTCAAACCGAGTTCCGCCGATCACAAACGACTGTCCGGACCGCAGCACACATTCTGTCACGGGTTCACCGTCGACGAAAATCGGATTCGCAGCGGATGGCAGGGTTTTCAGACGGATACGTTCATCTGCGATGTGCAGGACGGCGTGATGACGCGAAATCTGATCGTCCCAGTCAGCACAGATGTCGTTTTCGTCACTTCTTCCAAGCCGATAGTCGCGATGTTCGGTCAGCAGAAACTGACGATCCAGCATGCGTCCGTGATGAAAGACCAGTACGCGATTCATGAAGTCCACTTCACTGCCGACCGGGGCACTTTATGTCGCCTGCCACACCAGAATCTCACCTTTGCCCGGAACGGAAATATCGCCGGAGTATCTCTGATAGCAGCCGTCCTGAGTGGCGTACGGAATCTGAATTCCAAACTGTTTCAGATATTGAGCGTAGACGTTGATGAACGTGGGATTGAAACTGCCGGCATGGTTGAACGTGGGCAACATCGGCAAAGGCTGCAGAGAAATAATCGTGCCACGATTCATCCACGCGCCGGTTCGGATTTCCGCACCGCTCATCAGGACAATCGTTCCACCCTTCATCTGCAGCCCGGTAAAATCGCGAGCCGGACCGCCCAGAACGATCGTTCCGCGACGCATTCGCATGCCGACTTCCAGTCCTGCCGAACCATCAATCAGAATGGTGCCGTTCTTCATGCCCGCCAGAGATCCGCGGTAACCTGCACCGATCTGACCACCGGCATTCCCGTGGACTCGAATGAGGCCGTTCTTCATCTCGGCCCCGACCCAGTCGCCGGCGTTCCCGAACACTTCAATCTCACCGCCCGTCATGTACGCGCCCAGATGCATGCCGACGCTGCCATGCACTGTGATGCGTCCACGCGACATGGCTCGCCCGATCCAGCGAATCCTGTCCACGCTGCCGTGAATCTCCAGCGAATCGCTGAACTCGCCTTCAATGTCGAAGAACTCCCGCAGCGGCAATTGGCGTTTGCCGTGGTACACCGTCAGCTCGGAAATCTCGGAATGGCTCCGAGTGACCATGACGTCCGGAGTCAGGACTTCCGCCTCCAGCGGAACCGTGGGAATCTGTTTGAGACGAAGCGTGATTGTCATTCCCGGGATTCTGACGGACCGCCATCCTGCTGTAAACAACGCCACGCTGAAATTTCTGAGCGAAGTTCCGCGGGAAGCCTGAAGGAATGAAAGAAGTCTCGCGACCGTGATCATCGATGCAACGTCGAAGCCGGTCGTCAACAGGATGCAAACCGATCAATTGTGACGTACTCTCCCAAATCGCTATGATCCCCACCCGGATCAATCGAACGACGCCAGGTCGTTTTCCTGCTGGCGTATTCAGATTGGAATTCGGTCCCCCCCAACTTTACCAACTGACCTTCAGGCAGGTTTCGTAATTCGATGAGCGAAGAACCGAAGAATCAGATTCGACAACTCAGCCGCGTCCATCGCCGAGTGCTCGGCGCGCTGATGGAGAAAGCCTTTACGACGCCGGAACAGTATCCACTGACGTTGAAGGCGGCGGTCTCTGCATGCAATCAGAAGAGCAATCGAGACCCGGTGGTCAACTACACGGAGTCACAGGTTCAGGACGCTCTGGACGCAATGCGTCAGGATCTGCTGGTGGCCGAAGTCTTTCCGGACAGCGGCCGCACGGCTCGATACCGGCACTATATGAGGCACAAGTTTGACTTTTCGGAGGTCCAGTTTGCGATCATCGCGGAGTTACTACTGCGAGGAAAGCAGCAGCCCGGTGAACTGAGAACTCGGGCCAGCCGCATGGTGCGAATTGACAGTCAGGAACAGCTGCGGGAGGCTCTGGCTGATCTTCAGGAAAAAGGTTTCATCCAGACCAGCGGTCCACTTGAACGTCGGGGCGTTGAGGTGGATCACACGTTTTACCTTCCATCCGAAGGGATGACACTGGCAACCTCCATGGCATCCACCGATGACGACGCCCCGGATGGGGAATCTGAGTCGGACATTGCCCCCGTGGCGGTGGGTTCTCATCGGGCAGAGACGTCGCCCCCAGC
>JAGQPY010000047.1 GCA_020426485.1 Planctomycetaceae bacterium
GTTGTGATGCCGCTGGTGGAACGCATCATCAGTATTCTACAGAAGGCTGTTCACCTCCGAGCGGAAGCTCGAAATGGGGTGTGGGCACTGCCCACGGTGGGAATGATCAACCAACCGGCGAAGTTGTTGAAAATGGTGGTATACCCGGCCTTTCGTGGGATGAATCAGGCGCGGTCGACGGCAAATATTTGACGTTTGTTGATCTCTCAGGATAGGATAAGGCCCCTCCGAAGAATTTTGGTGCGTTGATTCGGTGCGGCTGATTACCCGTCGCTTCCGTCACGCTACTGCCTGCCCGCCACTTTTGCCTACCTGATTTGAGCCTGCCATGATCGCATCTGCAGTTCATCGCCATTTTTCCTGCGCGGTCCTGAGCATAGGTGCCGTTCTGGTTGGGTGCCCTGCTCTTGTGAATGCCGGTGATGCATTGCGGCATCGAGTCGATCAGATTCTCAGCGACAGTGCGATTGGTCCGGTGGCTGGAGACATTGATGATGCGACCTTTCTCCGGCGAGCGTATCTGGATCTGGCGGGAAGAATTCCATCCACTGACGAGTCTCGCGTTTTTCTGGCGGATCAGTCGCCTGGGCGCCGCGAACAACTGGTGAATCGACTTCTGGACAGCCGCGATTTCGCAAGGCACATGGCCACGACCCTGGACGTGATGTTCATGGAACGTCGCGGGGGACAGCATGTGACGGCGGACCGCTTTCGGCAGTGGCTGGAAGAATCGGTCACGGATGGTCGTCCGTTGCATCACCTTGTGCGAGATCTGGTGGCCGCGGAAACTCCTGCCGACGCTCCGCTGCCTGCCGCGGCTTTCATTCTGGAACGCGATGTCGAACCGCATCTGCTGACGCGCGATATTGGACGAATCTTTTTTGGAATGGATCTCCAGTGTGCTCAGTGCCACGACCATCCATTGGTGGATGACTATCGACAGGATGACTATTACGGGCTTCATGCGTTTGTCAGTCGCCTTTCGCTGTTTCAGCCGGACAAGAAAAAGAAAGGGCGGATTGCGGAAGCGCCGGATGGACTTGCCTCATTCAAGTCCGTGTTTACTCAGCGCGAAGCCTTCACGACGCCTCGACTGCCGGGCGATCCTGAAATTGAAGAGCCGAACGTGCCGGTGGATCATCAATATTCGGAAACGCCATCGAAAACATCGCCCGGGATTCCGGTGTACAGCCGTCGACAGGCTCTGGCAGCCTTACTTGAAAAGGGGGAAAACGAATTTTTCCGGCGAAACCTGGCAAACCGCCTGTGGGCGATGGTTTTTGGGCGAGGTCTGGTGCACCCGGTGGATATGCATCACTCATCCAACCCGCCATCGCATCCGGAATTACTGCATGTGCTGGCCAATGAGCTGGCAGCGATGAACTTCAACCTGAAAGCTTTTCTTCGAGAACTGGTCCTGACAGACGCCTGGCAGCGTTCTCATCTGATGCCGGAGACTGATCTTTCGACCGACGCGGCATTGGCCGCACGAATCGAAGAAGTTCAGCAAACTCGCGAAAAACTGTTGCAGCAGGCGCGGGAGCAATCTGTGGCGGCGACTGAAGTCTTTGAACAACTGGACGAGATTCTGAAGCAGGCGGAGCCGGTTCGCGCGGCTTGGATCAACAGTCGTTCAGCAGCGACCAAGGCGGTCGAGAAGGCTGGTGAATCGACGGCAGATCTGGAAAGCCGGGAAAAGGTGCTTGGGCAGAAGCAGGCGGCTTCCAGTGCTATGGTGGCGGCCATCGATCGCATCAAAGTCGCCGCCGAACTTCTGAATCAGCCCGCCGAACTGAAGAACGCGGCTGCGACTCTGTCGGGCAAACTGAAAACGCTGACGACGGAAACGGAGAAGCTTCAAAAGGAGGCGGACGGCGTCAGAAAGAAGGCGGAGGAAGCCGTCAGGGCGGCGACGACAGCACGCGAATCAGAACGTGGTGATCAGAGTAAGCTGGCTCCAATGCTGAACGAGATCCGAAGTCAGCGAGGTCGTCTGGTTCAGCAATGGGGGCGTTCACAGCAGGCTTATGTTCTTGTCGCGCATTTCGATGAAAATGCAGGGCAGCTTAAGCAGTTGCGACAGATGATTCAGGAACAGGATCAGCTGCAGGGATTGTTGAAAGAACTTCAGGCATCTCGTCAGGCCGTTGCTTCACTGAAATCGCAGCTTCAGGCGATGGCCGGCAATCGTGAACAGCTCCTGACGCAGTTGAAAGAAGCCAGAACTCTGGAGCAGCAGATTTGTCAGGATGCGGATGCGATGAGATCTCTGATGTCGGATCGCGAGACGACATCGGACCGGTTGCGCGAGGCGACGCAGCATGTGCTGACAGCGGCGTCAATGTTGCAGGACAGTGCTCTGCAGACTGCCAGTCAGGAACTGCGTCAGCGTGCAGATGCTGCTTCAAGGTCAGCAGAAGAGGTGCAAGTCCAGCTCCGGCAGATTCAAAAGACCATTGATGCCGCCGAATCCGACGTGACCCGACTGCAGCAACAGGAAGCTTCGCTCCGAGAGAATCTGGAGGCCATGACGACGGCGGAACAGGTTGCCCAGACTGAATTGGCACGGATGATCGAACGCGAAACTGTGCACCGGCAGAACGCGGAGCGGCTGCAGGCAGATCTGATGAAGTCGTGTACAGAACGATTTCAGGTGGCTTCCATCTCGGGATTGAGTCCCGAACAGTTCGCGTGGAGTCTGCTGCAGGCGACCGGGCAGCTGGAGCGACAATACGAGGTTGAAGAATCCAAACTGAACAAGGAACAGCCGCTCACACCGGAACAGCAACAGGAAGACGCGATTATTGTGAAGCGAAAAGAGGCGATCCATCAGGCGGCTGTTGAGAAACTGAACAAATCTGCCGCCTCGATTGTTACCTTGTTTGGTGCTGAAGCCGGACAGCCTCAGGACGGTTTTTTTGCCACCGTCGATCAGGCACTGTTTCTGGACAATGGCGGCACTGTTCGGTCCTGGCTGGCTCCATCGGGAAACAATTTGATTGCCAGAACCGCAAAGCTGACTTCGCCCGAACAGATTGCGGAAGAGATGTATCTGTCGGTTCTTGTGCGTCGGCCGAAGCCGGAGGAAATCGCTGATGTGGCTGAGTATCTGAAGGCTCGCGAATCTGCAGCGACGGAAGCTCTGCAGGAGCTTGCGTGGGCTTTGCTGACGTCGGCCGAATTTCGATTTCGTCATTAGGTGGCGTGGGCATGCTGCGCGGCGATTGCTGCCGGAAGCCGGAGCTGTTGTTGAAACGGTTTGATTGACACTGAAACTTACCTGAGGTGCGAGTGATGAAAGCGAACTATGCCTGTCAATCCCCTGAACATCACATGGCTCGTCGTCAGTTTCTGGCGGGACTGTCCGGCGGATTAGCCGTTGGCGGACTGGCGAGTCTGGCATCTCCGTCGGCGACAGCCTTTCTGAACCGCCGGCAGATGCGTGTGCTGGTGGTGTTCCTGTCCGGAGGCGTCAGCCAACTGGAAAGCTGGGACCCCAAGCCGAAGACAAACACAGGTGGGCCGTTTCGAGCCATCCCGACGTCGGTTCCGGGAATTCACATTTCCGAGCTTCTTCCGCGAACGGCTGTGCACATGGACAAGCTGGCGCTGGTGCGAAGTATCGACACAAAAAACAGCGACCATGGTAAAGGCCGGTATCAGATGGAATTCGGCCGTAACCAGATGCCGGGAATCGAATATCCACATCTGGGCTCGCTGTGCGCCAAGGGGCTGGAAAGCAGCGAGAATCCATTGCCAGGGCATATTCGCATCGGCGGTGGTTCCCGAGGCTCCGATGCGGCGTGGCTGGGGCCTCGCTATGCCAGTGTTGGAATGGATGGAAAGCCGCCAGCGAATTCGGAACGTCCCTCCGGTCTGACCGAAGAAGCCGATCTTCTGCGAAGTCGTTTTCGTGAACGTGCCAACAGTCGGTTTCTGCAACAGCGGCGAACGGCAGAAACGGATGTCTACACTCAAAGCTTCAATCAGGCCAAAGAACTGATGGCTCGTCGCGACGTTTTCGACGTCGAAAAAGAACCCGCATCTGAACGAGATCGATACGGAGATTCTCAGCTGGGACGTCACTGCCTGATGGCTCGCCGACTGCTGGAAAACGGAATTCCGTTCGTGCAGGTTTCACATTCCAACTACGACACCCACAATGAGAACTTCAACTTCCACATCGAACAGCTGGGTGAATTCGACGCGGCGTTTTCCACGTTGATGGATGACCTGCATCAGCGCGGCATGCTGGAAACGACTCTGGTGGTGGTGATGTCAGAATTTGGTCGTACGCCGAAAATCAATTCACGATATGGCCGGGACCACTGGGGCAAGGCGTGGTCGATTTGTCTGGGCGGTGCCGGAATTCAGGCCGGAGCGGTCATCGGTGCCACGAACGAAAACGGAACCGAAGTCGTGGAAAGACCCGTGGATCATGGGCACCTGTTTCACACTTACCTGTCGGCCGTCGGTATCGACTCGGCAGGTTCGTTCAACATTGATGGGCGAGAAATGCCGATCGCCGATCCTTCGCACAGTGCAATCACCGAGCTGCTGCGGTCTGTGTGAGTGTCTGGCTTCGGTGCAATCCCGGCGCGTGGCTCGGTGCTGCCCCAAGAACGGTGTCGCCGAATATGCGCGCACGAAACCACGAACGCGGGGCCGATTCGACCGGCAGCGGCAGGTTTGTTTTGGACGGTTGACGACTGACAAGCCGTGAAATATCCGCAGGGAACAGGTGCCGCGCGAGCTCCTCTTCGAGTCGGTTTCAACGACGGATTTGTTGGCGATGGTTTTCAGGAAGCTGAAGGCGGAACCGGGAAAACGGGAAACCCATTTGACACGGTTTTCTTCGTTTGAATTGGGGAGGTTGGGTTAACGCTTTTTTCGCTTCGAAATGTGTCACTGCGTTGGCGGAAGTGGGGCGGCTGATGCCTGAGCGACCGTGTGTTTCAGGAACTCACTGATCAGCGCCTGGAATGTGCATCCAGATCGCGCACCATGCGTACGGACTGCAGCAGAGCTTCGATGTCGGCCTGAGCATTCCGGCAGAGTTTCAGAGCAAACGCGAATCCGATGGCTCCGGTCGCGCTTAAAATTTTCAGGACCACTTCGTTGTGACCTCGTGAAAGTTCTCCGGCGAACAGCAGCAGCAGAATTCCGGCGGCCGGTACTCCACCTGCCAGATACAGAGCGGAATCCATTTGATCCGACAACTCGGACAACGCGCGCGCGTCCGTCGGACCAATCGTGTCGCCCTTCAGCAGTCGTGGAAAGAATGCCTGAATGGAGAGAGTTGACAGCAGGAAAAACGGATAGGCAGCGGCGATCATGCCACAGACCACCAGTGATCCGAAAAAGTGAGCATGCCATTCGGCAGCAAGGCCGCCGTCACGCAGCAGGTGCAGGCTGACGGGATAGGCCAGACCGGCGATCACCCATTCAGAGATCCCCAGCAGCGCGATGAAGTGTCCTAATTTCAACGATCGACTCCGAGCAATCCGGCAGGCCTCCCCGGGACAGGTGCGACCGGCGGTCGACAAAGCCTTCACAAGAGGCAGTGCGTACCAGAGACAGAATCCGAAGCCTGCCGGAAAGGCGATGGCATTGATGGTCAGCTGGACCTGAAAGAAGGCGTCCCCCAGATCAGAAAACTGTCGGATGATGGCTCGATCGTTGTAAAAATAGTTGAAGATCGCCGCCAGAATATTGGGCAGCATCGCAGCAATCAGAATGGCCGTTGCCGGCCACTGAAACGCAACCTTTGGCCACCCACGTTCCGAACGGTTCAGCAGTCGAGCGACGCGAGGCTGCTGGCACAATGTCAAAGCAGACGCCAGTTCTGCAGCGGTGGCAAACCGATCGTCCCGTGAAGGACAAAGGCATCGTTGCAGAATCTGATTCAATTGTTTCGCCACCGGCCCGGATTTTCCCGCACCACACTTCGACGGCGGTGACTGACGCAGTTCGATCATTCCGTCCAGCGTTTCTGTCCAGTTGCCGGACAGCATTTCATCTGCGAAGGGCCGATGGCCGGACAGAAGTTCCCACAACAGAACTCCCAGTGAAAAAACGTCGCTGCGCGCATCCAGATCGCCGGGCTGAGTTGGCCGCTGAGGATGACAGGCCGACAGTTGTTCGGGCGACATGTAGGCCAGACTGCCCCCGAAGTAAGCCGTGGGATTCACATCGTCCTGAGTTGCACAGAAGCTGATGTTGAAGTCGGCCAGCCGAGCCGTCCCGTCGATATCCAGCAACACATTGGCCGGCTTGACGTCTCGGTGCAGGATTCCGTGGGAATGTGCGTAGTGCAGCGCATTTGCGAGTTCGGCCCCGATCGCGCACACCACTTCCGGCCAGGACTTTTCTTCCAGCCCGTTTTTCAGTGAAACGTTCTGCGACGAAAGGAGGCCGGTTTTCTGCACAGATTCCTGAATGGCGCGTAACAGCAGTTCACCGGAAGACCTGTCACCTGACGACAGCATCTTCACGACGGCATGCAGAGTCCCTCCCGGCGCAAACTGCATGTACAACAATCGCAGATTCTGATCTTCAATTCGCGACTGATCGTAAACTCGGACGATATTGGGATGATCCAGCTGAGCCAGCGTTTGAGCTTCCGTACCTCGATCGCTGCTGACCTTCAGCGCTACCAGACGCTGCATGGATTCCTGTCGAGCCAGATAGACGCTGCCAAAAGCTCCCGTCCCGAGATTCGACATCAGATAAAAATCGCCGACACGGTCTCCCGGCCGCAGTTGTTCGCTCAACTGGTCGCCCGTCACGGAATCTTCCGTGGAATCTCCCATGCCCGGCAGGTTGCCGATCGCATCGGCATGTTCCGGAAACCGCTCACCATATTCAGACGGCGAAACAGTGATCCCCGCTGCCCGGCGCACGTGAAATTCTTCGAGCAGCAGTTCCAGCGGCAGTCCATCAGGATGACACAGATCCGGCAGTTCGGCAACGTAGTCTTCAATCAGCCAGTGAGGACCATCGGTTTGATGACGGTATTCCAGATCCACCTTCACCAGTTCGATCATGATGTCCCGCCGACACGGAACCGACTGAACGGGAACAAAATCCACGATCAACGGCGGAAACTCGGCTTGATCCCATGCCTCCACAAAGGCTTCCACATGAGCGGCAATCAGATCCCAGGTACTCTCCGGATGTTTCGTTGGTCCCGGTTCGGACTCAGGCAGTTCGGAAGGATGATCGAGTGGTTCCGTCATGTGACCGGTGGTGAGTGGAGATCGATCAGACCAGAATTCTTTGCCACAGGAATACCGCAGAAACAGCAAAAACACCAACGAGGTTCTCAACCATCACCATCGCTCCGCAGCTTTGTTGGAGTCGCTGAGCGGCGAAAACGCCCGTCATGTGTCGCCCCGGCACCGGTTGCTCCGACCAACTGCCTGCCGAGCAATTTCGGCGGTCGTTCTTTCGATTCTGATCAGGTTCGACGCAGGTGTTTGACGAGCGACTGAGGTTAACTAACATTCGGCTGGACAAATAGTGGCGAAATCATCCGGACGGAAGCAATTCCCTGAAAAACATTCAGGAAATGTACTGGCCTGTCCGGTTCCGACGGACCGTCAGTTTTTTGGCGAACGGCTGGCTGATTTGTATCGGCAGGTCGTGGACGAGGCAACGAGTCTCTGCTGCTCGGGACTCGTCGCTTCGTTCATGACGGGATCTTTCAAGTGGCCAGTCGCCTTGATGGACAAGTCGACCAACAGGAACGTTTCGGCTCGGGCGGTCTGCTGCGTTGAGCGGTTCGCCACGCCATTGGATTAAGAGTACAGCCCTTGCTGGATATCTGGGGAGCACAAAAATGGATCAGGACGAAATCCTTCTGGATGCGGAAGAACGAATGGAGAAAGCGGCGGATCACCTGGCGGCATCGCTGAAGGGCATTCGCACCGGGCGAGCCAACCCGGGACTGGTGGACTCCGTGCGTGTCGATTATTACGGGTCACCGACACCGCTGAAGCAAATCGCCAACATCAGCGTTCCGGAACCTCAGCAGATCATGATTCGTCCGTTTGACGTCTCCAGTCTGGATGCCATTGCAAAGGCCATCCAGAGCAGCGATCTCGGTATGGCACCCAACAATGATGGTCGCGTGATTCGTTTGAACGTCCCGCCGTTGTCCACGGAACGCCGTCAGCAGCTGGCCAGTCGAGTCAAGGACCTGGCCGAAGAGGCTCGCGTTTCCATTCGCAATATCCGTCGCGACGCCAACAAGCACGCGGATCAGGCGGAGAAAGACAAGTTGATGACCGAAGACGATCGGGATCGCACGAAGGATCAGGTGCAGGAACTGACTCGCAAGTTTGAAGCCGCCGTCAACAAACAGGCGGAAAGCAAAGAAAAGGAAGTCATGGAAAACTGAATCGGTCGTTGCAGACAGTACAACCGATTGAGGGAGCAACCGATGTCTGCCCAGTCACCGCTGAAGCAGCTTGAGGAACTTGTTCGGGAACGACAGCTTCCTCAGGCCCGGCGGCATCATTTGAATACCGAAATAGCGGCCAGTGTCTTCGCGACTTCGCCGTATCTGACAGAACCTTCCTTCACGGCCTTTCATGCCGACGACATTCAGTTGTTGTACGAACTGTACGACGAACACTATTTCGGCTCACTGCTGAGCCGCAGTCTGAACCCGAAGCTGATCTCCTTCCGTTTGTCACGCCGCATGACCCGCTGCGGCGGCAAGACGACTCGCTGGACCGATCCGTTTCGACGACGTGATCCGTGGTACGAAATCGCCATTTCCACCACACTGCTGTTTCAGTCATTTCAGGACCCGGAACGAGAGATTACCGTGACGGGTCTTCCCTGCCATCATCGCCTGGATGCGCTGATGAGGATCATGGAACATGAGTTGGTTCATCTGATCGAAATGCTTCTGTGGACCGATTCCAGCTGCTCCATGCATCGGTTTCAGGAAATCGCTCGTCGAAGTTTTGGCCACACCGATCATCGCCATGACCTGATTACTCCCCGCGAAACCGCTCATCGACAGTTTGGGATTCGCCCGGGCACCCGAGTACGATTTGATCTGGACGGACACCACTACGAAGGCATTGTCAACCGCATCACTCGCCGTGCCACTGTGTTGGTGGTCGATCCACGCGGCGAAGAATATTCCGATGGTCGGCGCTATCAGAAATTCTACGTTCCGCTGCGGATGCTGGAGGTCGTCGACTGACAACGGCTTCGCCTAACACCGTGAAAAGATTTGAGCTGAAGAAACGCTGACTTTTCAGGCAGGGAAAATGATTTGTTTAACCGATGCCGCAGGCGAGGTTGATCGCAGCAAGGACAGACCTCGCCTGCGGCATCGGGTTAAACGATGATGATCTCTTCACGGCGTTGGGTGCTGCCCTGACCTGCGGCGTGGTTGGCCGGAAAACGTCGTTGGGCCCGATGGCCGAAATGTTGTCGCTGGTCGGCTCGTTTCATTGCACTTCGGGATATGTCGGACAGCCGATTACCATGCTGTCCAGCCGCCGTCGACCAGCAGGTTTTGTCCGGTGATGTAACTGCCGGCATCGCTGCACAGCAGCAGCAGTGGTCCTTTGAGTTCTTCCGGAACACCCATCCGACTCATCGGGCTCTTTTGTCGCAGCCGTTCGACCATTGCGGACGGAGCTTTCGCGGATGGAAACGGACCGGGACTCAGGCAGTTCACTCGCACGCCGTCACGAGCCCAGTAGACGGCCAGGTGGCGAGTCATGTGAACAATGCCGCCCTTCAGGGCATGATACTGCACGGGACTCGCCGTGCAGATCCCTTCGTAGGCATCCGGATACGAGCCGACAACGCCATACATCGAACCGATCATCACTACACAGCCGGTCGCCTTTCGTTCAACGATGTGGTTTCGGAATTCTCTGGCCAGCAGGAAATATCCAGTCACGTTTTGCAGATCCTGTTGAAAGGCTTCACCGGTCACATCATGCAAATCCATCGCATGGCCCTGCTGACCATTGTTGACCAGAATGTCGACGCGCCCCGCCGCCTCCACTGCCGCACGAAATCCTCGCTGCAGACCTGCTTCGTCCAGATGATTAAGTTGAACACCATGGTGAGCGGCATTTTCCGTCACGGCCAACTGAGCCGCCACGCTCTTCGCTCGTGAAAGTTCTCGACTGCCTGCGACGACCGTCGCACCGGCTTCCGCCAGTGCTCGTGCCATGGACATTCCCAGATAACCGGAAGCTCCGGTGATCAATGCGACTCGTCCGGTCAAATCGAACAGTTGTCCGATCGATCGTTCTTTCGTTACAGAGACTTCCGTGTTCACAACGTCACCCATGATTGGGATTGTACAGATCGCAGCGCCGCCAGGTTGACTCGCAGCGTTTGAGTTGCTTCGGCCAGGGTACAGACCGCCTCTTGAGTTCCCTCCAGCTGATCCAGAAAGGCATGGGCCTGTCGAACAAAAAGGTCATCGCGTTCCATTGGAAAACTTTCCTCCGTCGTCCATGGCTGGTCCGGTTGATGACAGGTTTGCCAGGAAGAATTGTGCGATTCAAACCGAACCGCGCCGTGTTCACACAAAACCGTCAGCGTGGATTCGTTGACCGGCTGATGCTGATTCAGGCTGAAGCTTCCCGGCAGGTTGCCGTGTCGAGTCATCACGTGAACGGTGTCTTCCACATCGACGCCTTCGAGGACACAGTGTTCGGCGTCGGCCACCAACCGCGTGACCGGTCCCACCAGCCATTCGGCCGCGTTCATCATGTGAGTCAGCGCGTCCTGGATAGCGCCACCACCGGTGGCATGATTGTTGTAATAGATCTGACGATAAGCAGGCCGATAAAACGGAAAATGCTGGCCACCGCAGTAGACGACCTGCACAGGGTTGCCGAAACGTCGTGCGTCGATCGCCGCTTTTACCGCCTGCAAAGCCGGATGATTCCGCAGGACATAGGCCACGCTGACGGCAATGCCGCGTTCCGTGGTCAGAGCAGACAATTCCTCCAGGCCGACGTCCGTCGTACTGAGCGGCTTTTCGATCAGCACATGCAGTCCTTTTCGTGCCAGCATGGTGGCCATTGTGACATGCAGATGAGCGGGCGTGCAGATCACTGCTGCATCAAAACCCGAATCGATGGCCTGCTGCAGGTCAGCGAAAGAACGACGGACGGCATAACGATCGCAAAGCTGTTTCCGCAGATCATCGTTGATTTCGCACAGTGCCGCTTCACAGCGTCCGGTTCGCTGAAAGCACCGCAGATGCCGCTCACCGATCGAACCACCACCAATCACCAGAACCTGTTTCATCCGACGCCCTTTGCTGTCATTAATACGGTGCTCCGTGAAAACGGCAACGGCTCTACCTCAGGTCATTCAGTTCCGCCTGATAACCGCCGGAAAGAATGGGAAAGCGACACCACGTGCGAGGGTCCAGGTTTTTGTCGTCCACATGAAACGACGGTGCGTACCGTTCGCGTTTCCACTGATTGCGACACCACAGACGAAAGAATCGTTTGACCCATTCGACCAACTGTTCCCGTGAATGTTCCGGGTGAGCTTCCGTCAGAAAGAACAATACCTCCGCCGGACTTCGCTTGTCCCCGATGGCCAACCCTTCGATTTCGTCCAGAATCGGGTACGGCATCAGGTCGCCTTCGTCTGTTTGTTCGTACTCCGCCGGACGCAGTTCGGCCGTCGGCTGCTGTTCATTGACCAGTCGCAAAGCCGGAATCGCCGCGCAGCCAGCGGAACCATTCTTCTCCATTGTTCGCAGCCAGTCGCGAAGAAAGGCCTTGTCGATACCAGCAATCGGACTCAAACCGCCGGACGTGTCTCCGTCCATTGTGGCATAACCCACGGCGGCTTCGGAACGATTACTGGTCGACAACAGCAGAGCGTTGTTCAGGTTGGCAAACATCCAGATGCCGGGGGAACGTGTGCGAGCCTGAATATTCTGCAAAGCGATATCGTCGCGATCCCATTGCAACTTTCGACCAATCGCAGCTTCCACAATCGACGTGTAATCTGCAACCAGTGAATCAACGTCCAGTTGATGAAAAGTTCCGCCGACTCCGCAAGTCACCGCTTCGGCTGCGTTACGAGTCACGTCGGAACTGTTTCGAGTTGCCTGATAAACACCCGTCAGCAGGTGATGCATCAGTTGATCGATCGAACGGGCATTCTGCACAGCAGCGAACCAGGGCAGTTTTTTCTGAACACCTTCCAGCGTCAGTTCCGCAACGGCTCGTTCCGCCATGCATCGAATCAGGCACGCCACGGCGGAAGAGTCTGCTCCGCCGCTCATACTGACCACGAAACCTCGCGAATAGCTCTTGCGCATGTAGTCAAACAACGCCAGAGCAATCGCCTGTGTGAATTCGTCGTGCTCTGACTCCGGCGTCGCGGAGACAAGTGTGCTGCTCGCCGTTGGCAATGAAGCCTGCAGAATTGCCGTGGCCGATTCAGTTTTCGTGCGACCGGAATCCGGCGCGGTGAGCTTTCCGGGAACGTGAATGATGCGGGCATGTACATCATCGCTGACATCCGTGGGCATCGAATGAATGCCGGCTCGCCGAGTGCGAGTCAGATCGACATCCACATCGGCACAGGTGATTCCGACATCGTGGAAACCAAACCGAGGCCCCGCAGCCACCAGTTGTCCGGACGACGCAATCAACGCGCCGCCGTCATAGATGGCTCGACCGGCTTCATTCCCCAGCAGGTTTGCATAGATGTAGCTGACGCCAAAAGCTCGGGAACCTTCCAGCACAAATCGCTTTCGGATTTCGTGTTTTCCGAACGCAAAGTGACTCGCGCTGGGATTCAGAATGACGTCGACGCCGCATTCGGCCATGCGATTTCCCGGACGTCCGGCCACCCAGGCATCTTCACAGATTTCAAAACCCAGCCGAACACCATCACATTCGAACTGCACGTCTCCGATGGGCCAGGACTGCTGTTCATAGTGAAATGTGGTCACCACTTCTGCGGGCCACGCTCGAAACCATCGAGGTTCATAGTGCAGTCCGTCGCCGGCCAGATGCTGTTTCGGCACAAACCCCGCAATCTGACCGTCGGCGACGACACAGACAACGTTATACACGCCGTTGGTGACATACAGCGGCAGTCCCAGTGTCACCAGCATGCCCTCCGTCACCGGAAGAATGGAATGCAGTGAATCCCACGCCGACCGCCACGTATGAGGCGACAGAAACATGTCTTCGCAACCGTAACCGGTCAGACATAACTCCGGCAGACACAACACACCAATCCGCCGCTCCCGAGCGCGGTGGATCGCCTGGCGAATGCGGTCGGCATTGCCTGCCCAATCCAGCGGAGTCTGATTCAGAACAGCCGCGCCAAGCCGAATTCGTTTCATAGATTTTTCCACAAGGGCGGCGCCCTTGACCGGGTGGCGTGGGTTGTCGTTTGAGGTGGTCCGTTTCAGCCGCCGAATCGCTCCCGGTGGTCGCTTCGACAAAATGTTGTGTTCTGGCCGTTGATCAATGTCAGGTCATAGAGACAGTTTTGATTAAGAATCTGCAGACAGGAATGTCTGTACCACCAGCATCGATCAATAGCCAAAACCGCAGGTCCGGGTGTACCGGAAAATAAAACGGTCGCCTGCCGTCCTACAACATCACCGGCTCACCATTATTTCTGGCGGATTTCAGTGCGGCGTCAAGCACGATTTGGGTCTTCAGTGCAATATCCGGCCAGTGGTCGACGGTCTTGCCGCTCAGCACAATCCCGGAGAAGTTTGCGAACAGGTTGACTTCCTGAGCTTCCGGCCAGTTATTGCTGTACTCCGGCACGGCCACGGTTCGCAGATGTTTTTCCATATTGAAGCGGCAGCCGTCGATTACGAAGTTGTGGTTCGCCACATCAAACGATACGGAGTTGCCGAAATACGGCAGCACAAAATCTTTGACTTCCAGATAGCCCTTCGTTCCGCTGATGTTGACCCACTGCTGATGGTTATTGCGGAACGAATTGTAGAACGTGGCGGAAACTCCGCTTGCGAAATGCAGTTCCCCCTGAAATTCCATCGGAACATCTTCCGGGCTGTCCGGGCGTTTGGCTCCATGCAGAATTCGTCCACGGACTTCTGTTGGCATTTCGTAGTTGAGCGTCCACAACGTCATGCGGATCGTGTACCAGCCAAGGTCGCCCAGACACCCGGCCGGTTCCAGATTGCTGCTGGCTCGAATGTTGCTGCCCACCCATTGCTCGTCGGCACAAAAACTGAACTGACTGGCAATCCGTCGAATCGTGCCCACGCTCGTGCCGTCCTCCAGGGTCTTGCGAATTTCAGCCATGCGAGCACTGTGCATGAACATCACGCCGTCCATGAACTGCACCTTGTGCTGTCGACAGGCGTCAATCATTCGATGAACATCATCGGCGGTGACTCCACAGGGTTTTTCAACCATCACATGCTTGCCGGCCGCGGCAGCTTTGCAGACCCATTCGGTTCTCAAACCCGTGGGCAGTGGAACGTAGACCGCATTAATGTCGGAACGTTGCAGAAGTTCTTCGTAACTGCCGACCGCTTCAACAGTGTGACTGACTGGCACCGACGCCTGACAGGCATCAATAAACGTCTGTGCTTTTTCGACGGAGCGACTTGCGACCGCCACGACCTGCCCGTTTCCGGACGCTGCAATGGAATGCCAGTTCTTCATGGCGATGCCGGCGGTACTCAGAATTCCCCAGCGACACACGTTTTTACTCATCAGCTTCAGTCCCGTCTTCTTTCCGAAACTTGTTAGGTTAGGCTCGCAATTGGACAGCGTTCAGCGATCACTGTCCTCCGGCTGTTGTTGAGCGGGATGGTCTGAGAAACCCCGAATGATCTCAAGGGAGTCATATTCTCACAGGCCGGCATTTTTCCTAAAACCTGCGGTTCCCACCCCACTGATCAGTCGTCGGAGTACTCAGACATGCCGGAGCCGAAATCCATGAGTTACAAACAACTGTTCCTGCTGATTCTGACAATCTGGTCTGCCGAACTGTTCACTCGACTGCTGTTTGATGCCCTCATTCCGCCTCAAATGGAATACCGGACCGTCTACCTTGAAAAGGATCCCAAAAAGAACCTGTTCCTCGGCAGTGCATTGGGCGATTTCGGTCGTCGAGGCTGGAAGATTGTTTCCACTATCCCCGATCCCGACAACGGCCAGCAGGTGATCGTGTTTATGCAGCGACAGACGATTTTGAGAATGGATCAGTAGCCACCACGAATCCACGATGTCCTTTTCGGTGTGCATGAAAGCGATCAAAGAAGATGACCGTTCCTCCCGAAGCCTCTGAAAGTCGATTGATCGCCGGATGCGGATATCTGGGTCAGCGAGTCGCGCGGTCATGGCAGTCTCAGGGGCTTGCGGTCCATGCTATCACGCGATCCTCTGAACGTGCGGCGGAATTTCGAGCGAACGGGCTGACTCCGGTCATTGGTGATTTGTCGAGCGACAATTGGTCGACGCCGCTTCCTGCCAGCAGAATCGTGCTGTGGTCCGTGGGATTTGATCGATCCCCGGAAATAAATCGCGAACAGATCTGGCTGGACGGACTCAGGCGTCTGCTGGACTCACTGACCACCGCTCCGGACCGGTTTCTTTACGTATCCAGTACCGGAGTTTATGGTGACCATGATGGCGACGATGTCTCGGAACTCGCCGTCGCCGATCCAGCCACAGAAAGTGGACAGTGTTGCCTTCAGGCAGAACAGCTGCTGCGCGAAATCTGTCGAGAGCGTTTTCCGGCTACAAAGGTCATCGTGCTTCGCATGGCTGGGATCTATGGACCGGACAGACTACTGAGACGGATCAACGATCTCCGCAACGGTGTTGTCTTGACCGGTGATGGACAAAGCTGGCTGAATCTGATTCACGTGGACGATGCGGTACGAATGATTAATCTGGCGAGTCACGATCCGGAGTTTCCGGATCTGGTCAATGTGGTGAACACGCAGACACTGACACGATTTCAGTACTATAGCGCCCTGGCCGAATTCACGAACTGCCCGCCGCCGGACTTTGCCGGTGAGACATGTTCGGAGCGGACGTTGTCAGGGAAAGAAGGTGCGCCGCTGCCAATGCCGCCGACTCGGCGATCCGGGAACGGCAACAAACGCATTGTCAGTGCCTACGCGTTGAACGAACGGGCGGGCTTTCAGTTCGACGATATTCGCCGGGGACTGGCAGCTGCCATTGACAGTTCAGCGCTCGAATAAAACCCTTCCAAATCCACTGACAGTCTGCGATGTGATCAGAACGGCACGTAACTTGCCCATTCTTCCACGCTCCTGCAGTGTGGCTGCCATTGACCGTGTTTCGTTGCATCAAATACACTTGTGACACTTGGACTTAGGTCAAAACCGAAGATTTGGCATTGCCATTTGTTCCCGTCATTTGGGCAGTCACTTCAAAACCGCTGCGACGGAGTGGCTTCTGTTGGGATCGCGTTTCACTTTGAGATTCTGGTGGAACGATACCCGGGGCGGCACGTTTCGCGATGGCGAAGTCCAGTGATTTGAGACAGATACGTTGCTGATTGAAAGTAGAGCTTGGTTATGGAGTTTCTGGAAAAAGTCGGTGATTTCTTTACGGCAGCCACCGGCAAAATCGAACGTGGCGTGACGTCACTGTTCGGTTCGTCAAACGAACGCCGCATCCGTGGTTTCGGCTTCGTTCGAGACAAGCACGGCAAGACTCAGATTGTTCCGGGTTCTTTGCTGGATCGGATCAACGGCCTGGAATCTGCCTGGCAGGCGAAATCCGACTCCGAGCTGCGTCAGACCACGGACATTTTTCGACAGCGTTTGCGAGATGGAGAAAGTCTGGACAAACTTCTGCCGGAAGCATTCGCGGCCGTTCGCGAATCCGGTCGCCGGTTTCTGAAGATGCGTCATTACGACGTCCAGATGGTCGGCGGATGGATTCTGCACAATGGTATGATCGCCGAAATGGTCACGGGGGAAGGCAAGACGCTGGTCGCGACGTTGCCGACGTTTCTGAACGCCATCGCGGGCAAGGTTCATGTCATCACGGTCAACGACTATCTGGCTCGCCGCGACATGGAATGGATGGGCCCCATTCACATGAATCTGGGCCTGACCATTGGCGCGATTCAGTCGAATATGGGTCCGCAGGAACGGCAAAAGCATTACGCCTGTGACATCACGTACGGCACCAGCAATCAGTTTGGCTTCGACTATCTTCGCGACAACATGAAGCCGACTCGCGAACTGCAGGTCCAGGGGCCTCTCGATTTCGCTGTTGTGGACGAAATCGACAACATCCTGATCGATGAAGCTCGAACGCCCCTGATTATTTCCGGTCCGGCCCACGACAACCTGGAAAAATATCCTCTGGCCGATCGCATTGCACGACAGCTTCGGCCGGATATTGACTTTGAAGTCAAAGAAAAAGAACACACCTGCCACCTGACGGAAGAAGGAACTCGCCGAGCGGAAGAACTGGCGGGCGTCGACAGCTTCTATACGGCCGGCAACATGGAATGGCCGCATCTGATCGACAATGCCCTGAAGGCTCACTACCTCTACAAACGCGATGTCAACTACGTGGTTGAACGTGGTGAAGTCATCATCGTTGACGAAAACACCGGTCGAAAAATGGAAGGCCGGCAGTGGAGCGACGGGCTGCATCAGGCTGTTGAAGCGAAGGAAGGCGTCAAGATCAAGGAAGAGTCACAGACGCTGGCCACGATTACTCTGCAGAACTATTTCAAGCTGTACAACAAACTGGCCGGAATGACCGGTACAGCGATGACCGAAGCGGAAGAGTTCTGGAAGATCTATCATCTGGATGTCATGGCGGTTCCCACCAACCGCACCATGCAACGGGTCAATTTTCCGGACAACATCTACGGCACCGACAAGGAAAAATGGCAGGCCGTTGTTGATGAAATCAAGGAAGTTCATGGCACAGGACGTCCGGTTCTGGTCGGTACCACTTCGATTGAAACATCGGAACTGGTCAGCCACAAGCTGGTCAAACAGGGCATCCCTCACAACGTTCTGAACGCCAAGTACCACGAACGCGAAGCCGAAATCGTCGCTCAGGCGGGCCGCAAAGGTGCGGTCACCATCGCCACGAACATGGCCGGTCGAGGAACCGACATCATTCTGGGCGGCAATCCGGAACACTCCGCGTGGGAGGAACTGAAACAGAAGTATGAATCGCGCCTGGACGTTCCCAAGTCTGAATGGGATGACCTGACCGCAAAGATTGCGGAACGAGAAGGCATGAAGGCCGAAGCCAAAGTCGTTCAGGAACTGGGCGGGCTGCATGTCGTTGGCACAGAACGACATGACTCACGACGAATTGACCTGCAGCTGCGAGGTCGAGCGGGCCGTCAGGGGGACCCGGGGTCCAGCCGGTTTTTCATTTCGCTGGACGACAAGCTGATGCGACTGTTCGCCGGCGATTTCGTCAAACGAGTCATGCAGTGGGCTGGTCTGGAAAACGGTGAACCCATCGTCAGCCCGATGGTGACGCGTCGAGTCGAAGCGGCTCAGAAAAAGATTGAAGAACGTCACTTCGACCAGCGAAAGAACCTGCTGGAATATGACGAAGTGATGGACGAACAGCGAAAGCGCACCTACAGCTACCGTCAGCAGATTCTGGACGGTGCCAACTGCCGTGAATTGCTGCTGGGCATGATGGACGGACAGATCAGTCACTGGGTCACTCACTTTCTGGATCGTTTCTACAGCGAAGAATCACTGGTCGAATGGATCCATCAGAAACTCGCGCTGGAAGTGGACCGGCATCAGGTTCACGAAATGGAGCGAGATCAGCTGGAACAGTTCCTGCGAGAAGAAGGGGAACGCCAGTACGAGAACCTGATCTACGAACAGATTGAAGTTCATCTGCCGGATACCGGTGAAGATGACGCTCACAAGGACTGGAACTGGGTCGCTCTTTCTCGCTGGGCCAATCGACAGTTCGGCATCAATCTGAACGACCGCGATCTGCAGAAGGTTGAACGTCGTGACATGCTGCGTCACATCATGGAACCGGCTGTGGCCAGTATCGGTCGCTGGGACCTGAAAGACCTGGGTGTTTTTCTTGATCCCGATTTCCATCTGAAGTCGCTGTGCAACTGGGCTCATCAGCACTTCACGCTGTGTCTCTCCGTTGATGAAATCAAGGGAAAGGACCAGGCTCAGATTGAACAGCACCTGAAGGAGAAGATCCGTCAGCTTTACGACGAAAAAGAAGTGACATTCCCGGTGAATGTGGGTCTGCACAGTTTTCTGGCAGGCAGCGGATCGGAAGGCGAAAAATATAATCGCGAAAAGCTGGCTCGCTGGGCCAACACGCGATTCCGTCGGGATTTCGCCCCCGAAAGTTTCGCTTCGATGTCTGGCCAGCAGATCCACGAACTGCTGATTGAAACCAGTCGCGACTTTCTCCGATCTCGCCCCGACAGCCGCAAAGTCGAAGCAAAGCTGCTGGAACTGCTGCCGGATTCTGAAAACGTCGCGGCACGAGTTACCCCGGAACAGGCCCAGGCACTCGCACAATGGGCCGATCAGGAACTGAAATGGTCCGTCGATCAGTCGCGAATTCAGAATCTGAAACCAGACGAGGCTCGGTCGCAGTTTCTGCAGGGCATCGAGATCGTGTACCGGCCCGAACTGCGGCAAACCGAACGTTCGGTGCTGCTGGAAATTGTCGACCAGGCATGGAAAGACCATTTGTATTTCATGGGGCACCTGCGACAGGGCATCGGCTTTGTCGGCTATGCTCAGAAAGATCCCAAGACTGAATACAAACGTGAAGGCCGAAAGGCATTCAACGCAATGTGGGACCGAATTGCGGAACAGGTGACGTCCGCAGTCTTCCGGATCGAACAGGAAAGTCCGGCCTTCGTTGGTTCTCTTTGGAAGGTCACGGCGACCGAACAGGATGTCGCACCGACTGACGTTGATGAATTCCAGACCAGCGGCTCAGAACCGGGAGACGACAAACGCGCGGTGGATCCAATCAAGAACGTGGAACCCAAAGTTGGCCGTAACGATCCCTGTCCGTGCGGAAGCGGCAAAAAGTACAAAAAGTGCTGTGGAAAGTAGCCGGTGACCGTGTCTTCAGCCGTCGATCGTTGATCCGAAAGACGGCTCAGCAGAACGCGGTGACCGATGGCTGACATTACAGGCGGTGAACGGGTTTCACAGCCTGGTGGGGCAGGCAGACTTCGTTGAGGAATGGATTCCCGATGAAATGGTTTTTGAATCTCGTCTATCTGACGCTGCTCACCGCGCTGACCCCAATCATTATCTGGCGGTCTGTCTGCCATCGTCGCTATCGTCGCGGATGGCGTGAGAAGTTGGTGGGGCGTTTGCCGGTTGTTTCCGGCGATCGTCCGGTCGTCTGGTTTCATGCGGTCAGCGTTGGCGAAGTGCTTCAACTGCAGAAAGTTGTTCAGGCGTTTCGCGACCAGACCCGCGACGCATTTCAGGTGCTCATTACCACGTCGACCGATACAGGCTTTGAGCTGGCGCAGAGCCGATTTCAGGACTGCGCGGTGACGTGGTTTCCGCTGGATTTTTCATGGGCCGTCTCGGCAGCCCTTGACCGAATTCGACCGACTCTGGTGGTTCTGGTCGAACTGGAACTCTGGCCGAATTTTCTCAGCGAATGTCAGCGGCGAGGCATCTCCACGGCGATCATCAATGCTCGGATGAGCGATCGCAGCTATCGTGGCTACCGCCGAGTGCGGTCGCTGATCGCACCCATTCTTCGGCAAATCACCATCGTCGCCGCGCAGAACGAAGAGTACGCTCATCGACTTCACGATCTGGGTGTTCGTGAAGACGCTCTGTCAATGACCGGCTCGATCAAGTTCGACGGCGTTCTCTGCGATCGGTTCAATGATCAGACAGCTCACCTGCGACAACTGTTTCGAATCTGTGACAGCGACACGATTCTGATTGCCGGAAGTACTCAGCACCCGGAAGAACAGATGGCGGTGGATGCGTGGAAACAACTGTCTCAATCCTATCCGGAACTGCGACTGATCATTGTGCCGCGTCATCGGGAACGCTTTGATGAAGCCGCTGCGGCGGTCCTCAGTTCGGGCTGCGAACTGGTCAGACGGTCTCATTTGTCTGCTGGCGACAGTGTTCCACGAACAGCCGTCATTCTGCTGGACACAATTGGCGAACTCAGCGCGTGCTGGGGACTGGCCGATATCGCTTTCGTTGGCGGCAGCTTCGGTTCACGAGGTGGACAAAACATGCTGGAACCAGCCGCTTTCGGAGCCGCCGTCATGTTTGGCCCCAGTACATCCAACTTTCGAGACATCGTGGCTCAACTGCTGTCCGCCTCCGCCGCCATCCAGCTGGACACCATCGATTCCTTCATGCCGACAGTGCAAAACCTGCTGCAACAACCACATCATCGAAATCAACTTGGCCATACCGCCCGCTCCGTCGTGCTCTCTCAACAAGGCGCCATTGACCGAACGATCTCCCTGCTGATTCGTGCGCTTCCTGAGCCGTCGGCTCAACATCGGGTAGCAGCCTAACTGGACAGCGCCACCTTGGAGTGCGGAGACTTGTCGCCGTTTTGGATTTTGCTGACAAACGATCACCGAAAAGCGTCTTTTCTATTTCAGAACCAATCACGACAACCCT
>JAGQPY010000480.1 GCA_020426485.1 Planctomycetaceae bacterium
CATAACTTCCCTTGGGAACTGGTTACGAGGCACACTCGGTACCTGAATTCCGGACGGCTTCCGTCGATTTCGGAGTAGAGCTCACATGTAGTATGCAGCCAGCGGATCCCCGCCGCAGATTTGGCAATCCGCGATTGCCAATTTTTTTGCTCACGCGTCAGTGAACAGTTCCCGATAGCTTCTCGGCTCTGGGTTCCTGACTGCGAACCAAGGCCTGCCAGACGAAGAACCAGATTCCCAGCATGGTGCCGATGCTGGCGAAGACGGCAATCCAGGCCTGTCGGGTGGCCCGTGCTTCCATGGCACTGACGGGGGTCAGTGTTCGTGAGCGCTGCTCCTGAACGATCACCAGCCATGGCATGCGTTCACTTTTCATGGCGGCCATCGCAGCAATCCATTCGCCGCGATAGGCGTGAGCCGAAGGTTCCGTTAAAGACCCTACCGGGTCTCGGTAGTTTGCGATCTTTACTTCAAGACGACTGGCAGAATGGTTAGTGCCATCGTCTGACGAAGCGGATGGCGGATTGCCGGCCTGACGGATGGCATCACGGGTTGTTTCGTCCAGCCGCAGTCGGCGGAACATCTCTTTCGATTCCTCTTCGGAAAGTCTCTGCAGGACTTCCGCTGTCAGCCACGGATGATCCAGCAGCTGAGCTTCGCGTCGGTCGGCCAGGGCGACTTCCGGATGAGTACCCGCTGCTCCGGTTCCCTGAATATCCTGACCCAGGCGGCGCTGCAGGTCGCCCAGATGTGCGGTACGAGCGAAGACTCCGATGATTTCTCCGGACGGCGAGCGAATCGGAACGCTCAGAGCGATCATGTATCGATGAGTTGCATCGCTTTGATAAGCCAGCGAAATATGTGCATCCGTCAGTGGTCGGATATTGTCCGGTGCGTTTTCGCTGGTGTACTGAGTATTGGTGCCGTGAAAATAATCTCGAAATGCGTAGTTCTTGCCAACGGACACGTCGTTAAACGGTCGACGCCACAGCTGGATACCGCGAGCATCATTCAGAAACCAGCTGGTTGCCGATGTTTCTGATGCTCCGTCGGTGTTCCGTTCTGCTCGGGCCTGAGTTTCATCCAGCAGCTGCATCCAGGCCGGACGTTCTTCCGGAGCCACATCGTGATACTGCTGCGTTTCGTGGACGATTGTATCGGAGGACCGTTGCATCAGCTCGGTCATGGCGGCGACGAATTCATCATCGGCCACAATACGCTCCAGTTCGCGAAGCTGGTCTTCCAGTTCGTGCTGCAGCGAATTCGCCTGAATGCGGGCCATCAGGGCATTCCGTTCCTGAGTTCCCACGATCAGCTGCTGTTCCATCTGGTCGATATTGCTGCGCATGGCATTGACAAAGATGGGAACCATGGCGGCCATCAGAAGAATGGGCCCCAGGACACCCAGCAACAGCAAAGGTCGGCGAGATCGATTTCGTTCGCGGCTGGCCAGCAGATCCAGAATGGCCTGAGCATTTGGCAGGCGTTCCCGAGGATCTGCGGCCAGGCACTGATCCACGATGCGTGCCAGCGGACGATCGACTCGTCGAGCCGAATGGTGCAGCGTGGGTGGTGGTGAATCGCGAATGTGGTTGCGATAAATCGTCAGTCGTTCCTGAAGCGACTCGGCTCGCTCCAGCTTCTTCTGAATCACCGAGTCCCGATATGGCGGCTCACCGGTCAGCATGTGATACATCAAAGCGCCAACGGCGTAGACGTCCCAGCGAGCATCAGGGGCGGCTTCCAGGTCGGCCTGTTCCGGTGCCATGTAGTACAGCGTGCCCAGAGACGGGCTTTGTTCGTGAGACATGCGGGACTGTCCGAAATCGCACAGTCGAACCTGAAACTGAGCATCCAGCAGCACGTTGTCCGGTTTCAGGTCGCAGTGCAGAATGCCGGCACCATGAGCTTCAATCAGCGCTCCGCAGACCTGGCGAGTGATCCGAATGGTTTCGTCGACGCCCAGGGCTCCGGCCGCAAGGCTGACTCCCAGAGAACCGTTTTCCACGTATTCCATCACGTAATACGGTGGCTCAGCGTTCCAGCCAACATCCAGCAGCCGCACGATGTTCCGTGAGGCATAAAGCGTGGCCAGTTTTTCCACTTCGCGGTTCAGCAGCGACCAGTTCAGACCTCGGCGATGCGGGTAGTATTTGATGGCCACCATGCGTCCGGTCCGGTCTTCCCGAGCCAGCCAGACGGTTCCGTACGCTCCCGTGCCCAGCGGGCGCAGGACAGAATAACCCTCGATTTCCGAAGGCGGCTGGTTGCCCTGCAGACTCATCCGCCGTGCGTCTTCGCGGGCGTCGTCGCTTTGAATTTCCGTTGGGTTCGGATCGGTCATGACCGGATTATACGGTGTGGACGATGCTTCGCTATCGGTGGCATGGCGGTCCTGTGACGAATTCACGACGGCAGGTGACCTCAGCGGTGAACGGGAATACTCGGCAAAAGACCCTTTCATGCCGTTCCGGACACTGCTTTGGGAGACTGCTTTCCCTGAAGGGGAGTGTCTGTGTAGACTGGCGTCATTCGTTTGGTGTCTGGGCCTCAGAGTTCCATCGATCGCGTTCGTGGCCGTCACTCTTCAAAGGACCGACGGAAACGACTCCGTGCCGCTGACGCACCGCGTCGAATCATTCACCAGGCCCTTGAGTCAGGGACACGATCGCTGCGACGTTGAATGTTGAGAATCGAGAGACTGCTATGTTGAATCTGACCAGTCGTGGAACGGCAAAGACCTGCAACGGGACGACTCGCCGGGATTTCCTTCAGGTGGGAACACTGGGGGCCGCCGGTTTGTCGCTGGCCCAGTATGCCCAGGCTCGTGAAGCAGGTCTGGTGAAGCCCGGGCACGACGAACGATCCTGCATCATGATCTTCAATCTGGGCGCGCCGAGTCAGTTGGATACGTTTGACATGAAGCCGGATGCTCCGGCGGAAGTGCGCGGACCATTTCAACCGATTGATACGACGGCCGGATTTCAGATTTCGGAGATCCTTCCCAGGCATGCTCAGATTGCCGAGCACTTTTCTCTGGTCCGATCATGCTATCACACGGCGGCGGCGGTTCATGACGCCGGCTGGCAGATGATGCAGACGGGACGTCAGTTTACCGGCGGCGTCAATTCACCTCACGCCGGCGCGGTCGTCAGCTACCTGAAAGGGCGACGAACCGATCTGCCGCCGTTTGTTGTTCTGCCGGAAACCATGGGCCGCGGTGGCGGAAATCTTCCCAACGGTCAGGCCGGAGGCTTTCTTGGCAAGAGTCACGACCCGTTTGCTCTGATGGCCGACCCTTCGAAACCAAATTTTCAGGTTCCCGACCTGTTGCCGCCGCAGACAATTCCGGAAGCTCGACTGAACCGCCGTCAGAAGCTGCGAGAAATTGTCGACCAAACCGTGAAGGACTTTGAAGCGTCAGAAAATGCGGCACTGCTGGATGATAATTTCCAGGCCGCTTATCGGATCATGACCAGTACTCAGGCGCGTGATGGCTTCGATCTTTCGAAGGAGTCAGCGGATACGCGCGAGCGATACGGCATGAATCGGTTTGGGCAGTGTTGTCTGCTGGCACGACGGCTGGTGGAATCCGGAGTACGATTTGTAACAATCAATACGTTTCTGACCGTGTTTGATGAGATCACGTGGGACATCCATGGTTCCAAGCCGTTCACATCCATTGCAGGCATGCGAGACATCGTGGCTCCGATGTACGATCAGGGCTATGCGGCCTTGATTGACGACCTGCATCAAAGAGGTCTGCTGGACAATACGCTGGTCTGCAATATTGCGGAATTCGGTCGTACTCCCAAAGTGAATCCGGCCGGCGGCCGCGATCACTGGCCGCAATGCTTTACCACTTACTTTGCCGGTGGCGGCGTGAAGGGTGGACAGGTCGTCGGTGCCAGTGATCCCATCGGCGGTGTGCCGGCGGATCGACCAGTGCAGCCGGCGGATATTGTCGCCACGGTATTCCACAGTCTGGGTCTGAACCTGGAATC
Source organism: Planctomycetaceae bacterium (assembly GCA_020426485.1). Lineage (GTDB taxonomy): Bacteria > Planctomycetota > Planctomycetia > Planctomycetales > Planctomycetaceae > JAGQPY01. The sequence goes on from JAGQPY010000480.1 coordinate 4,005, forward strand.
TCATCTGCCGGGCCCCGCCGGTCGACCGTTTCCGTTGGTGGATTTCGGCCACCGCGAAATTCATGAACTGTTCTGAAAGCCGGACGTCCGGACGTCCGGACAACGGGGCATTTGACGCGGGCACTTTTTAAAGCAGACGGCTCTTCTGTCGTGTCTCTCAAGTCCCATCGTTTAACCCGTGGCCGACAGGCCAGGTGTTCTCTGTTCCTGGTCTGTCGGAGTCTGCGGGGAAAGGGGTATTGGGATTTTGTTAAAATGTTCACAATAGGAGTTTAGATTTGCAGAGCATGACACAATCGGAAAGGATTCCGATGCTGAACGCATACCAGCC